>CAMCXM010000066.1 GCA_945883425.1 Spirosoma fluviale
AAGGCCAACAAGCAGTTCAATTGTATTTCGATGATACTGTTCAAAAAAGTGCGCCCAGCTGTTCGGGATATCGGATCCCGAACGCAGATGCCGTGGATTTGTAATCCTCCTCGGTCGGCCGGATGCATTCATCCCTTTTAGACGCGGAGTTTCACGGAGAGAAATGAAGGAGAATCGCTGAGTAATTCAAATTGTAAGAACATAAATACATGTGTTTTGCGAATGACAAGATCATTCATTTTTGAGGTAAGCAGATCATTAAAAATCCCCCCTCTTTTTTTTCGCCCAATCACTTTTCTTCCCCAAATTCGAACCCGATTCCTCCTTTCAATTTTTACTGTGTTCCGCCTGTTTTCTGGCCCTGTCTTTCATCGGATTTTCTGGCTGATATTCCTATGGTTTGGAATGGAATCGTGCTCCAACGCTCCGTCCGAAGAAAAGCGGATCACAGCAGCGGTGTATCACTGGAAAACGGTTTTTCAGCCGGACAGTACCGAGCGATCCTTCCTTCATTCGAATGCCGTCCGTAAAATCTACCTGCGGTTTTTCGATGTGGATCTCAAAGGAAACGAACCGGTTCCGGTGGCTGCCATGCAAAAGGATGGCGACCTCAAGGGTTTCGATGTAGTGCCGGTGGTATTCATCACTAATCGGACGATGGCCAAAATCAACAAAGATTCGGTATCATCGCTGGCCAAACGGATCGTTCACAAAATACAAAACATGGCACGGCGTGATTCGGTGGTGATCCACGAAATTCAGTTGGACTGCGACTGGACGGCCACCACAAGGAAACGTTATTTTTCACTCATCGAGGCCGTCAAAAACGAAATCAAACTTCCGGTTTCTGTTACCATTCGTCTCCATCAGGTGAAGTTCTCTGCTACCACAGGCCTGCCTCCCGCCGATCGGGGCATGCTGATGTGCTACAATGTGGGCGATATCCGGAAACCCGAAACCCGCAATTCCATCTTCGATCCGGGCATCATTCATCAATACCTGAGAAATCTCAACCAATATCCGCTGGAACTTGACCTGGCCCTGCCCATGTTTCAGTGGACTGTTGTGTTTCGAAACGGTCATTTTCTGCGGATCCTGAATCAGATCGGGCAAGCTGAAATCAAGGTCGCCGGCTGCTTTTCAGAAGGACCGAAATCCAATACTTTTACAGCTCAAGAAGATACCCTGTTATTTGGCCTGTCCGTTCATCGGGGCGACGAGTTTCATGTTGAAAGCAGCCGGTCTGAAGATGTACTCGCGGTGCGAAATGAGGTGCTGTCGCAAATCCGCAATCGGAATATCAGTCTTACGTTTTATCACCTTGATTCGCGAGTTCTTTCGTCCTTTGATCCATCCATAAAAAACAACCTGTATGACATCCCTCCGCACTAAAGTCCTTCTCTTTTTTTCTGCTGTTTCCGCCCTGTGTTGTGGTGGTTATTACGGTGATTGGAACGAGTTTAATAGCTATTTTAATCCCGAGGCAACGGGTTTAAACCAAGAATTCCGGCCCTATTTTTATTCACCCAATTCTATATCTGATCTTTTTGATTTTTATGATCCTTGGTATGATGAGACAGAAGCTGTCGAAAAGCTCCATGTCGGTGCATGGTCAGCCTGGTTGGGGTCGGGGTTTACTTCGGAAGAAATTCGCCAGAATCTGTATGGAGATGCCCTTTCGCCTGCGTTTCTGAAAAAGGTAAAAAGGAAAAGTCCGGAAGGATCGTCTTATCTGGAATTTCTGCAATCGACAACAAAAGTTCTGACCGAATCGGGAGATTACGAATGGGAAGAGAAGCCCGTTCCGAATCATCAGCTCATAAAAAACAAATGGAAGTTTGCCACAGAAAGGAGCCTTCAGTCAACCGATGTATTTCTGAAAGAGCGATATGGATACCTGGCCGTTCGACTGGCCTGGCAATCGCCTGTTCCGCAACTGGCCATAGAAACCTATGACCAACTCATTTTGCCACTTTCGCACAAAACCTATATCAGCGATTGGGCCCGGAGTCTTATTGCCACCAGTTACGCTCTGGATGGTAAAAAGGACAGGTCACTGTTTGAATTTGCGATGGTGTTCCGAAATTGTCCTTCCCGAAGAAGGGAAGCGGTTACCAGTATCCGGTTTTTGAGTCTGGCTTTTTCAGAAGCGGTGGTTGGATTCGCAAAAAGCAATGAGGAAAAGGAAGCCGTTTTTTCGTTTTTAGGCATCCTGCCTAATACAGACAATCTTCCCTATGCCATTCGGCTTGCCGGTCTCAATCCGCAGCATCCGATGCTCAAGCTCATTTTATCAAGGGAAATCAACCGGTCCGAAATGTATTTTCCATCGAACGGAGATTCTTATTCCTATCCGGAAAGTCCGGAAGATTCGCTCCGGCGGATCAACGTAAAGCGAGAGACGCTGGGCTATCAGGAAAAGCTGAACAATTTTACGGCGGAAATGACCGCCAAATCAAAGGGCAGCGATCAGGCTTTCTGGCTCACTGCTCAATCCTACTTACAATATTTGAAAGGAGAAAATGGTACAGCTTTGACTCTGATCGAAAAGGCCCGCCAAATTCCCGATCCTGGGGATGGCCTCGCCAAACAAATGGCCGCTCAGGAACTCTTGTTGGTGTCTATTACCGAAACCTGGATGACCCCGGAACTTGAAAAACGTATGGTCCGATTATTGGGTGGTCTCGAAAACGATTCCAGTTTTTACCATGTCAATGCCCGTACAACGGCACTACTGAGGTTTGCCAATTTTTATGAAAAAGAATCAGGAAAAGAAGAAGACCATAAGTGGTGGAACTGGTCCTGCCAAAATAAGGATCCGGAAGAAGCTCTGCCATTGAATCGGGTAAAGGCTTTTCTTCTTCGGGTGATGACGACCAAAAGGCAATCGGGAAGAGATTTGGATTATTCTTCTCAAACAAGTCTGGAAGAACTCTGTAATGGGACGTCCGCCCAACACATGCAAGACGTGCTGGATCTGGTGATCAAGTCCAATAAGACAGACGTTGAAACGAAACTGGTTGCCTTGGCCCGGATCGAAAAAGATGAAATTTGTTTTTGGACTGCCCGGAGGTATCTGGCAGAACATCAATATGCAAAATCTGCAGAACTTTTTGCCCGGTTACCCGAAAGTCTTTTTGGTAATGAATACGAATCATATGCTCGTTTTCGAAATCCATTTTGTGTGCGGATGCCTTTTGATACCGCTGCCAATCCAAAAACACCGGTCCAGTTTACTGCTGAATTGGTGAAACTGGAAGCCCTCACCAAAACGGCCAAAGGCGATGATCTGGCAAACGCTTATTACCAGTTGGGTTGTGGAGAATTCAATCTCAGCTTTGAAGGAACCGCCTGGTATTGTGTGAAAAGTTCGCACAGTTCGTCTGATCTGGAGAGTTTGGTTCCGTTTACGGCCATAAAGAACAAAAAGGCAGAGGCGGCTGAATCGTATCTGCAGAACAATTACATCACAACCGGAAAAGCCCTGGAGTATTTTGAAAAATCAGTAGGTGCAGCAGTGGACAAAGACATCAAGGCACGGTCTATGTACATGGCTGCCCGCTGTATGTTGAACCGGCAAATGGCGGAAACGCGAATCGAAATGGTTAGGACTGGCAAGTTTGAATATGGGTATTTCTACATTGATTCCGATGTATGGCAAGGCAAACTAAAATCTATGCTGGCCAACAACAAATGGATCCACAGTCTTCAGAACTTCGCACCTCAGACCAAGTTTCACCAGCTCATGATCCGGGAGTGCAGCGTGTACAACGATTACTTCGGGGAAAATTCGGAAAGCAATTTCTTCTGATCAGATCCGAATTTAAAACGACATCCGTTCCTCGTCAAACTTACGCAGATCGGCGTTTTCCATGATTTGTTTGGGTGCCTTCTGCATCCCGGCCACAAACATGGCTCCGGCTAGATTTCGGGAGGTCAGGCCAATGTTGGGATACAAATACCGAACACCGATCTGATAGAAAAACCGGAACACCACATAGGAAAAATTGGGTTCCGTCCGTGGTATGCTGGGGTAAATGTAACCGGGACGCACGAGGCACAGCTGGTTGAAATTGAGTGCAATGAGGATGTTTTCGGCAATGCCTTTTTCACGGGCAAAAAGAATGCGGCTCTTTTCGGACGAATCGGCACCCTGTCCGCTTAAAAATACGAAGGAAGTGTTGTTGCTTTTCCGGCGGAGGGTTTCGGCAAATGCTTTGGTGTACCCAACGGTGATGGTGTGAAATTCAGCTGGAGGAACCTGTCCTGTATAAACACCGATACAGAAAAAGCATACATCCTGATTTTCAAAAGACTGTTCGATGGCGGTAAAATCCAGAAAATCGGCGTGCACAATTTCGGTGAGCTTCGGGTGTTTGATGGTTCCTGGTTTTCGGACAATGGAAGTGACTTCTTTGACTTCACTGCTATCGAGTGAAAGCTGAAGAAGCATCTGGCCCATCATTCCGGAGGCGCCGGCAAGAAGGATTCGTTTGGACATGGAATTGAATGCGGTGGTAACTCAGGACGCAAGATCATCCCAAATTACCTGAAAGTCAATCTCCACTGGACAATCTCCGAATAGAAATCGATAATGTGAACCTGTGCTTTTCCTGAAATATTTTTCATTTTCATCCAACTCAAATATTTCAATTTCCTCGAGAACCGGATCGATAAGTGTATACGTTTTTACTTTTTGGGCTTCATACAAGGAGAACTTCTCGTTTCGGTCTTTCCTCTCAGTTGAAGGAGAAAGTATCTCGAAAATTGCCTCTGGGGTTTCGGTAATACGTTTGTCAGGCAATGGTTTACAGTAAACCATGATGTCGGGTTGAACGACCGTATCGTTGGAAATTTGCCAGTCGACCGGAATGAGAACTTTGCATTTTTTGCAGCTTGGTGACTTTAGTTTCTCTGCGAGAATGGAAGAGAGTGCCAGATTAAGTTGCTGATGCCGGATCGAAGGGGCGGGACTTATAGAATAAGGCATACCATCGATGAGTTCCCATTGATCCTTCCATTTTTCCCAGTCGGAAACGGTGTAATGGTCTGAATAGGTTCGAGTTGCATGCCTCATCTTGCGAATATATAAAGTAAATCGCAAATTTATCAGCTACGAAGAAAGTGCTTTCGAGGATAAAATCGTGTAGGCAAAAAGACGATCTCTATTTCGGTTTTCATGTGTTTCAGAGTGCTGATTCGAAAGCGATCATTTTACTTCTCGTTGAATGCTGGATTTTCCTCTGTCAATTAACGAATTCTGCTGAAACCTCCGAATGAATCTGCCGTTCGAGAAAAAGTTTTAAAACCTCAAACAACGAACGCGTATGAAACTTTTTGCCAATCTTCGTCCTCTTTCTGTGCTCATGGTTTTGATGCTCGCCATCTGTACAGCTTCTCAGGCCAATATTCAACCCCGAAAAGGAGTGAATTATACACTGACACAACAGAAAATCACCCCAAAACAATTCAGAAAAGGCTACAAAGCTGAAAAGCATGAATTTGCCGCCATCAAGAGCACCAGTACAAAAAAGATGCTTCGCAAAAAGCATGGAACCTGGATCCAACGCTGGTGGAGACGACACTTCTAGACAACTTTCATCAACTGCTATAAAGCAGATTATTTATCTGGAATCCTTTGGCTTCGCAAGGCCTTGATTCCATTTCTTTTACGGCCCCAAACCCCGAAGGGTATTTTTCATTGGTGAATCAAGGCTTGAAAATTGAATAATCCGGCATAAACCCAAAGCCCCGCTTCACAGTGGGGCTTTTTTCATTAACAACTCATTTTGATTACTTCCGTTTCAGACGGATCTCGTTGGATTCGATTCCTTTTTCAGATTCTCTGGAATACACCCGCACATAATCCACTTTCATCGTTGCCGGAAATACAGTTTCCGGTGCTACAGGTCCGGGAAGTTGTCCGCCGACTGCGAGATTCAGCAGCAGAAAAAACGGGTGTGTAAATTCCTCTTTGCTGTTGTTCCCATCGCAGATCCAGTGCTGGTGGTAAAACTGATTGTCTACAAAAAAGCGGACACTGAGGCTGTCCCATTCCACGCTGTAATTGTGAAATTCACGCGAATCTACTTTCTGCATACCCCCTTTGTACACATGGTCGCCGTCCTTCCAATGCATGGTTCCCAGCACATGATCGTCGGAATTGATGTGTTCCATAATGTCGATTTCACCACAGAGAGGCCAGTGAACTTCGTCGATATTGGTTCCCAGCATCCAGAAAGCGGGCCACAATCCGGCTCCGTAAGGCAGGGCCATCCGGGCTTCGATTTTTCCATACTGGCAGGAAAATTTGTTTTTAGAAATCAGCCGGGCGGATGAATAATCCAGTTTGCCCGAAGGTTCTTTCATGGCGATGATGTTCAGAAATCCACTCTTCACTTCGGCGTTCCGGGCAGAACCGGTATAGTTCTGAAGTTCCTGATTTCCCCAACCGTGGTCACCAATTTCAGGTACCCATTTGGTGGTATCGAAACGGGACCCCGAAAATTCATCCGACCAGATTTGTTTGAAGGGTGCCGTCGTGCAGTTGGCATTTGAGGTCATCCTGCATTTTACGTTTGCATCAGCCAGTCCAGATTTCAGGACCAGCGTCGGCGAGTTGGTGCCAAATGGTTTATCATTCACCAGCCATTGGAAGGACGGGTTCGTTCCTCCGTTTTCGGTGGTTGCTTTGAATGGAATCGTCTTTCCTTCCGCCTGCGTTTTTTCCTGTTCAATGGCCACCGACGGAATCACGGACGGAGTCACATGGATGGCAATTTTATTTGAAACCAAGGGTGTTTTCTGGTGGCAACCACAGGTAGCTTCACAGGTGATGGTTTGTCCGTCTTTTAAAGTGTTTGTGCGCAGAATGGGTTCGTTTCCTCCGACCGAAACGCCATCCACTTTCCATTGGAACCAGGGATGCGATTCTTCATTTGAGAGTCTTGCTTTGAATTCCACCACGGCTCCTTCGCAAAAGGATACTTTTCCAGATGTGGTTTCGATCTGCAGTTTATTTCCAGCCTCACTTTTGTTTTCTGCCGGAAGACAGGATTGCCAGCAATAGGCATCAAGGACGGTATCTTTCGTAACTGTTACCACGCGATTGGTGTACCCGTTTCCGGAAATGAAACAGGCTCCACCGGCGGTCAGTTTTTCCGAGCCAGCCCAGTTGTCGAATGTGTATTTGTATTCGTAGGTGCCCGGCGAAAGTTGAATCGTGGTACCCCAGATTCCGTCTTTTTTGGCGTTGTTCAAAGGTTGGCAATTGCCACACCAGTTGTTGAAGTTCCCGCTGACGTTGGGTTGCGAAAATCCCAGAATGCCGTTTAAGTTGACACGAAAAGTGACGGCCACTTTGTTGTTCTGGCCATGAGCCGGAATCAGGAAGAGCAAGGAAATAGCCGTCAGGAAAATGGTTTTCAACAATCTGATGTTTTAGAATGGCAATGATCAGTGATGAAATTACTGCTTGATGATTTTGAGATCTTTGGTAAATCCGTCAGCGGATAATTTTACAAAGTAAATACCGGAAGGCTGATGTCGAAGATCCAGTGAATGAGAACCGCTGATGCTTTTTACTGTCTGAATTCCGATCTTTTCTCCGAGCATATTGTATACTGTGATGGTTACGTCGCCTTCAAGATTTTCAGTTTCGATTTGGTACAATCCGCTTCCTGGATTTGGGAAAATCCGGGCTGTTGGATCAACAATTGACTCTTCATTCAGCGCCAACCGACAGGCATTTAAAGCAACGGCCAGTGTTCTTGTTGAAGATGATCCGCAGGCATTGTTTGCTTTCACACTTACAGAACCCGCTGTACTTCCCCAGTTTGCGGTGATGGCGGAAGTTCCTTGTCCGTTTGTCACGCTGCCGGTTCCGGGAACTGTCCATGTGTAGGTCAGTCCAGTCGTCGCCGTAACTGAATAAGCCAGACCGGTTTGAAGCGGACAAACCGCAGTTGGTCCTGTGATGGTGCCCGGTGTGGCCGGAAGTCGTGTCAATGCCAGTGTTTTAGAAGGGGAGGAGCCGCAACTGTTTACGGCAGTTACAGACAACGTACCTGTCGTAAAGGCGGACGGAATCTGCATTGAAATGGCGGTGCCCGAATTGGTCTGGATGTTGCATCCGGATGCGGGTGTCCAGTTATATCCGGTCGCTCCGGAAACGGCGACGATGGAATAATTTTGGGTTACGCCTCCGCAAAGGTTGGATGCCAATCCGGTGATGGTGCCTGGTGTCGCAGGAACCGAACGAACGGTCACAGAACGCAGACCACTGCTTCCGCATACATTGGCGGCCGCAACGGAAATCGTTCCAGAACTGTAACTGGTAGGAACTGTCAGGCTGATGCTGTTGGTTCCTTGTCCGCTGTTGATTACCGAACCAGTCGGAACCGTCCAGTTATACGACGTTGCTCCTGTCGTTGAAACCGGACAGCTATAGGTCTGAGTGGTTCCGTTACATACACCCTGCAATAGTCCGGAAACCGAAGCGGGCGAGGACGGAGCCGCATAAACAGTAAGAGATTTCGCTGCACTTGTGAAGCAACTGGTCTGGGATTTCACCTGAACATTTCCGGAAGTAAATGGTGTTGGAAACTGAACTGAAATGGTGGCGGTTCCTTGTCCGCTCAGGATGGTGGCATTGGCTGGAACGATCCAGTTGTAGGTTCCGGCTCCAGATACTGTTGAACAGAAGTAGGTTTGGATGCTTCCTGCACAAACGACTTTTGAAGGTCCTGAAATGGTGGTCGGAATGGCGGTGGCACTGGTCATGGTCAATGTGCGGGCGGTTGAATTTCCTGCACAGTTGCCGGCTGTTACAGACAAAGTGCCCGTCGTAAATCCTGCCAGGAATCCTATCGTTACGGAAGTCGTTCCTTGTCCGCTTTGGATGAAGGCATTCGCAGGTACTGTCCAGTTATATGCAGTTGCATTGGCTACAGCCGCAACGGTAAAGGTTTTGGAAGATGAAACACAGGCACCGTTCGCAATTCCGGAAATGGAGACCGGTGTGGCAGGTTTGGCTGAATAATATACCACACTCCGGCAGAAACTGGCTCCGGCACCGCAACCGCTGATGGCTTTCACACAAAGGTTTCCGGTGACGTAAGTCGATGAAAACGAAAGGCTGATGCTGTTGGTTGTCGATGTACCAGTTGCTCCTGTGGGCAATGTCCATTGATAAGAAGTGGCCCCCGGAACGGACGGTACAGAGAAAACCTGACCCGTTGCATTCCGGCAAACTCCGGCCGGACCGTTGATTGCCGTTGGAGTTCCGGTGGTGAGTCCGGGCTGACTGTCGTTGCAATCACTTGAATTGTTCACATAACCAGACGGAGCCGTGCAGGCAAGTTGGCTGCTGGAGGCATTTCCAAATCCGTCACCATCTGCATCCTGATACCAGGTCTGTCCGGTTCCGGCGGAAAGGTTGATGGAGTTCGAATTGGCAACCGCCATTCCGGATCCACCTTTGGAATAGACCCTGACATAGTCCACATCCATGGTGGCAGGAAAAGGTGTAGTCGCATTGGGGTAACCCGGCCAGTTTCCACCCACTGCCATATTCAAAAGGATAAAAAACGGTTTTGTAAATTCTTCGGAACTTCCGTTGGCGGTAGAAATCGGGTGTTCGTGGTAAACTGTTCCATCCAACATAAATCGGATACGAAGGCTGTCCCATTCTACGCTGTATTCATGAAATATGGTCGGGTCAGTCGCAATAAAATTGCCTTTGTATGTCCACCCGTTGTTGGTCCAATGTGCGGTGCCATGGATCTGCATTTCATTGTTGATGTGTTCCATGATGTCAATTTCTCCGCAGCCTGGCCAGGGTGTCTGGTCGATGTTGGCTCCCAGCATCCAGAAGGCAGGCCAGATTCCCTGACCCAGAGGCAACTTGATACGACCTGTAATCCGTCCGTATTTTACGCTGAATTTGTTTTTGGTGATGAGACGGGCCGATGTGTATTGCTGGGCACCAACTCCGTCGTTTCGGGCCACGATGTGAAGCTGGTCGTTGCCAAACTGCACATTCGACGGGTTGCCGGTATAGTATTGAAGTTCGTTGTTGCCCCAACCGCTGTTGCCAATTTCGGGCGTCCATTTGGTGGCGTCCAGACTGCTGCCCGAAAATTCATCCGACCAGTTCAGGTTCCAGGGAGTGACCACGCATTGGGCATTGGATGTCATCTCACAGGAAACCACTGATGCGGAGGTAAGTGCGGTTGTCGAAAATGTGGCGGAATTGGTTCCGGCATTGACGCCGTTGATTTTCCATTGATACGCCGGAGTGCTTCCACCGTGGAGAGGCGTAGCCGTAAATGTACGGGATTCGCCCGGGCAGAATGTGGTATCGCCTGAAACCGCGATGGTGACGGACGGAGTCACAATGGGATTAACCGTTACAACAATGGCATTCGATGTGACAGGTGCCGTCTGGTTGCAACCGCAGGTGACTTCGCAGGTTACAGACTGACCGGTGGTTAAATTAGATGAGGTAAAAACAGAGGCATTGCTTCCTGCGTTGACGCCGTTTACTTTCCATTGATAAAAGGGTTGGGAAGGAGCGTTGGCGACCGTCGCAGAAAAAGCCACTTCGGTTCCCGTGCAGGATGGATTTCCTCCGGCTGTTACCGCGATGGAAACCGTTGGGGTCGATCCTGAAATTCCGGTAAACGTATTGCAGGATCCCCAGCAGAAAGCATCCAAAGTCATTGCCTGGTTAACATTGAGAATCCGGTTTGTGAATGTCCCGGTGGTTTTGGTGCAGGCAGCGCCAACAGGCAGCGTTTCCTGACCAGCCCAGCTGTCGTAGGAGAATTTGTATTCCGTGATGCCCGGCGACATATTGATGGTGGTCGACCAGATTCCGTCGTTGTTGGCATCGGTCATGGGGGCGCAGTTGCCACACCAGTTGTTGAAAATTCCGCTCACATTCGGAGTAGTGAAACCAGTGATGCCGTTCATGTTTACCTGAAAGGTAACAGGGTAATACGTCGGGGTTGTGCCGGCGCAATATCCCCAGGATACAGTCGGGAGTGTTACATTGGATGAGACCGTTAGTGTCCGGTTGGTGAATGCACCCGTGGTTTGGGTACAAGGCAAACCGGGTGCAAGCGTTTCCTGCGAAGCCCAGTTGTTGGCGGAGAATTTGTATTCGTAGAAACCGGCGTTGAGATTGATGGTGGCTTCCCAGATTCCGTCGTTGTTGGCGTCGGTCATCGGCAGGCAGTTGCCACACCAGTTGTTGAAGGTTCCGTTGACCTCCGGGATTCCGTACCCTGACATACCGTTCATATCCACTTTGAACGTGACGGTGAAGGCAAAAGAAGAAAGCGAAAACAGAAAGAGTGCGGCCGCAGCCAGGAATGATTTCATAGGAAGTCTGGTGTCAGTTGGTATGCCGACGATTCATTTTTTCAGTTGGAAATGAAAATAAAAAGTCTGGTGATGCAAGAGGCTGGAATTGAGTTTTTATAACCAGTGGGGAACAATAACTTGGTTTGAAACTTATTTGCCCGCTGTTCGGGATGTTGCATCCCGAACGCAGATGACGAGGATTTGAAATCCTCCACGGTCGGCCGGATGTATTTATGTCTTTCCGCTGTTTGGGATGTTGCACCGCAATAGCTTACCAAACTCCAAAGTCGGCTGACTTGATTTGACTGTAAAGTAAAGATCAAAACCTACGATTGGTATTGCCAATGAAATTTTTGTTGCTTGATTGGTTTTCATATTTCCTGAACTGATTTTAAAATGAATAATTCTTAGAAATGAAAATTTGAGGTATTTTGCATTTCAAAAATTTGTCATTCACCAGGATAATTCAACAAAGAGCGAACCAATTATGACACTGAGGACGACAGTAAGATCCACTTCCCGAAGAGTTGATTTTGAAATTCCTGCTGAAATGGTTGGAAAGGAACTTCAAATCACGGCACAAGAAAAGACGAGTAAAAGCAATCGGTCATTGGGCCATCAGTATCAAATGGCAGCTGCAGAAAATGAAGAATTATCAAAGGACTTTTTAGCAGCAGATCTTGAAGGCTGGGAAAACGACTATTAAACGTCTGGAAATCTGGCTTGCAGATTTAGATCCAACAATAGGATCTGAGATCAGGAAAACCAGACCAGTTTTGATTGTGTCGAATGACAAGAATAACAAATTCAATTCTGTTGTTACTGTTTTACCGATCACATCCAACATTTCATTTGTCGCAGATTTTGAAGTGTTTATTTCAAAAGGAGTAGCGAATCTTCCTAAAGATTCAAAAGTTAAGGCTGATCAGATTCGGACTTTAGATAAAAGAAGGATAGTTAAGAAAATTGGCAAGCTTCCTCCTGAGTTTTCAGAACAAATTCAAAAAGCAATCCAGCTGCATCTTGATTTGATCGGATGATTGTCTTGGGAGAAATATGGCTGTTCAGCATATTCCATCACAAACTTCGCTGTTCGGGATCTTGTATCCCGAACTCAGATCCCGAGGATTTGTAATCCTCCACGGTCGGTCTCCATTGCACAGGCAGTTGGTTGGCGGATGATAAATCCGCATCATATGTCGTCCGGGATGACCTTCGGAACATTCCGGACAGCGGAGGGAGTTTAAAATTCAAAGAAGAAAGTTCAAAGGAAAATGAATTGCTCTTCCGCTGTTCGGGATATCCCATCCCGAACGCAGATACCGAGGATTTGTAATCCTCCACGGTCGGTCTCCATTGCACAGGCGGTTGGTTGGCGGATTATAAATCCGCATCATATGTCGTCCGGGATGCCCTTCGGAACATCGCGGACAGCGCAATGCTAATTACAGAATGCCAAGAGATTACGGGTTACGATTGGATTCTTTTCGGCGGCCTGTTTCCGAATTATTTTGATGATCCGGAATAAAATAACTTAACTGGGAAATCGGAAAATTGATCTGGTAAATCGAATCGTTCGGTTTGATTATTTTGTTGATATTGGTTCATTCCAGTTATTGTCCATCACAATTTCAGGGATCTATGACCAATTGTTTGTACCGTTTTGCCGTTCTTTTTTTTAGTCTGGTGCTTTTCTTTTCCTGTAAAAAGGAAGATATTAAACAGACCAGTATTGACCCAACAGACAGTACGCAAACTGGACTTGTAACCGGAAAAGTTGTTTCGTATGACAGCAACACCGCCAGTACACAAAACTGGAAAGTAAATTCCGGCCTGACTGATACCGTCGTGATGAACAATCGCTACTCGGTGGAAGTGGTGGAGGGAGATTTCGGATTCCAGATGGTATCGGACAGCAACGACCGGGAGGTTCTTCTGGGTGTAACCTATCCGGGTCAATTGGATTTTACCATCAATCTGGAAACAACCATCACCGCCATGCTGATGTGTTTTCCGGATGTTCACTGGTTGAGCACTCAGGGTAGGATCAATTTAATTGGCAAAATTAAAAGTTCACCCCTGCTGCCTGAGGTATCGGGTCTCCTTCGGGCTGACCTTCGCTGTTCGGGATATCCGATCCCGAACGCAGATACCGAGGATTTGTCATCCTCCACGGTCGGTCTCCATTGCACAGGCGGTTGGTTGGCGGATTATAAATCCGCATCATATGTCGTCCGGGATGCCCTTCGGAACATCCTGGACAGCGAACCCAGTGGCTTAAAGTAATAGTAGAACTTCATTTCAGATCTTCAGCACGGCAACGAGTCAGGATCGGATTTGAAATTGTCCATATCGTCAATCGGATCTGAGTCAAAGTTCAGGCAGGGGCAATATTCTCCCAGTTCGCAGCCTTCACTGTTGCCCGTGCAAAAATCAAGTATCCAAAAACCATAAGTCGATATAGAAACTTTCTTTTCGAGAATCCCGAGGATCAACTCATAGCGCATGGTAGTTGGTACCGAGGATGGGATATCCATTCCAACATTCCAGGAATGCATCATTTGTTCCATAGCTGAAATCACCTGTGACATTTGAGACTCCGTCAGTTTATCAGTTGGTGGAAACTGTTCTGTTTTCAGGCCGCAATGGTGACTGAACGTAAAAGGAGGGTCTGATTCCACCCATTTGTCAATCTCTGCGAAATGTGCCTCCAAAGATTCAGTTGAATCCAGGATGGATTTTACAGGTGTTTCCTGCCTTTTTGCTGCTTCAATATCCTCCAGTAAATAGTTGATGTACGATTGCATTTTATAGTTTGTTTAGAATGCGAATTTGAAAAATTATTCCATTCGAAAAAAGGGCCCGCCGTTCGGGATGACCTCGGGAACATCCCGGACAGCGGAGTGGTTGGGATATTTCCAATGAACAGGTCTCAGGATTATTTCCTGAATACCTTATTAACTATTTTTTTGAATTGGGTTGTTGACACAGAATCCATGTCTGTTTATCGTAAATTGAAACCAGATACACTTCCTGAGCAGCATTAATAAGATATGTGATTACCCTTGCACCACCACTTTTGCCTTTTCCTTTGCTTTTAATCGAAAGCCTTATCTTATATAAATTGTGGCCCAGTGGTTTCCCTAATTCAGGATTTTCAGCTAAACTATCGGCCAACGCCAGTACATCTTCTTTCAACGAATGATGTCTCTTTTTTAATTTATTGAATTCCTTCAGAAATGGGGATGTAGGAATTACCTTATAGGCCATTTAGAACTTCCTGAATTGTTTTTTTTGGTTTTTTGCCGGTTTGCATTGCCTCGATATCGGCAAAGCTGTTTTTGAGATCGGCCGCGAATTTTTCCGTAAATTCTGTTTCAGACAATTTCTTCAAGAGAAGATTCCATTGTTGAAGTGGAATTTGCACTGCTTCCGCTTTGCCATTGGCATCCTGAACATATTGCAGATTGAATCTCATTGAACAAAAGTAAGAAATTCGATTTGATTTTGTTTTCGTTCAATTCTCACTTTATAAAAAATCATCTTAGGTTTCTTTGTCCCGCTGTATGGGATGTTGCATCCCGAAAGCAGATAGCGAGGATTTACCATTCTCCAAGATCGGTCTCCATCTCACGGGCAGTTGGTTGGCGGATTATAAATCCGCATCATATGTCGTCCGGGATGCCCTTCGGAACATCCTGGACAGCGAAGAGGAGTGCAGCGACTGAGGAGTTGAAGTGGATAGCCGGAAATGGCGCCCGAATCAAAATCCGGCTGATTGAGGATTATTTCCCCAACCGCTTCTCATTGGCCACCCAATACTGCATGGCTTCTTTCACGGCTGTTTCCGGCGGAGTGGGCTCGAAACCGAGTTCCGTCCGTGCTTTGGAAATATCGAAATCCTGACGGAGTCCCGCAAACATGGCCAGATCTTTGGTGCTCAGGAGCGGGGCCGATTTTGTGATTTGGCTCACGGTTTCCAGAATCGAGGCGAAGGTGAACAACAGAAACCGGGGTACGGCTACAGGAAGGCTGATCTTCCGTTTGGGAAACAGTTCCATCGCCAGCCGGGTGGTGTCGCGGATGCTCATCGCTTTTTCGTTGGCAATGATGTAGCGCTCACCGGACCGTCCTTTTTCAGCCGCCAGCCAGCTTGCTTTTGCGACGTCTTTTACATCGATCCAGTTGACGGCAATGCCGGTTTCAACGGGGACTTCTCCTTTTAAAATTAGTCTTATGATATTGTAGGATGTGTTCAGTTTTCCATGTGCTTCACCGCCGATCATGGCGGATGGCATCACAATCACCAGATCCAGACCCCGTTCTTTCGCCAGTTGAATGGCCAGTTTTTCAGCGTCGTTTTTTGAGTTGTAATAAGGGTCACGGCGATCGGGATTGTAACCGCCGTCTTCACGGATGGGGTGTTTGGTGTAATCGAGGGCGGCAATCGAACTGATGTACACCACCCGTTTCACGCCGGCTTCGGCGGCCGCCTCCATCGTAATCCGGACACCCTCCAGATTGTTCTCGTAAATTTCCTTCTGCGGATTACGGGCCCAAAGTTTAAAAACGGCACCCACTGCGTAAAAGACTTCGATTCCCTCCAGGGCTTTCACCATTGACGCTTTGTCCGTGATGTCGGCTTTTACGACTTCGCAATCGAGTCCTTCAAAGGCTTCTTTGCAGGAAGCGGGATTCCGCACACTGGCCCGGACTGGAATTCCTTTTGATAGTAAAAACCGGACCAGATTGTTACCCAGATGGCCGTTGGCGCCAGTAACGAGGGCTTTGTGAGAAAACTGCATATGGAATGTTGGTCTGCAAATATGGAAATAGGATTTTCGGGCTGCGCATTTCTTTTGAACGGATGGATTTATTTATGCCGGATTGAACCCCAGAAGTTCGGTTCCGGATAACAAAACCGAAATCCGGTAAAATGAGAAAATCCATTTTCAGAACAGACGATTATCAGTTCCTGACGTTCATCAGTTTCCAAAGTCACACCTACCTTTGCCTGAAAAATTGATTGGTATGTTCCGTTCAGCAAAAGAAGCCCTTTCCCATCTCAAATCCGGTGACCACGTTTTTATCCACACAGCTGCAGCGGCGCCCCAGATTCTGATTCAGGAGATGGTTCGGCAGGCAGATCGGCTGACCGATGTGCAACTTTTTCACCTGCATACAGAAGGAGAGGCGCCGTATCTGAATGATCAGTATGAAGGCATTTTTCAATCGCATGTGTTTTTCATCGGGGCCAATTGCCGGGAGGCCGTCCGCAAAGGCAGAGCTGCCTACATTCCTGTTTTCCTGTCTGAAATTCCGCAACTGTTTCGCCGCAATATTATTCCGCTGAATGTGGCTTTGATTTCGGTGAGCCCTCCGGATCAGCACGGTTTCTGTTCGCTCGGTGTTTCCATTGATGCCACGAAAGCGGCGATTGAAATGGCCGATCTGGTGATCGCTCAGGTGAATGAGTTTATGCCCCGTACGCATGGCGACAGCCAGGTTCATGTTCGCGAGCTTGATTTTCTGGTGGAAGGACACGAACCGTTGCATGAAGCGATTTTGGGTGAAATCAGTCCGCTGGCCACACGAATCGGCAATTTTGCCGCCGAACTGATCGAGGACAGAGCCACGCTTCAGATGGGAATCGGTGAAATTCCAAATGCGGTTTTGGCGGCTCTCCATAACCACAAAGACCTGGGGATTCACACCGAAATGTTTTCAGACGGGATCCTTCCATTGGTGGAAAGAGGCATCATCACCGGAAAATTCAAGAAAAAGTACAGGGAGAAAATTGTGTCCACCTTTTTGTTGGGAAGCCGTAAGCTTTATGATTTTGTGGATGACAACCCGATTGTGGCGATGCTCGACTGCAGTTATGTAAACGATACGTCCATCATTCGCCAGAATCCCAAAACCACGGCCATCAATTCGGCTATTGAAATAGATCTGACGGGTCAGGTTTGTGCCGATAGCATCGGAATCCGCATGTTTTCAGGAGTGGGCGGGCAGATGGATTTTATCCGGGGAGCGTCTTTGTCAGAAGGAGGGAAGGCCATCATTGCGTTACCGTCCGTGACATCGAGGGGTGAAAGTCGAATCGTACCTTTCCTCAAAGAAGGTGCCGGTGTGGTGACAACCCGTGCGCACGTTCACTATGTGGTAACCGAATACGGTTCCGCCTATTTGTATGGAAAAGATTTAAAAGCCAGAGCGATTGCCCTTGTTGAAATTGCCCATCCCGATCACCGGGAGGCATTATTGAAAGCCACGCATGAGCGGTTGGGAAGTTTGAAGAATTGGGTGTGATTTGTATTTTTTGGGTGACCCGCTGATTCAAACAGAGCCAAAAGTTTTCAACCCGCTTCACGCTCGGTTTACGGGTTGAAAAGACTCGGTATCTATTTGGTGGTTCCTTCTGCTACTTTTTCAAACTCTTCCGTTACGGGCTCCCAGAGTTCAACTTTGTTTCCCTCCGCATCGAGGATGTGTACGAATTTGCCGTAGTCGTATGAGGCGATTTCGTCACAAATGGTTACGCCTTCTGCTTTGAGCAATTCCACCAGTTCTGTCAGGTTTTCGACCCGGTAGTTGATCATAAACTCCCGTTGCGATGGTTCGAAGTATTTGGTCGTCTCAGAAAAAGGACTCCATTGGGTGTGGCCTTTTTGGTTCGGATTTTCACTTTCTCTCCATTCGAAGGTGGTTCCATAGGCATCGGTGGCAAGTCCAAGATGCGTTTTGTACCAGTCTTTCATTTTTTCAGGGTTCTGGCATTTGAAAAAGATGCCCCCGATTCCGGTTACTCGTTTCATGTTTGTTTCTTTGATTGATTTGTTGTGTGGCGGATAAGGAGGTTTCTGTCTGGATTTATTGTTTCAAACCCGTGAGGAATTGTAAAAGTAGGGTGTGGTGGGCAAATACGTTTTTTGAATTTTCCGAAATCGTGATTCAAATAGCCCTACCTTTCCTGCGTCTGTTTTCTCAGGCATGTAAGCCTATGGAAAATGACTTTGAAGCCCTTATTTCGGGATTCATTCTGGATCGGATTGGTATCTCCAACCACTTTCTCACCGACGAACTCGCCCTTTCGCTTCGGGGAGATTTACTTGATATGAAAGAACAGTCCCGTCTGAAAGCCGCCGGCATCGGAAATGAAGGACGGTTCCAAAAAGACGAAACCGTCCGTGGTGATCAGATTTACTGGCTGGACCGAAATAACAACAGTGATATTCAGGATGGATTTTTAGATCGGATGGATGATTTTGTTCGGTACCTGAATCAATCATGCTACACCGGGATTACCTCGTATGAGTTTCATTATGCGCATTATGGACCCGGTAGTTTTTACAAACGGCATCTGGATCAGTTTGAGAACAACTCCGACCGGAGGTTTTCCATGATCAGTTACCTCAATGACAACTGGCAGCAAGGCGACGGTGGCGAGCTTTCGGTGGAACAGGACGGTACCGATCTGGCCATCAGCCCCGTCCTTGGAAAAACAGTTTTTTTTAAAAGCGATGAACTGAGTCATGAAGTGTTGCTCACCCACAAACCCAGATTGAGTGTGACGGGTTGGTTGAAGAGGAGTTAGATTTTTTGAATCAACACCTTCAGGGAACTCATTCAGAAAATCCTGTTCGCACTGATGGCATTAATTCCTATTGTTACTTCATGAAAATTCTTCTGGATATAGAGGACAATCAGGGACTTCATTTGATAGAACTCTTAAAATCGATGCCTCATGTTCGTACCACAACCATTACAGATGCAAAAGCATCTGCCTTGAAAGAGGTAAGGGAAGCCGTCAATGAATTGAAAGAAGTTCTCGATGGCAGGAAGGAATCCCGAAATGCAGATGATTTTCTGAATGAGCTTTGACGTCAAAACCATAGAGGTTTTCGAACGAAAGGCACGCCGGATGCGCCTGAAATTCGACAGCCCCTTTGCGGACGGTCAGTCCCTTTTGCGAATGGTTTTTAACCCAGATTCCGCATTAGGATGTTAATCGTCTGATTCACACCTTTAAATTTCCCTTTCGGACAAATGAACACGAGAGTGTGAAATTTGCGGGCGAAGCCCAATGAAATGTCTTTGAGGACGCTCTCTGCCAGAGCAGGATCTGCGACA
>CAMCXM010000067.1 GCA_945883425.1 Spirosoma fluviale
TATGATTGATTCTGAGACACCACCCGTCTTTATCGAGCAGCTGACTTGCCAGGCCTGACTGAAGAAACATTTGTTCGAAGAACAGCTTTTGATCTTTCAGCTCTTTTTCTGAAATCTTTCGCTGGCTGATAGAGCGAAAGAAAACAGAAATTCCATCCGTTGTGGGGTAGAAACTCTTTTCGAACCATTCACCGATGCTCTCCGAGAAATATTCGAAACGAACAACTTCACCGGTCGCTCTGGCAAAATCAAGATACCGTTTAAATTCGCCCTTTTGCTTTTCAGGGAAAGCTTCCAGAAGGTTTTTTCCAATGAGTTCACCCGGCTGAAGTTGAAGCAGCCTTTCGGCACTTTCGTTTATGTAGGTCACATTGAAATCCTTATCAAGCACATAAAAATATTCAAGAATACTCTCTACAATCAGTTTCTGGAAATCACTATCCTTTTTGGATTGTGTAAAATCGCGACCAATGGCATAAATGATTCCGTCGGATAGAATTGGAGTAAGCGACCACTGAATGTATCGGATATCACCTGTACGTGTATAGTAACGGATTTCGCATGAACATGCGGCCTTCGTACTGAGCAGGTGAGCAATTTTATCAAAAGCCTTTTCCCTGTCTTCCGGATGAATCATCTGCATCATGATGTCCGGAGATGCCAGAAGCTCTTCCTCAGAATAACCAAAAGTCTGGCAAAAAGCAGGATTGTGAGAAAGTAACGAACCGGATAAGTCCAGTGTACAGATTATGTCGTATGCATTTAACAGCAACTGATCCAGTCTGGTCTGCATCTTCCGGGTTTGGGTCACATCCCTCACAAGGCCGTATACACCTGTTATTTCACCATTTTCTTTTTGAGGAAAAAATTCAGCTACAAGAGTAATGGTCCCGGAATCTGAAATTGAATTGAAAATGACAGGTTTATCAGGATTTCCTGAAACAGCCTTCTCAATACACAAATTCAATTGGTCTTGAAATTCGGGCGAAAAAATGGATGGGAATGGCTTTCCTTCAAGATTCTCAACCGTCTCCTTTACTAGGTTCGCAAACGTGGAATTGCACAGCACAACTTCGCCATTGCAATTTAGAAAAACCATTGCCTCCGGATGATCCAGAAACAATGAGGTGGTATTTACTTCTCCCTTCCTGCCTTTCGGGATGGGAGATTTTAATTGTCCAGAAACCGGCTTGAGAGACTCTTTTTCATACTGCAGCACTTTTTCTTCCAATGACTTAATGTAAGCCACTACTGCAGGCGCCAGCTCTTCATACTCATTTTGCTTGATGAATGAAGACCCCATCAAATCCGATACTTTCTCAGGCATTAATAAGAGTTCAGGCTTTAGACAACCTACGAAATATACTTACTGTTTTTACAGATAAAAAAAATCTATTTCAAAACAAGATACTATTGCATCAAATGAATTGAAAATCAGAAACTTAATTTTAAAAATTCTCGATGCTTGAAAACCAGTTACCGTTCAACATCAATCCTTTCTCTGAATTTCCTTCACCAAAAGAATTATAAGCGAGAGTTTGAATACGACCGACAACGCCCGATCTAACCCTTTTCATCCGGGGTGTTTTTCTTTCTGCATTATTAAATAATAATGACATTTATCTTACTAATAAATAACAAATGTCATAAAACGAAGCATTCAGCCCTCGACGATTTGTTTGAGAAACTGGTTTCGGGTGAGCAACAGATTCCGCATATAGCGGGTCAGAAACAAACCTTCGGCTATTCGCCCCAGAATTCCAAGCGGTGCACGAAAACGAAACACATCCCGCATTCGGGTTCCGTCCGGCATCACATCAAAAAAATGAGCATGATGCATTTCTGCAAATGCCCCTTTCACCATAAAATCTTCAAAGAAATAAGAAGGATTCATTTTGCCGATCTCTACCGTCAACTGTTGACGAATACCAAAATGCACCGCTTCCCAGGTGATCGTATCGCCAGTTTCTGCCAACCCGGATTTCTTACCGGCTACCACTTTTTCATGGGTATGTTTCATTGAACCCTGATGCAGATCCAGGTTCCGGGCTGCATCGAAGCAATCCTGAACCGGAGCTGAAAGGAAGGTTTCCAGAAGAATGACTGGCATTCAGTTACTGCTTTTTCAAACGGACTGTCCGAACCAATGACGGTGTCTGAATTTTGAGCCAGTAAATCCCGGAAGCCTCATCGCGGATGCTGAAACCAAACTGGGAACGAACAGAATCCGATTGCAGA
The DNA here is from genome assembly GCA_945883425.1 of Spirosoma fluviale. Lineage (GTDB taxonomy): Bacteria > Bacteroidota > Bacteroidia > Cytophagales > Flexibacteraceae > CAMDMI01. The sequence continues at coordinate 2,239 of CAMCXM010000067.1, forward strand.
ATCAGCCTTCCTCTGGAATCGAAAACCGACACAACGGCTGGACCCGCTTCTGGCCAAGTAGCAATGAACGAACCCGATGATGGATTCGGGAACACTTTGACCAGATTCTGGTTTTTCAACTCCTCTACCGATTGAAGAATCACATTTTGCACATTGGAAAACGACTGGCATCCATTGGCACCAGTCACAAACAATTGATAATTCCCGTTGCTGGTGGCTAACAAAGAATCGCCGGTGGCTGTGAGCAATGTATCATTCCGGAACCATTGAAAATTTGTATCCGGTGTGCCGATGAGGTATCCACCTGAATAAGTCAGAACCGGCACTACCGGCAAGGTGCCGACGTGTGCCGTCACCGGTTTAGGGACGGCACTTTCACAACCATTCAACACCCGCACTACATAATAGGTACGGGATTCTGCCAGATACGGAGTGGTGATGGAACCCAACGCTCCACCGGGAACAGAATCTGCCGGAACCGCGTTCAGGGTTGTATACCAGCGATAGGTTTCACCAGAACTTCCACCTGCCGCTGTCAGGTACAAAACACCGGGTCCACATCGGGAGGAATCGGAAGCCACTGCCGCTCCCGGCAAAGGACGAATGCTGATGGGCAGCGGAACTTTGAAACTTTCGCATCCATTTTCCGCCATAATACTGACATACAGGACGGTATCATTCGAAATCAAGCCAGTGACATAGGTGTTACCATTGGCTGGAAGCGGAGGGACACCCGTTGCTTCGGCATACCAGCGATAAGTATCAGCTGTTCCAGCTCCATTGGCAGTGGCGGTAACAGATCCCGGACCGCATCGGCTCACAGGGGTGACTGAAGGTGAGGCCGTAAATGGATTAATGGTGGCTTTCACAGCAGCTCGCGGTCCTTCGCATCCAGCTGAATCATATATGGAAACAAAATAAGTTCTGGAAACCGACAAACTTGGGGTTGTATAGCTGGAACCCGATTCCCCGGCAATAGGAACACCTCCCGTTTCTTCCAAATACCATCGGTAGGATTGCCCGGCTGATGCACCCTCAGCCTGCATCACGACCATGCCCGGATCGCAGCGCATCCCGTTAATCACAGTTGGTTCTGATGGTTCTGACGTAATAATGGCCTGTACTTCTTTCCGTTCACTGGAACAACCGGTAACAATTACTTTAAACTGATGAAAGAAATAATACCGGCTGGGAACCGACGAACCCAGAATATCCATCGCCGGATTCTGGATGGGGAAATCATTGAAATTATTCAACCGGAGAAGACTGCTGATGGCCGAACCTTCTCCGTCGATGCGGTACACACCAGGACTTAAGGCGATTCCTACTTTCACTTTTTGTCCTGTGGCTATACCGGCCAGTGGAATGAACACCGACTTGAAATACTGAGTATTTGCCGAATCTTTCACATTGAAACGAAGGGTGCCCGATTGATTGGCATACACTGTCATCGAATCCAGTACGAGATTTTGTTTCACCTTCAGAAACAAACCATGATAGGTGTTGTAAGCGGTGGTGGTATCAGGAAACTCACTCATCAGACTTCCCACAGTTGCTTTCTGCGCCACCTGACTTTCTACCCAATACGATGTGTTGGTTGAAATAAGCGGCGTGGTAAATACGGAACCTGTCGCCAGCGCAGTGGTTGATGTGGCAGAATTATACCATCTCAAAACACCCTGACCGGAAGCCGTCAATTGAAAAACAGAGGGCTGGCATTTCGACACATCGTTGGCAGCCGGTGCTGAAGGACGGGACAGTATTTTTATTTTCTGGCTCGAAACCTCACCGATGGAAACTGGATTTGAAGAAACAACCCTCATTTGATACCCGCTGTCGATGGCCAGTCCGGCCGGAATCACCACCTGAATTTTTCCAATTTTCTTAACCGAATTCAGTGTGCCAATGGTCAGAGGTGAAGCGAAACTTCCGTTTGCCGAACTCAGCTGAACCGAATACTGGTTTCCGGCATTCAGTGAAATCGACGATGAAAAATCGACTTCAAAGCTGGCGGGAAGACAAATCTCGCGAGACGATTGTGGCAGCGAATTGATGCAACTGACGGTGAGCCGGGTGCTGAGAGAGACCGAACTACACCCATTTACCGTCACCACCACCGAATAAGTACCGGACTGGCTGGCCGAAAGTGATGTCAGCGTTGGATTTCGGAGTGTAGACGTAAATCCATTGGGACCCGTCCATTCATATGTGGCTGCATCAACCGGTGTAACCGAAAGAGGAAAAGAACCACCGGTGCAAATGGTGTCGGGAGGCGTAACGGCCAGTTGCGGGAAAGTTTCGGTTCCCTGCAAACAGCTGGCCTGCTGATATTGTCTTCGGATGAGATCGCCTGGAAGAGGCCCAAAGCCCAGACTGAAGTCAATGCCTTTGGACATAAGATGGCAGTAGCTCATTATGGTTCCCACTTTGGCTATCCGTGGACCGTCGTAACAAAGATCCTCGGCAAAAAAACAGCTGTCGAGCATACCATAAATACCGGGACTGATTTCCCAGGAACAGGACTGTGTATGAGGCGACCCGAAATTGTGTCCCAGTTCATGGGCCAGGACATTGGTATTCCAGCTGTAAAAAGGAAGAGGCAGAAAATCTGGATACACATTGCTGTAACCAAGACCATCACTACACAACACATCCAGGTAAGCCACTCCCCCATTTGCCTGAGGTCGGGTTGAAATGAGATGACCCAGATCGCCATTGAAAGGTGGACGGATTGAAACCGAATCGACAAAAGCACTGAGGGCTTCGAACGAAGTTCCATACGGGTACGAATCGGGCTGGGTGTGAACCATTGTTTCCGACATTCGAATTACAATTCCTTCTCTTCCATACAGTGTGGCCACAATATTGAAGAGTGATGTCATCCAATTTACGGTTGCGGCAACCGATGAACCTTTATCCAGAAATGTCTGGTGATCGCATTCAAAATAAATCTCCACACGACGGCACTGATCGTTCTGAATGCTGTGGCCTGATGGTTTTTGCGTTGACTTCTGTGTTGCCTCTTTCAACTTTGGGAGAAGATCAGAATGGCATTGAAAATCGTTTTTACGGACGGCATCCCGATCGTTAAACAGGGCATACGTTCCGGCTTTGGCAGATTTGGCGTGAACAGGACCCAGATTAAAGTTGCCGGACCCAATCGAAAACAGTCCCGAAATTTCGGTTGATGTAAAACTGATTGCCGCCAGTGATCCCGGATATCCGGAGACGCTTCCCTGAAAATGAAGGGCTTTTTCGTAATCGTTTTTGAATTCTTTCTTATGGCTGGTGAGAATGCGGAAATCCGCTGACAATATGGAAGAACGTTTCAGGGAAAGCGTCACCATTTTCCCATCAGGAAGTTCCAAAGGCAGTTGAAATTGCGTTGGAACTGACAAAAAGAGAGACTTCAACCGGGCTTTATCCAGTTGAAAAACGGCCACGTTACCCGATTCTTTCGCCAGCACTTTGGCCAATGAAGATGAGGGCTCCGTCCGTTTAAAAAGGGACTGACTCCAGGCGGCTGATGAATTGAGAAAAAGAAAAGCCGTAAGCAGAATAGCAGATACGTGGTTTCGCATAGCAGGTAGAAATAAGGGCTTAAAAGTAAGGGGAATTTGCGAATTGGTGAAAGTCCACTCAAGGAAAACAAGCATACAGTATCTGCATCAAAAACGTTGGCTGATTTACTTGATCAATGAATCCTTATTTGGCGCTTATGGCGCCATGCTGTAAGCCCCTGCCTTGCAGGATTTTCAACAAGCTTTGCATGGTTCTGCCTGATATCTACTAAGTCTAACTATTAATTACCAACTACTTACAACTTATTACTTTTAATCCGTTCCAGCACAAACGCCCGGATCCGGCGTTGGATTTCCTTCTCGTTTTCGAAGTAAAAAGCCAGTTCCGATCGGGTCATGAGACCGATGATGGCGCCTTCGATCTGCTTTTTTACGTCCGGATCTTTGGAAATCCAGGAGGAAAGAAGGATCACTTTTTTCTCATCGGAAAGGATGTCCCATTCCGGATGGCGGACAAGGAGGGTGTGGCCGGCCAGATTCAGGAAAAATTCGTTCTGTAATTTGAGAATGGGCCTCAGGACGGTATCCTGAAATTTCTGTATGTCGGATTGTTCACCAATGGGTTCAGTGGCAATGATGGGTCGGATCTGGGTGAAAGTTTGGTCTCGTTCGGATTCCATGAATAAAAGGTTGGCTAGAAAGTGAGAACACCGTTTACCGCCCTTTTTGTTTTGAAACTTCCCGATACGCCGCCATCAGAAGATCGTGCAGGGTTTCGGCTGGAATCCGGTGGAGATCGGCCAGCGTCCAGCCTTGTAGTCCCCATTTGTTCGGAACCGGGTACACGATCGTGGGATCGAACACCCCAAAAAGCGATTGCTCCTCGGGCGACAATTTCACGCAGACCTTTTCTCCGGCCGGATCCACGGTGGCGAATATTTTCTTTTTGATCCGGAAAGAAGTCTTCTCAAAGTGCGGCTCTTCCACCACACCCTCCATTTCCAGACACCACTGGCGGACTTGATCTTTTTGGTTCATGTTTTCAGACGGAGTCACAAGAAGAGAAAATTCCGAAATAATTGGCAGTTAGTCCTTTCAAATTCCCGACACCCCACCCAAAACAATCCCTTCGCATTCTCCGCCAGATCCTTTTCGATTTCGTTGAACAATAGGCCGCTGCCTCCGCCAAAAAGAGAAGCATTTAACCCGGATTATGCAATAGGATGTAAATGATTGATTTTCTATGTTTTATAACCTCACCTAAATCCTCTCCAATGTAGAGGACTTAAGGTGAAAATCAATCATTTATGAACTCTAAGCTTTTTCTATTGCGGAATTTGGGATTAAGAAATCATTATTTGCTTTATGTCTGGTGTACCTGATTTATAATTGTTCAAGAGTGACGACCAGAATATTGGTGCCTGGTTTTTTCAGGTTTGTTCACTGGTGATTCGTTTCTCAATGATCAAATTCGATTAACTTTGTTTTTCAATTTAATTGGTATGAAAGCTTCTGAAATCATCATTATTCATTCTACTGGTCAGGGTAAAATTCAAGCATTGAAAGCCTTTCTTGGTGCCATGAAAATTGAATTTGAAATTACCCAAAAGAGTCGTTATAAAGCAGAGTTCGTAGAAAAAGTGGCGGTTGGAGATAAATCCATAAAAAAGGGAAAAACGAAGTCAATTACCCTTGATGATATTTGGAAATCAAGCTATCGACCTCTCTGATCGTAGAGTGCTTCGCAAACTCTGCGATGAAGTCGTCAATTGATCATCCTGTCAATTTTCTCCTCACCCCACCCAAAACAATCCCTTCACATTTCCTGCCAGACCCGCTTCAATTTCGTTGAACAAAAGGCCGCTGCCTCCGCCAAAATGCTGGATCACCACAGTTCCCGTCCGTTGTTAAATGTTTCAATTTATTTCGGGAAGATGCCCAAAAATTCCGGAACCGGTAGAGGTCACAGAGAATTTACGCGGAAAGGCGCAGAGCTTTATTTTGAATTTCAGATCTCCCGATGTAAAATCGGGACAAGTGCTGCGGCTCTCTTTATTTCTCTTTTATCTCCGCGGTTAAATAAGGACGATGCTAAATCTTTTACACCGCCATTGGAACTTCCATCAGCAAAAACTCGGCCTCGCTGTCAGCGGTGATGGAGAATTTTTCGGTGTCCCAAATGCCAAAACCATCGCGGGTGTTCAGTGCCGTTTCGTTTACGGTCACATCGCCTTTCAGCACAAACACATACACACCATTTCCACTTTTCCGGATGTTGTAATCGGTTTTTACGCCTTTGTCAAAATGGCCGATGTGGAACCAGGCATCCTGATGAATCCATACGCCCGCATCATCCGGTGAAGGCGATAAAATCTGCTGCAGCTTGTTGTGCCGGTCGTCCAGGTTCATCGTCAGCTGGTCGTAACGCGGCTGCACATCCCGCTTGTTCGGAAACACCCAGATCTGGAGAAATTTTACTTCGCTGTCCTTGTTCCGGTTGTATTCCTGGTGGAAAATTCCTTTCCCGGCACTCATCACCTGGATGTCGCCTTTGCGGATCACGGCCGTGTTGCCCATGCTGTCCTGGTGCTCAAGGTCGCCTTCGAGTGGAATGGAAATGATTTCCATGTTGTCGTGCGGGTGTTTGCCGAAGCCCATTCCCGACTGTACCCGGTCGTCGTTCAGCACGCGGAGGGCGCCGAAATGCATCCGGTCAGGATTATAATAATGTGCAAAACTGAAGGTGTGTCTGGAGTTTAACCAGCCATGATTGGCCTCACCACGGGTGTCGGCTTTGTGTAAAACGGAGTTTGCCATTTGATTGGAGTTGGTTGTTGGAATGTGATTGAATCCGGGGATGGCCAGCTTCTGCAGCTCGTCGATGTTGTTATCTGCGATGGCAGCCAATGAACAAACATTAGTTCCCAGATATCATTTTCATGATGAAGGAACTGCTTTTGTTTCAGTTTCCAAGTCGTGCTGAGTGAAATGAAATACCGGACTACGTCATCCGACAAAGAAACAAACCGGGCGATGTTGGAAAGGATCAGCGAGGAGTTCATGGTGGAGAAGGTGGAATCTCGTTTTAGTTGGACCTGCTCTGGCAATGCAAAGTTGTTTCAAAAGATGGATTTCTTTGCTTTCGGAAAGATTGAATCATGTTTGAATCTGCAATCGACCTGAGACTTTGACAATTGTTTTATTGTGGTGAAACAACAAATTATCAATTGGCAAATGTTACCTGAATCGTTAACTTTGCATCGTGGCTGAGAAATTCATTCGGGACATTTTCTACTACAAAAACTTCTACCTGGATTACTTCGATGAAAAAGGAAACCGCTGATCTCACCTCATTTTCTGATCATCTGGATGCTCAATACGGCAAACCTGGGACTGCCAGCAGGGATCAATACGAAGAGGAATTTGAGTCGTTCAAACTTGGGATTATGATTCAGGAGCTTCGCAAAGGACAGGGCCTCACGCAGGAACAGTTGGCCGTTAAATGTGGCACGACGAAGACCTACATTTCGAGGATTGAAAATAATGCCAGCGACATCCGGCTCTCAACATTGATGCGAATTATTCGCGAAGGTTTCGGTGGGCACCTCTGGTTCTCGGTTGACTTTTAGATATTTTCCTTCTTATCCACAATTCATCTATTGATTTTCGGATAGGTGATTTAACACTGATTCTTTTAAAGAAAGCCTTCCTACTTCTTCCACTCAATATTTTCCTTAATCATCCGGGCCGGAACGCCACCAATCAGTTGGTTAGGGCCGAATGATTTGCTCACCACCGCACCCGCCGCTACGACACAGCCATCGCCGATCGTAACTCCTTTGAGAATGGTGGCATTGGCTCCGATCCATACATGGCTACCAATGCTGATGGGTCGGGCTTCCCGTTTTCCTTCCATTTCGTGGGCATCGTGGTCCATCATGGTCACACCCCAGCTGATGGCACAGTGGTTTCCGATCGTGAGTCCGTTTTCAATCCGGATGATGCTGTTGGGATTGATGTAGGTCTGATCGCCGATTTTCAGCGTTCCTTTATTCAGAATTTTAAAAGAAGAGGAAATGGTGACCTCGTTTCCCAGTTCGATGGTGCCGGTATTTTTCAGATAGGAAGGAGTAAGGCTCTGGAAAAATTCAGAGGTTTCGAAATTTCCGAATCCCAGCCGGGCTTTTCCTGTTGAGAAAATAGAACCGGAATTTTTGAATGTCAGCATCTGGTGGTTGATGGTGACGCCATTGTGGACTTTATGGAAAAAGAATTTACGAAGCCAGTTCCGCCACATATTCCAGTTTTGATTTTTCTTCAGCCGAAATAGGGAATTCAGAGAAATGAACGGTACCATCCGTCTGAATGAAGTTTAGAAATCCTTTCATTTCAGCGTTCACATACATCGGGTCGTATGGCGCCGATACTTTCACATAATTGCGGGTGAAGCCTTCCATTTTTCCACCGGTGATGGCCGCTTCAAACAGGACTTCATCCATTTTTCCAAGTTGGGATTCATAAAAGGCCCTTCTCTTTTTCTCGCTGAGGATGTGCAGCATTTTTGAGCGGTCGGCTTTTACGTTTCCCGGTACTTTCCCTTTCATAGTTGCCGCTTCGGTTTTGGGCCGTTCAGAATACGTAAACACGTGCAGGTAGCTGATCTCGAGTTCATTCAGAAACTGGTAGGTTTCCATAAAATGAGCATCCGTCTCGCCCGGGAAACCCACAATCACATCGACTCCAATGCAGGCATCGGGCATCGTCTGGCGAATTCTGGCCACCCGGTCCACATACAATTCTCTTTTATACCGCCTCTTCATCATGCCCAGAATGGCATTGCTTCCCGACTGTAAGGGAATATGAAAATGCGGAACAAACCGCTTGCTGGCGGCGACAAAGTCTATGATTTCGTCCTTCAGCAAATTGGGTTCGATACTGGAAATCCGGAAGCGTGAAATGGTGTCCACCTCATCGAGAGCCTCAACCAGATCGGCAAACTTTTCATTCCGGATTCCATTCTGGACGCCAAAATCGCCAATGTTTACGCCTGTCAGCACAATTTCCTTCACCCCGTTTTCTCCGATTTGCCGGGCCTGGTTTACTACATTCTGAATGCTGTCGCTCCGGCTTTTGCCACGTGCCAGCGGAATGGTGCAATAGGTGCAGGGATAATCACAGCCGTCCTGTACTTTGAGAAAGGTCCGTGTCCGGTCGGCCAGAGAGTAGGAACTGTGGTAATCGGTGGTATGGTCAATGTTGCCGGCGATGATGGAAGCGCTGGTTTTGGGTCCCAGTTTATCCACATGATCGGCCGCTTCAAATTTGGCATTGGCTCCCAACACGAGATCCACTCCGGGAATGCCGGCGATTTCTTCGGGCTTCAGCTGGGCATAGCAACCAATAATAACGACCCGGGCAGAAGGCGAAATTTTCAAACCTTCGGACACCACTTTGCGGCATTTTTTATCGGCATGATCGGTCACCGAACAGGTGTTGATCACGTACACATCGGTGGGATCTCCAAAGTTTACTTTCTGGTACCCTTTCGACTCAAAACTCCTTGAAATGGAAGAAGTTTCGGCAAAATTGAGCTTGCAGCCCAGAGTATAAAAAGCGACTTTTTTCATGACGGGGCGCAAAGATAGATAGGAAATTGAAAGGATTTGGTCAAAAAACTCCGTTCGTCCCAAACAAACCCTAGTTTTGCATTCGATTCCGGCCTTTCAGAATCTATTGAGAACTTTGCCGGACCCACCGCAGTTGTAAGGACCTATGCGTTTCATCTCCACTCTTCTGATCATTTACCTCATCTGGCAGGTGGTCAAATTCGTGTTCAAACTCTGGCTTCGCTATTGGATTAAGAAAAATGCGGGGAAAGGTTTCCAGTACTCCGCAGGATTTGGTGGAGCCGGTCAGCAGGCACCTCGTCCGGAAGGTGAAATCCGGGTCGATACATTCAGTCAGCCCAAATCGTCAAATTCGAAACCCACCATTCAGGATCTGGGCGAATACGTCGATTACGAGGAAGTGAAATAGATTCCCTGCGGTCGTATCAGTTTGCTTCTTTTATTTGCAATCCCGTTTGAGGGATAATCAACGTATATGACGGAAATCCGAAACAACTGGACTCTGGCCGAAGCCGAAGCCATTTACAATACACCTTTTCTGGACCTGGTTTACAAAGCCGCTACGGTTCACCGCCAGTTTCATGATGCACAGGAAGTACAGGTTTGTACGCTCTTGTCGGTCAAAACAGGAGGATGTCCTGAGGATTGCGCCTATTGCCCGCAGGCTGCCCGCTACCACACCGATGTTAAAGTGCATAAGCTCATGGAAGTAGAAGAAGTTCTTTCCGCTGCTTCCGATGCCAAATCCAAAGGTTCCACCCGTTTTTGCATGGGAGCCGCCTGGAGAGAAGTGCGGGACAATAAAGATTTTGATAAAGTGATCGACATGGTGAAAGGCGTGAATGCCATGGACATGGAGGTGTGCTGCACCTTAGGAATGATCACCGAATCGCAGGCACAACGGTTGCACGAAGCCGGATTGTACGCCTACAACCACAACCTCGATACCAGCGAAGGATACTACAACGAAATTATTTCGACCCGTCAGTTTGATGACCGCATCCATACACTCGAAAATGTGCGCAAATCCGGTATTTCGGTTTGCTCCGGCGGGATCATCGGAATGGGCGAAACCAACCAGGATCGGGTAGCGATGCTGGTGACGCTGGCCACTATGCCGTCCCATCCGGAGTCAGTTCCGGTGAATGCGTTGGTGCCTGTTGAAGGAACGCCGCTGGAAAAGCAGCCAAAAGTTCCCGTTTGGGACATGGTCCGCATGATTGCCACCGCCCGCATTATGATGCCTCAGGCGATGGTGCGTTTGTCGGCGGGTCGGGTGATGATGAGCGACGAGGAACAGGCCCTGTGCTTCATGGCCGGAGCCAATTCGATTTTCAGTGGAGAGCGACTTTTAACGACGCCCAATCCGGGAGTGGATCACGACCAGAATCTGTTTCAGACCTTGAATCTTCGTCCGAGGAAGTCGTTCAAGGATCAGGAAGTGATGGCATAGGGAAAGGATTCTGAACAAATCGGTATTGTTCCGGTTGTAATGCGGTGCCGGTCATACATTGATTTGAACCGGTAATTGTTGAAAAAGATACGGTCGTGAAAGAAGTAATTCGATTCCGTCCTTTCCGAAATCTGGTTTTGAACGAAACCCGTTTGTAAGCCATAAACAATTCAGAAATGCATAAAAAGCCATTTGTCTTTTTCTTTTTGATCGCTTCGCTGCTCGCCTATTCCTGTGCGCAGTCGCAGGAGCGGAAAAAGGAAATCAAAAAACCGCCAACCTCAACTCCTAAACAAAAAACCAATCCGAATATGGAAGTCGTAACCCTGGGCGCCGGATGTTTCTGGTGCATCGAAAGTATTTTTCAGAACCTCAAAGGTGTCGAAAAAGTAGTGTCCGGCTACAGTGGTGGCCAGACAGCCAATCCAACATATAAGGAAATCTGTGGCGGATTAACCGGTCACGCCGAAGTGGCCGAAATTACATTTGATCCTTCGGTGGTCAGTTTTGAGGAAGTGCTCGAAGTCTTTTTTCAGACACACGATCCAACCACATTAAACCGCCAGGGAAATGACATCGGCACACAGTATCGTTCCGCTATTTTCTATCACAGCGAAAAACAAAAAGAGACGGCTCTCCGTATCATCAAAGAACTGAATACATCGGGTGCCTGGGATAAACCGATCGTGACCGAAGTTTCGGCAGTATCTGTTTTCTATCCGGCAGAGGATTATCACCAGAACTACTTTAATCTGAATGGTGATCAGCCTTACTGCCAGTACGTGATTCGTCCGAAAGTGGATAAATTCAAAAAGGTATTCAAAGACAAACTGAAATAAAAGGCATCAACGTCTTTCAGGTTTTTCAGAAAAGGTCACGGTTCGTGGCCTTTTTTTGTTTCGTTATGTTTGGATTCCAATTGATTTCCTTCCGGATGTAACTGCAGTTCGGCTCCGAAAGAATACTGTTCAGTTGGTTTTAGGATTAGGGCTTCAAATCCGGAAACTGTCTCTATTTTTGCGGCAATGGTATTAACAGGAAAAGGTCTGGCGAAAAAGTACGGTTCCATTCAGGTTCTCCGGTCGGTTGACATTGAGATTCCACAGGGAGAACTCATCACCATTGTCGGACCATCGGGGGCAGGAAAAAGTACGTTGCTCCAGATTCTGGGCACGCTTGATAAGCCGGATTCCGGTTCACTGGAAATCCTGGGAAAGAATCCAATCGGTCTGGCACCAAAAGCATTGGCGGCTTTCCGCAATAAAAACATTGGGTTTGTCTTTCAGTTTCATCACCTCCTTCCTGAATTTACGGCATTGGAAAATGTTTCGATGCCCGGTTGGATTGCCGGAAGGAACAACGAAACCGTCAAAAAAGAAGCGGAAGCCCTGCTCACCCGTTTAGGCCTGAAAGACCGGATGGACCACAAACCTTCGGAATTGTCAGGAGGAGAGCAACAACGTACCTCCATCGCCCGAGCCCTGATCAACCGGCCGGCGATTGTTCTCGCTGACGAACCCACCGGAAATCTGGACAGTAAAAATGCCGCCGATCTTCACCAGGTTTTCCTCGATTTACGGAAGGAGCTCAACCAAACCTTTATCATTGTAACACATAATCTTGCGTTGGCCGCGGTGGCAGATCGGGTTTTGGAAATGAAGGACGGAAACCTCACGGTTCAAACAGGTACAATTCACACGCAATGAGCCAGATATCCGTCATCATTCCAGTAAAAAACAGAGCCGCTCTCCTTCGGAAAACGCTGGATAATCTGCTGGCTCAGTCCATGAAACCAGACGAGATTATCGTGGTCGACGACCATTCAACCGACGAAATCAAACTGGTAATTTTCGACTACATCACCGATTGTATTTTTCTCAACAACAAAGGAACCGGTCCCGGCGCTGCCCGGAATTTGGGATTGTCAGTGGCAACCGGAAAGTACATTCAGTTCTTTGATTCCGATGATCTGATGACACCACGGAAACTGGAAAAGCAGTTTCTGGCATTGGAATCGTCCGGACTGGACATGGCATACGGACCCTATGTGCAGGCTCAGGAAACAGAGGACGGTTGGATTCAGAAAGATGTGATCATGCAGGCAACTGGGTTTGGCAATTCGCTGGATTTGAAAGATTGGATACTGCGTGGCTGGAATTCCATTACTCAAGCCTGTTTGTTTAGAAAAGAATTTGTAGACAAGCTCAATCCCTGGAATGAAAAGCTGATTACACACGAGGATTACCTGTATCTGTTTCAGGCAAGTTTATTGAATCCAGGAACCATCCATGTGCCGGAAGAAGCGGTGATTTATCGCCAGCATGGAAAACAAAGCACCGATATGGCCACATTGAGTGCGGGTCGTGCGATTGATAAAATGGAGGTTCTGACCGAAATCCGTTCGCAACTGCCGTCGGTTTCGACCGATTTTTTGACCAAAGGTTTGTTCAAAGGAAGACTCGCCCAGAATTATTCCTTCCTGAAAAACAATGGAATTGATCCCCGCCGTTATTCCGGTTTTATGGAAACGGGGGATTTTCTCTGGGAATTCATTTACAGGATTTACAACAAACAGATGCGAAACAAAACCGGAACCAGCTGGGAGCCGATGCACGGAGTTTCGACCTCTGCTTCTGAATTTCAAAAAATTATTGAATGTCTGAAATAGCCATCATTGGTGCCGGAATTTCCGGACTTTCTGCCGGGCAGATTTTACAAAAAGATCATAACGTTGTGTTGTTCGACCGGGCCCAAAAGCCAGGTGGATTGGTAAAATGCGACCGGATCAATGGCAATCTTTTTCATAGGGTAGGAGGGCACGTCTTCAATTCCCGGAATCCCGAAGTGCTGGATTGGTTCTGGAACTTTTTCGATCGGGACAATGAATTCCTGAAGGCCAGAAGAAACGCCAAAATTCTGTTTCAGGGAAAATTGATCGGGTATCCGCTCGAGAATTATCTTCACCAACTGGATAAGGCTTTTGTGTCGGATGTGCTGGATGATTTCCTTTCGCCAGATTACCAACCCAGAAATCCCTTTACCTACGACGATTTTGCATCGTTTCTGTCAGGCAATTTCGGGAAGACTTTGTATGAAGCTTATTTCCGGCCGTACAATGAAAAAATCTGGAATCGGGATTTGTCCGAAATTCCACTCGGCTGGCTGGAAGGAAAGCTTCCGATGCCCAATCTGAAAGAAATGTTGCTGAGCAATGTGGTGGTTCAGGAGGAATCCGAAATGGTGCATGCAACTTTCTATTATGCCAAAGAGGGCGGTTCGCAGTTTATTGCCGACCGACTTTCACAAGGATTGAACATCGTGTACAATGCGCCGGTTTCCGGCATCGTTCAAAAGGACGGTGCGTACTGGATCGGAGACCACGGTCCATTTGATTCCATCGTGTACACCGGAGATGTCCGATCACTGGATCAGGTTTTTCCTCATTCCGCTTCGGCTTCGCAGATTTCAGCGGATGTGCGGAATCTCCCATCCAACGGAACGTCAAATATTTTCTGTGAAACTGATCCGGGAGACATTTCCTGGTTGTATCTGCCGGATCCTGCCATAAAGGCGCACCGGATAATTTATACCGGCACATTTGCTCCTTCAAACAATCAGGGAACCGACCGTCATACCTGTGTCGTTGAATTTTCAGGACAGTACAGTTATGAGTTTATGTGCGAACAAATCAAATCGTTGCCTGGAAATCTCAAGCCTCTGGACTGGAACTACGAGCCGAATTCCTACATCGTGCACATCGACGGAACAAGGGAGAAAATTGATGCAGCCAAAGCAACACTGAAGAAGGACAACATTCACCTTCTGGGTCGTTTTGCCGAGTGGGAATACTACAACATGGACAAAGCCATAGAAGCGTCCATGGCATTGGGAAAAGAACTTTCCTGATACCGGCCTGAAAAAAACAGGTCATAAAAAAAGCGGGTTGTGGCCCGCTTTTGTGTTTCTGTTGGTTTCCTTATTTCGCCGCTGCGTAAAGGACATTCACATGATCCCAGTTGATGAGATTCCAGAATGCGGTGATGTAATCGGCCCGCTTGTTTTGGTATTTCAGATAATAGGCGTGCTCCCAAACATCGAGAGCAATCACAGGAGAGCCTTTTACTTCGGCTATATCCATAATTGGATTGTCCTGATTCGGAGTGGAGGTGATGGCCAGTTTTCCGTCGGCTACAACCAACCAGGCCCATCCTGAACCAAAACGGCTTACCGCAGCTTTGGCAAATTCTTCTTTGAATTTCTCAAAACTTCCGAAGGTAGTGTTGATGTCATCCGCTAAACGGCCGGTCGGTTCTCCACCACCGTTTGGTTTAAGTAATTTCCAGAAAAGAGAGTGATTGTAGTGTCCGCCACCATTGTTACGGACAGCAGCTCCATGTTGACTCACGTTTACCATCAGCTCTTCGATGGTTTGATCTGCCAGTGCTGGGTTTGCCGTAATGGCATTGTTCAGATTGGTTACATAGGCTGCATGATGCCGGTCGTGATGGATCTCCATCGTTTGTGCATCAAAATGAGGCTCCAATGCGTTGTTCGCATAAGGGAGCGGTGGTAGTTGAAATGACATTTTTCTAAGATTGAATGTTTGAAAGAATGGTCAAAAATTGAGCCGATTATTTGATAAGCAACCCGTCTTTTGCCTTTTTGTTTTCCGGATCAAATTCCAGAACTTTTTTCCAGGCGGCATGTGCCTGAGGCGTATCTTTCCGGATGGCGTAATAGGAACCCAGATAACTGTGGGCTTCGATCAGTTGCTTCTTATATTTCTCGATGGTTTCCGGTGTTACAAGCAATGTAAACTTCTCATAATAAGGTTTGGCAAGTCCTTTCGTTTGGTCGGGATCAATTTTTTCAAGACCAATGCAACGAGCTTTGAACAGGTTGGCCATCAAGGATTGAGGTTGCAATACCAGCAATTGACTATATATGGTGTCGGCCTTCACATATTCTTTACCAAAATAGTAGGCGTTACCCAGATTGAAGTAATCCTGATTCGCCTTCTTTCCTTTATTAATCACGATCTGGTAGGCTTCTGCGGCCAGAGCAAATCGCTTGGCATCGAAGAATTTCTTTCCGTATTCCGAAATAAGGGTGATTTTGGATGAGTCCATATTCACGGCTTTCACCAAAATCTGCAAACCCTTACTGGTGTCTTTACCGCTTTCAATCAGGAGCTTTCCGTAATACTGGAAATCAGACGCCATATATTTAGCTGAATCTGTTTTCGAAAGGAAGGTTTCCATGTTAGCCAGACCATCAGCCGGCATTTGTTTTTCAGCCAGACAATAGGAAAGCAGACGGTACCTGAAAGGATTGCTGTAGCTGGCAGGGAGACTATTTAGAACCTGAATGGCTTCATCGTACTTCTTTCCAAGGAATAAAAAGGCACCATACCGGTATTGGTTTTCAGGACGTTGATCAGTGAGCCGGATGTATTTTGCATATGACTGAACTGCATTTTCAAACTTCCCTGCTTTGTAATACAACTCGCCCAACTGACGATATCCCGGGGCATACATTGAATCTTTTGCCATTCCTTCCAGATAGGCCTCCAAAGCTTTCTGGTAGCTTTTTGCACGAATCAGAATGTTACCATAGTTGATAAATCCTTTGGCGGAATTGGGCGCAATCCGCTTGGCCTGGTCGTAGTTATTGGCAGCGGCTGAGCCATCATTTTTCAGCATAAATGCATCGCCTTTCAGATTGTAGTAATCGGCGTTGTTTTTATTCACCTTAATAGCCATGTCAAGCAGACGGTTGGCCTCCAGCGCATCGTTGCTTGGATAAACCACATAAGCCTCAGCCGCTCTGTAAAGGAGTTCGGCATCTTTTCCTCTTGATGCCTGAACCGCTTTGTCAATCAGAATTTTACCTTGTCCCGGTCTGCCTTTGAACACTTCATACGTTCCGAGACCTACATAGTTGAGGTTGAATTTTGCATCTGCCGCCACCCCTTTTTCAAACATCAGTTTGGCTGAATCGGCATAGGCACCCTGCGCCGAATCGATTCGTTCCAGCATCAGATAGTAATGCCCGAGGTAATAATAATTCGAAGCAGTGGGCTGGGTGGCTACAAGAGTTTTGAAAGTTTTGCCGGCATTGATGTATTGTTCATTATCAATGTACCGCAAACCATCCGCCACAGACTGGGCTCTACCGGAAAAAGAGATACACAAAAGGGCTGTCAGTGCGAATCCGCAGATTTTATTCATATTCAGTTTACTATGGTTATCTTCAAAAACAAGGCCGCAAAACTAAGGAGTTCCTATTAATCCTGAAACAACGATTTAAAACCGTATCAATTTGTTAAATCATTGTCTTTTTTGATTTTGACAATCCGTATCGGCATGGTTGCAGGAAGTAAACCTGCTTTCAATACGATCCTTTGGCCTTTATCAGATGCCAGCCAGGCGGTGAATCCTGTTCCCAATCCACTTCTTGCTTCCCGGCTGCAGACAATCACATCCCGGGTGAGCGGGTAAAATCCCTGAGCCAGATAAGCCTGAAGTGGCTGATAATATTCTTCTGA
>CAMCXM010000068.1 GCA_945883425.1 Spirosoma fluviale
CGTCCAGTTGAGTCCCGGCTGAAGGAAAATCAACAAATGTTCATATACCGGATTGCCAAAAGAACGGGCCGGATCGTAACCCAAACCGAGGGCCAGCTTGCGGGCTGTCTGGGCCATGAGCCAGGCATCGGTGTCCTCGCCAAATCCCAGCCGGGCCAGATGGATTCCAAAGAGGCAAAATGCCAGACAGAAAAAAACAAAAATCAGACGTTCATCTGAAAAATTGACGGAGTTTTGGGTGCTAATTTGCCTTTTGTCCAAAGTTTTGTACGACTTTCAGGTCTGGCACCGTTTTGGCACCACTATTTTTCAAACATATTGAATTCTACTGAAATGAAAATCCCGAATTTTTTCAAGCCTTTGTTTTCCGGTATCCTTGTGTTGGGTGTGGCCATGTCGATGACATCCTGTGGCTACAACGATATTGTCACCAAACAGGAAGCCGTTTCCGGTGCCTGGAGTCAGGTACAAAACGTGTACCAGCGACGCTCCGACCTGATCCCGAATCTGGTAGCCACCGTAAAAGGAGCAGCCGATTTTGAGAAAGGAACACTGGAAGCCGTAATGAAAGCCAGAGCTTCTGCTACTCAGGTAACACTGAAGGCCGACGATCTGACTCCCGAAAAAGTGGCACAGTATCAGCAGGCACAGCAAGGACTGAGTTCAGCGTTGGCCCGTCTGATGGTGGTATCTGAAAACTATCCCAACCTGAAAGCCAACCAGAACTTCCTCGATCTGCAGGCTCAGCTGGAAGGCACCGAAAACCGGATCACCGTTGAGCGAATGAAGTTTAATGAGGCTGTGCAGGACTACAATACCTACATCCAGAAATTCCCTACCAACTTTACAGCCAAGTGGTTTGATTTCACCAAGAAAGGCTACTTCGAAGCCGATCCTGCCGCACAAAAAGCACCGGCGGTCCAGTTCTAAAAGAATCTGTCAGCCATAAAAAACGAACCCTGTTGAGAGACAGGGTTTTTTTGTGGGGTAACAGCAGGAAGTAGTTTGTTCATCATTCAATCCCAAAACTTCACTTTGGCATGATTAGTAATCAGGTTTCAGTAGTCAGGAATCAGGATTTAATGATCAGTATTCAGGTTTCAGTAGTTAGGAATCAGGAATCAGGTTTCAGTAGTCAGGAATCAGTAGTCAGGAATAAGGTTTCAGTCAACATTTAGCATGTTGCTTATAGGCCACTTACAGCTTCATCTAAAATTCCTAGTTCAACCCATAACCACGCATCTCTAACCATTGGCAACTTAACTACAAACTCATGCATCTGGTATTCCTGCATTTTGTCGCTAAAGCGCCACTTCGACGAGCTCAGCATTCATAATTTATAATTCATAACTCATCACTTAAACAGGCAGTTAACCCCAAAAAAGCAACATAACCACTAACCACGCACCACTAACTAATCAACCCCTTCCACACAAACCACAAACTCCCCTTTCGGTGCTTTGAGGGTGAAATGCGCTTTGACTTCTTCTGCCGTTCCGCGGACGGTTTCCTCGAACATCTTGCTGATTTCGCGGGATACCGACACCCGGCGTTCCCCGATGCCGAGGGTGATCAGTTCTTCCATCAGACGGAGAACACGGTGAGGAGATTCATACAAAACGACGGTGCAATCGGTGGCCAGAACGGCTTTCAGTCGGGTTTGCCGTCCTTTTTTCTGGGGCAGAAATCCTTCAAACAGGAACCGGTCGGTGGAAAAACCCGAACACACCAGGGCAGGGACAAAAGCGGTGGGTCCGGGCAAGCACTGCACCTCGATGCCTTCCTTCAGTGCTTCGCGAACCAGCAGAAAACCAGGGTCTGAAATGGCGGGCGTACCGGCATCCGACACCAGGGCGATGGTCTGTTTTTCTTTCAATTGCTGGATGAATGACTTCAGTTTCTGGTGCTCGTTGTGGATGTGGAAACTGGCCAGCGGCCGCTTGATCTCAAAATGCTTGAGCAGCATTCCGGTGGTGCGGGTGTCTTCTGCCAGGATGAGATCGGCTTCCTTCAGAATGCGAAGAGCCCGGAAGGTGATGTCTTCCAGATTGCCGATGGGGGTGGGAACGAGAAACAGCATACGCAACAAAAGTACGGTACCGCTTATCCAAATCCATCCCGGTCTCAAATAAGTTTTCGGAAAAAGAATTGCGGCGGAACGAATGATGTGTAGTTTTGCAGTTCATTTCTACATAAGAATCATTCCTGATTTGGACTCGATCAAAGAAATTCTCCAGGAGAAAAAAATGAAGGCTTCCAGTGCCAGGCTTTTGTTGTTGGAAAAACTGCAACCTGCACAGGCACACTACACCGCCGAAGAACTGTTTCAAAGTCTGAAACCGGTTCTGCCCGGCTTGTCACTGGCCACCATTTACAAAAACCTTGAAGACCTTCAGCAGGCCGGTATTGTCCGGATGGTGACGCTCCCAAACCAGGTGCGCCAGTTTGAATGGGAGAGGGGAGATCACCTTCATTTGGTGGAAGGAAGCAAGATCACTGATCTGGAAGACGATGCCCTCTTTTCCAAAATTAAAAAACTGATTTCCCAGACACTGGGTTCAGAATTCGAGGTGGAGAACATCGATGTTCAGGTATTTGGGAAAAAGAAAAAATAAGTCATGATCAAAAATCTATTATTTGGAACCGGCCCACTGACGTCCCATTTTCTGGTGGCGATGCGTGTGTTTATGGGTCTCATTTTTATTAAACACGGTTCCGGCTTTTTCAATCCGGCCGATATGCAGGAGTTTGCCGACTGGCTCAGAACCGATCTCCATTTCCCCATGCCACTGCTGATGGCCTATCTCCGGACAGGTGCCGAATTGTTTGGAGGCATTTTTCTGATCGTAGGTTTACTCACCCGGTTTTCTGCCTTTCTCATTATGGTCACTATGCTGGTGGCTTGTTTTGCGGTTGACAAAGGCGACATTTTTGGTGACGGTGAAATGACATTCGGCTATTCCATTGTGATGCTGACCATTCTGCTGGCAGGTCCGGGAAAACTCTCACTCGACCACCTTATTTCTTCAAAATTTTTAAACAAGAGCCTACCTGAATAGGTTCAGTTTTTATTAAAATTCAATTGAATACCAATGGGACAAAGAAAGGAAGGACGGAACCCCGGAATTCCTGAACAGGCGAATGACTTCTCAATAGAAAAGATATCTGCCTCGTCCTGCCCATTAGAATCTTATTTTTTATCAACTATTTTCTAACAAACATAAAATGAGTATTGTACGTAAAAAAGCACCCGCCTTTTCTGCCGGTGCCGTGATCAACGGGGAGGAAATGATCCGGGGCTTTTCTCTGGATCAGTATCTGGGCAAAAAGTATGTGGTCTTCTTCTTCTATCCAAATGATTTCACCTACGTGTGTCCGACCGAAATTCTGGCCTTTCAGGAAATGCTGGCTGAATTTGAAAGCCGCGATGTAGCTGTGGTAGGTTGTTCTACCGATACCGTTGAGACGCACCTTGCCTGGTTGATGACACCAAAGAAAAACGGTGGAATCGAAGGCGTAACCTATCCATTGGTTGCCGATACTTCCAAAACCATCGCTACCAACTTTGGTGTGTTGGCTGGTGAATATGGCTACAATGAAGAAAACGAAATGGTGTTCGACGGTGTACCAACCGCCCTTCGGGGAACATTTCTGATCGATAAAGAAGGAATCATCCGCCATTCTGTTGTGAACGATTATCCTCTGGGACGAAACATCGAAGATACCCTCCGTCTGGTAAAAGCACTTCAGTACACTGAAAAGTACGGTGAAGTTTGCCCTGCCAACTGGGACGAAGGAAAAGATGCCTTGAAAGAAAACCGTGAAAGTATAGCGGCTTATCTGGGAAGTCACTAAGACCTGTACGAATCTAAACTGAGAAACCAGCCCCTTTTGGAGCTGGTTTTTTCTTTTGGGTTGTACCCGGAAAACGAATTCAGGAATCCATTATCCAGGTTTAAAATGAAAATTAACGAATCAAAATCCTGAACGTCTTTTGGGTATCCGCAGAAACAATCTGAAGAGAATACACACCGGACGGTATCGATGAAATGTTTTGTGTAAAACCAGTCAGGCTGGTTTCGGTCTGATAGCAAATCCTACCTGTAGCATCCAGTATATGGATTTGGGTTGGATCTCCGCTTAGATTGGCAATTTCAAGTTGCTGATTGATCACCGGATTGGTAATGCGAACCGGATTTTCACCGGCCCTGTCATTCCGGACAACAGCCCTAAGTTCTTTGGATGGAGACAGCTGGCCATTGTCAAATGACTGAAGGCGGTACACCACATTTTCAGAGTTGCAAAGCGAAGGTGTATGCACAAAGCGATACGTGTAGCCCTGACTGACGGAACCTTGTGAAGCGACGGTCCGCACAACCTCAAAATTCTTTCCATCACAGGAAGCCGCCAGTTCGAACCGGTTCAGATTGATTTCCGATGCTGTTTTCCACTCCAGTAACACATCGCCTTTTGCCGTTTGATTTTTTGCTGTGAATGAAATGAATTCAACCGGAAGCGGTGAATCAGGTCCGGCCAGAGATTGGGTGGTGACGTAAAACTCTGAAAATCCATCCACCTGAAATTCGAGGAAATAACCATCCGCGGTGGGCACTTTGAGAACCTGTCCGGCCGGAATAAAAACTGAAGATGAAACCTCGTTGTTTTCATTGTTTTCAATGTCCAGATCCTGATTGGCTCCGTCGTATTTAAAGATACCCAGCTGCTGGAACGATTCCAGCCCGGCATCCATGGCCTGCAATTTTTTTACTTCTGCATCAGTGACGAACAACCGTACTTTTACTGGTACTGAAGGCTGATTTTCAGGAACAATAAGGTAGTTCCGGTCTAGATATGGTTTGCCATTGAACATGCGGACGGCACCTTTGTTGATTTTCATTTCCATCGAAATATTTCCCAGTTCGGCTGAGTTTTCAATGGAGGCTACTTTGTCCGGAAGTTTTCCAAAGCTCACCCAGGTTTCTTCCTCTTCCATTGCCCCATCCTGGTAAAAACTGGAGTCCTTCAATATTTTAAAGGCTGGTTCCAGGTGGATGTCATCAATTCCAAAACCCTCTTTCGACAAACTGGCATCGGAACTAAACGCAAAACGGAATCGTACTCTGGGTTTATTGCCAATCGATTCGTATGGAATCCGTTGGCTGGCCACTTCCCAATGACTGCGCAATCCGTTCCAGCTGGGCAAGCCATGGTTGTACCAGTTGGTGCCGCTGTTCTGACTGCCGCTTTTCAACCAGTTTATTCCGTCTTCCGACATTTCGAGCCACATATGATCGTAATCGTTTTCGAGGTTGAAAACGGTATTGAAACTGAACTGTACATCGCCGCTGTAATCTTCCAAATTGAGGCAGGGTGATTGAAGATAGGATTGCTCTTTATTGTTGTAATTCCCTTTCAGATTGGTTTTCCAGATTTTGATTCCGTTCGCTGCCGTGTCAACCACCGACAGATTTTTTGACGGAACGCCCCATTCCCAGCTGCTGTTTTGGCCATATCCTTTCCAGAAACCGGCATTGGCTTCAAAACTTTCGTAGTACGACTTTCCGGAAACCACCGGATAAAGAAAGACCGAGGCATTCCGGAGGGTATCGTTGGTTGGGTAACTGTCTTCATTCCCAAAAGCCCAGAGCTTGAATTTCAGCAATCCATACAGATCCGAGGGCAAGGACTCGTTAAATTCATATTCCACTGTATCGCCTGTCGCAATCGAACCGATTTGTGCGGTCACAGCATTTTGTCCAACCAGTTTATAACCTACCTGCACCATTTCTACGGTTTGCGTACCCGTGTTGAATACCCGGATTTTCACCTTGCGCACTTCCGTATCGGTATAGCAGTTTTCGACCGGACCCGTCAATGCCAGCACCTCCACATCGTTTCCTGGCATGGATAAAACCAGATTGTCAATGGCATAACCACCAGCTGGATTCAGATCCTGGGCACGGGTGGCGGCACCTGTAAATTTTAGTTGGAAGGAAGAGGTTAATGCTTCCGAATCAAGAAAAGATAAAAGATTGATACCGCGGAGAGAACTGACGGTACCAATGGAGTAGGTCAAATTTGAAAACCGGCGAACTTCCACCCATTCTTTTTCGTCACCAGATCGCATCCAAAGTCCGTTTCCGGGCGACATATTTCCAAATGGAAGCCAGTCAAAATCCAGAATCAATTGATCGGGATGAGGGTAGGCCGATAAGTTAAGCGTAAGGATGAGGTCGGCATTTCCTGTGGTGCCATCAATTCTTTCTTTGTCCAGAACCAATGAACGTGTTCCCATGATTTCCTCCGTTTGTTTCAGAACCGATGAAATCCGGGCACCATTCGATGAAATAAAATCGAAGGATGAATTTCCGGGAATTCCCAATGCATCGGAAGTCGTGGAAAAATCAGGCATGTTTTCAAATGAATTCAGCCAGGGAAGTGTGAGAACCGGATTGGGCAAAACCGAAAGTATAGTGGAAAGACTATCGTTTCCGGCATTGACATCGCCCGCTGAAACCAGCCAGAACTCAACCGGGTACTGTCCGGCAGAAAGCAAGTTCAAGGTTTGCGGTAGTGTGATGACCTGACTTTCTCCGGCATTCACCCAAAGTGACAAAGCCTGCGAAGAAACGGTACCATCGGGCTTCCTGAAAAAGAGAGTCGATGCTACATTGCTGGCATTCGTACTGGCAAAATTGCGTACTTCCAGGCGTACGGTACCCGAAGGTGCCGTACTGGTATTCAACCGTCCGGAAAGAGGTGAAATCAAAGCGGATATCCCCAGATCGGAGGTCCATGGACAACTGCCGCTGGCTGGTGTCGCAAACATTCCGTCGCTGGCCAGACCAGACTTGTTTCCAAACCGTGGCAGGACGGAGAATCCATACCGGGTGCCGTTTTCGAGTTGATTCACAATAAACTGTGTACCGTCTGTTTGTCCGATGGTTTCCCAGCGACCGGCTTCCCGGTTGAGCTGGCGGATGTCATATTTTGTGGCACCTGAAAGTGCGTTCCATTCAAGACGAACTGTTTTTTCGCAGACGGTGGCCGTCACCACTGGTTTGGCTGACCAGAAGACTCGGGCTGCATTTGAAAGGACGGTACCATATTCGCTGGTGCCTTTCAGGCGATAAAACATGGAGAGGAATCCTGTGCCGGGCTGCATAAAATCAACCGTACGAAGATCGAGATTGGAAATGGTCAATTCCGTATTCCATTCAACCGAATCGGGGCTGCTTTCCAGAACCAGACTGCTGAGATTTTGTCCGTTTACATCCCAGTAGAAACCATAGGCAGAACCAGATTTCAGAATCTCCCTTTGAACAGGGGAGGTTAAGACCAGTTCCGGGCGAACCCAGTCGTACACAATCCAGTATTTTTGGTTCAGTGTTGATAGGTTTCCGGTGGATATTTTGAGAATCAGGTTTTCTCCGGGAACAACCGGAAGCGTCACCTGTTCCATATTATTAAGTGTATCTGTCTGACGGGTGGCAGCCTGCAGAACTCCCGTTTGCGATGGATTGGCAACCCAGGGCATAAAACTGAATCCTGCCTGATTCTGAACCTGAATATTCAGATCGTTTATCAATGCTTTTGACGTGTTCGCGGGTGCAGCTGGATCGGTCCAGCACAGCATAATCTTCACCTCATTGCAACCGGAAGGTACCGAAAGAGAGATTGGCTGATATCCATTGGAACCGATTGTACCCGTTTGAAACTGTTGATTTTCCAAAACCCTTCTGGCTTTCCGGCCATTGAGTCTTCCAAATCCGTAGGTAAAATCGGCATTGGGCAATCCCAGATCGTCGGCCGTATTGCAGACAAGGGCTTTGAGAAAAGCCGATTCCGGATTCTGGTTCGAAAATAGTTGTTTATAACGCTCCGTCAGTAAAGCCATGGTTCCGGTTACAGCGGGAGTAGCCATGGATGTTCCGCCTTTGGATCCGTATGAATCGAAAGGAACGGTGGATTCCACTTCATTCCCATTTACAACCAGTTCGGGTTTCAGCCGGCCGTCTTTCGCCGGACCTTTGGAACTGAACCAGGCAAAACCATCGTTTTGAAGGACGGCCCCTACGGTGAGTGCATTTTTTGCGACCGGGTATCCTTCGGCCATGTTTTGAAAGCCATACGGATACGAATTGCAGGTGAACACTCCCTGATTTCCGGCCGCAATCAAATGCAGCAAATCCGGGTAAGAATTGATCTGATCGTCGATAAAAGACGAAGTACCGTTGTAGTTCCCTGCCCGTGTACAGGTGAGGTTGAGTCCGTATGAATTATTGGTGAGGGTAACATTCTGATTTTCCCGCAAAGAAGCTCCGGTTGAAATAGCTGCGGAGGTTTGGACATTGAGAATGCGGGCTTCCGGTGCCATCCCTTTTTTGTCGGCCTGAAGCAATCCAGCTCCGGCAATGGTACCGGTCACATGGTCCTGGTGATCGGCGAAAGAGGAAATTTTTGCACTGGTGAGATTTTTCTGATGGCTGAACAGATCGGCATGGGATTCCACCATTCCGCCGTCTCCCACAGCGACGGTAACATTTTTACCCGTCAGTGCGGTGGCCCAGCCAAATCCTGCTTGCTGCAGAGTGTTGATTTTTCCGCTGGATGCTGTTTTCTGATTGAATGGAATGATGGGAGAATCTTCCGCTTCCATCTGAAACGTCCATCCGGCCAGAGCCAGTTGCTGTAACTGAGCCGCATTGCAATCGATGATGAATTTGGAAACCTGTCCCGACCATACTTCCCGAATTGTTCCCCAGGATGTATTCCAGTTGGCCTGGATGGTTTCGGCTTTGAGTCCGTGGCAGGCCAACACTTGAACTCCTGTGATGGCATTACCTGCTTTCTCTGAAATTTGCTGGGCAAGGTTGGGGTGAATCTTCATAGAAGGATCCAGTTCCGAAAACTGACGGAATCCAAGCGAAGAAAGATTCGGGACCTGAAATGAAGTTGGCATCGACACCAGGTATAATCCCTGGCCCAACGGTTGTGACACAGACAATCCGTTCTGACGGAGTGTTTCCAAAAACTGGCCATTGATTGGTTCTGGTTTCTGAAGTATCCGAAAAATCCTTCCCTGGAAATCGGGTGCTGCAGATGAGACTGTTTTTTTGCCTGTCGCATTCACCGATGTCAACTGAACCGGATGGCCGTTCAATTGAATGGTGCTTTGTGCGACGGCATTTCTTCCGGATCCTCCGATCAGAAAGAGAGTCGCCAGAACCGTACTCAGATGAATGAGTGAGCGGTTCATATTTTATTTATAAATAGGAGTTAGAAAAACCCGGCAGGGATTTCCTATGACGCGAAACACTTAAAGTCGGAACTTTGAGGAGATCGTCTCATGGGAGCACTCGAACCGGACAATGCAAAGGTGAAATCCTTCTTTGAATCTCCCGGATGCAGCTGGCTGTAAATCCATCGTTTGTAAAAAACGCAATAGAGATTCATGTTTTTTGCCAAAAACCGACTGTCCTGCCTTGATTCTCACATCCATTCCAATCTTGAATACATCCATTCCGATCGCTTCAGTAGCAGACGGGATGGATTTGAATATTCCCCGATTCCGGCTATTCACAGCGATATTGAAACAAATCCGATATTCAGAATGAACCCGATTTCAAATTGGATGGATGAGGAAATCAGTGAAAAACGATTCAAGACTCCGTCCTTACTTACAAGTAACCAAAATCATTCCCAGACAAAATTTCAGGAGGAAATGAACAAGGTTTTGCCAATTTAAGTCAGGCCAATGAACGGTTACACTCGCCGAGGCTTTGGAACACAGGATGGATTTTATTCAAAGGAAACCGGCCATTCGATTATTATTGCCGTATCATTCACAAGATTATCAACCAGACTTTCTTTGTTTTTGCGCATGCCGGCCTTTCCTAAACCAGAGATATTGAGTTTTCCGTCCGGCCAGTTCATCCCCGAATCCTTGTTTTCCATTCTGGTCCCCAGCTGGAATAATCTGGAGATGCTCAAGTTTTGCGTGCTCTCAATCCGCGAAAATTCAAAGTATCCCCACCAGATCATTGTGCATGTGAACGAAGGCACAGACGGTTCGCTGGAATGGGTAAAAAAGGAAGGGCTGGATTATACCTATTCGGCGACCAATGCGGGAGTCTGCTATTCGGTGAATGCAATGGCAAGACTTGCCCGAACTGAGAACCTGCTGTATATCAACGACGATATGTATGTGTGCAAAGGCTGGGATGCCGCTCTGTGGAAAGTGGCATCATCCTACTCACACCGGCTCTGGTATTTGTCCGGCACCATGATCGAGCCTTCTCATTCCAAGTCCGAATGCGTGGCATCTCCCCATGATTTTGGACGCGATACCACCACCTTTATGCGCAGCGAACTCGATACGTTTGCCGGAAAAATGAAGCGAAAAGACTGGTTTGGTGCGTCCTGGCCACCGTCTCTCATGCCGAAAGAGTTGTTTAATAAAGTGGGCGGATACAGCGAAGAATTCAGTCCCGGCATGTATTCCGATCCTGATTTTTCCATGAAACTCTGGCAAGCCGGTGTTCGGGAATTCCGGGGTGTGGGCAGTTCGCTGGTGTATCATTTTATGTCCCGGTCAACCGCCAGGGTGAAAAAGAACAACGGCCGGAAACAGTTTGCGGAGAAATGGGGAATCCCGAGTTCCTTTTTTTACAGAGAATACCTTCAGATAGGACGGCATTACCGCAAAGAAAAAATCCTGACCGCACCCGGAATGTTTCCACATTTGATTGCCCGTATCAAAGCCTTCTGGATCCGGATCCGCTGATAACATTCCATGAAAATCTCGGTCGTCATCATTACCCGAAACGAAGAAAAACGGATTGCCGACTGCCTCCGTTCGGTGGTCGGTTGTGCCGATGAAGTGATTGTGCTGGATTCCTTTTCCGACGATCAGACCGTTTCGATAGCCGAAAGTCTGGGCGCAAAAGTGGTTCAAGAAGCGTTTGCCGGATACGGAGCCTCAAAAAACACCGCCAATGAACTGGCCACGGGCGACTACATTTTGTCGCTGGATGCCGACGAAAGGTTGGACGAAGAGCTGCGAAGCGAAATACAGAAGATCAAAGTCTCGAACGAACCCGTCCCTGCCTACCGACTCAACCGGCTCAGCAATTATTGCGGGCAATGGATTCGTCATGGTGGCTGGAGTACCGATAAAAAAGTTAGGTTCTGGAAAAAAGGCGTGGGACACTGGAACCTTTCGGAAGTGCACGAGCAGTTGATTTTACAGACGGGCATCGTTCCTCAGGATTTGCAGGGCAACATTCTCCATTATTCCTATGCCACCGTCGAAGAGCATTACCGCAAAGTGGAGAAGTACGCCGAAAAAGGAGCGATGGAAATCCGTCGGTCGGGCAAAAAGCCGGGGAGCTGGAAAAAATACGTGAGCCCAGCCGCCCGCTGGTTCCGGGATTACATCCTCCGGAAAGGCTTCCTCGATGGAAAAGCCGGCTGGCAAATCGCCCGCCTCACCGCGTATGAGGTGTGGCTGAAATATTCGAGGGTGTGATGAGCCCGCCCGCCCCAGCCTAAAGGCGTGAGGCTGGTGAACCAAATGCGTGAAATCGATGGAGTGCCCCATACCCAGGAATTCAGTCCCACGATATCACAGCCATCATCCGTATGGCTAAAGCCATATAAACCAACCCGGAACAATTCACCGAGCCCCGGACCCAGCCCCGGACTTTAGTCCGGGGGGATTTAGGTTAAAACCCATATATTTGGCCTATGGCGTACGTAAAAATAATGGTGCATGCCGTATGGTCAACCAAATACCGGCACCCGTGGTTAACCCCCGAAATCAGAAAAAAGGTGATCGAACATATCCGGTCGAATGCCAGGGAGAAAGGAATCAAAATTGACCGGATCAACGGTTACACGGAACACCTGCATTGTTTGTTTTGGCTCAATGCCGATATGAGTGTGGCAAAGGCATTGCAGTTGATCAAAGGGGAGTCATCATATTGGATCAATCAGCAAAAACTGACGGCCACAAAATTTGAGTGGGGAGTTGAATACTACGCCGCCTCCGTGAGTGAATCGGTGATACCAACCGTCCGAAAATACATTGAGAACCAGGAGCAGCACCACAGCGGCATTTCCTTCGATGAAGAATTCCGGCAGTATCTGGAGGATTTTCTGGAGAACGGGCCGGATGAATGAGCTGACTTCTGTATTCAGTTGTAAACCAGACCAACGAACAGCGACTCTGTAGTTGAGATTCGTCGTTCACCGGAAAAGTTTCCTCTGATAGAACCTGTGGGAAAAATCATTTCAAAAGAAATATTCCCACAGCAGCTGTGGGAATCCAGTGTGTGGGAATAATTTTTACCACAACTTATTTTCCCACATATTTGTGAGGAAAACATTTTTTAAAATTAAATCCCCACACAAATGAAAAAAAGAGCCGTCCACAAAAAGCATTCTTCCGAACTCAGAATCCGCGAATTGCTGGGGATCTCCCAGGAAGAGTACGCTATCTTCTTTGGAATTTCTCCGTCTATGCTCAGCATGATCGAAACCAATAAGAGGTATTGGCCCGGAATGGGAGACAACGATATCGTTATGGCCTATTCGGAAGCGGAAAAAGATCCGGCACCCGTTTCGATACCGTTGGAGCTGACACCGGAAAAGAAAACCGATCTGGAGATTCGGTTTCTGACGCTCAAAAGGGACCTGTTTAAAAATGAACAAGGCCAGAAGAAAACCGTATTCGGGCAACAACAATGTGAGCGGCGATTGAAAACCTGTGCCCGGCTCCGTGAGAAATACACAGATCCACAAAGCCTGCAGGTGAAGCTGATCGATCTCTGGGAGAAAACCGCTCAGTATAAACTCGAGGAGAAACTTCCGGTTGAACTCGAACTCGAAGAAATCCAGCTCGATTCCATCCGGAAACAATTGGCGGTGATGGAAAAGTGGATGAAGAAGGAGTGATGCAGCGGAATGTTTTCTGGAATTTCTGATTATTCCAAAATCATTTCGGGTCGGGCAAACCGCATTTTTACAGTTTGTACTTTGGGGAATTCGATTTGATGCAGCACATCAAAATGGCGGTCGTCAGTTATAATGTAGTTGGCACCTCCGGCTACATATGCATCAATAAATTTGTTGTCATCCGGATCAGCAGAAATGAGTTTCCAGTTATATGATATCGGATTAATTCGAATAAGGTTCGGTAAATTGACAATCACCTGAATGATCATGTCTGCATATTCTTCAGAATAGAACTCTGCTAGTTTTTCTTCATATTCCAAAAGTATTTCTGTTGAAACGACTAACTGAAATTTACCATCAAGCATTGCATCAAAAAGCCAACGATATTTTGACTTTTTTGGAGTTGAAACCAAAAGAGAATTGGTATCAATAATCAGTTTGATCATGATCGCCTATTCTCCCAAAAGTGCATCCAAATCCGATTGAGAAAGATTTTTCTCTTTCCAGATATGCTCCATCAACCGATCGGCTTTGGATGCAAAATGACGGGAGACCATCGATTTGATTTCATTTAAATCCTCCTCCTTCAGCTCCCATTGTCCCAGAAGCTGAATAAAATGAACCTGTAACGGATTGAGCGTTTGTTTTTGGTTATGCATTTTCTGGTCTGACTGTTTTACAAATTACCACAATTTTATCTTTCAAACGAAATCAAGAAGGATCCTGAATTAATTTCTCTTGCAATTGCCTTCAACCCAATCCCTCTCCCCCTTTCCTTCCAAAACTCCCGTCCGGTTTTTGTAGTTTTGCGGCATGCAAGACCAGGAAATCCAGAAGCGCCGGACCTTCGGTATCATCTCTCACCCCGATGCCGGTAAAACAACCCTGACCGAAAAACTACTCCTTTTCGGAGGCGCCATCCAGACGGCCGGTGCCGTGAAAAGCAACAAAATCACCAAAGCCGCTACCTCCGATTTCATGGAAATTGAAAAGCAGAGAGGTATTTCGGTGGCTACCTCGGTGATGGGTTTTGAGTACAAAGGCTATAAGGTGAACATTCTGGATACACCCGGTCACAAAGATTTTGCCGAGGATACCTTCCGTACATTGACGGCTGTCGATTCCGTGATCCTGGTGATTGATTGCGTGAAAGGCGTCGAAGAGCAAACCCGCAAACTGATGGAAGTATGCCGGATGCGGAATACGCCCGTCATCATTTTCATCAACAAAATGGACCGCGAAGGACAGGATCCCTACGATCTGCTCGACGAGGTGGAGAAAGAACTGAAACTGCATACGCGTCCTCTTACCTGGCCCATCGGAATTGGTGCCAGCTTTCAGGGTGTGTACAATCTGTTCGAAAAGCGCCTCCTGTTGTTTTCCAACACCAAAACCAAAAAGGCCGACGACATCGTCACCATTTCGGACCTTTCCGACAAGGAACTGGACCAGCGGATCGGGGAAAAAGCAGCCAATCAACTTCGCGAAGATGCCGAACTGATCGAAGGCGTTTTCGAACCATTCGACGAAGACCTTTACAAAGAAGGCTACCTCGCTCCGGTATTTTTTGGCTCTGCTGTTAACAATTTCGGGGTGCAGGAACTGCTCGATACCTTCGTCCGCATTGCACCCGCTCCACGTAAACGGGTGGCCGAAAGCCGGGAAGTAATGCCCGACGAGAAGACGTTCTCCGGATTCATCTTTAAAATCCACGCCAACCTCGACCCCAACCACCGCGACCGCATTGCGTTCTGCCGGGTGGTGTCGGGCACGTTCGAACGAAACACCTTTTACTACCATACCCGTCAGGACAAAAAACTACGCTTTGCCAACCCGAACATGTTCATGGCCAATGAAAAAAGCGTGGTAGACGAGGCATTTCCCGGCGATGTGGTGGGCCTTTATGACACGGGGAATTTCAAAATCGGCGATACCCTCACAGAAGGTGAGAAGTTGCAGTTTCAGGGAATTCCTAGCTTTTCACCCGAGATTTTTAAGGAGCTGATCAACAAAGATCCGTTCAAAGCCAAGCAGCTGGAAAAAGGAATCCGTCAGCTTACCGATGAAGGTGTTGCGCAGTTGTTTATGCAGGAACAGGGCAGCGTCAAAATCATCGGAACGGTGGGCGAACTGCAGTTTGAAGTGATTCAGTTCCGTCTGCTTCAGGAGTACGGTGCGGCCTGTAGTTTTCACCCGGTGGGGTATTCCAAAGCCTGCTGGATTACGTCGGAAGACAAGGTGGCCCTGGCCAATTTTATCCGCATGAAGAGCCGGTACATTTGCTACGACAAAGAAGACCGTCCTGTTTTTATGGCCGATACCATCCGCAATCTGAAGTCGGTTCAGGATTATTATCCGGCGATTTCCTTCCACTTTACCTCCGAGTTTAAAACCGACCAGGCCGAAATTGCGGCAGCGGCGTACGGCAGGTAAAGTCCGGTTTCTGCTTTTTTAAGAAACGATTCCGTCCTTTAAAACGATGTATGGGCCGTTGGTGATTTTGCTCCAATAAAAGGACGGTGCCTGCGTAATCTGTCCACATTTTTTAAAAACGATGATCAAGAACATCCAGATACTCAAGTCCGAAATTCTGTCCGACAACTGGTACACCTTGCGGAAAGTGACCTATGAATTCACCAACCGGGCCGGCGAGAAAATCACCCACAGCCGGGAAGCGTATGACAGAGGAAACGGCTCTACCATTCTGCTTTACAATAAAGAAAAAGGCACTGTCATTCTCACCCGGCAGTTCCGGCTTCCGACCTACATCAACGGCAATACCGATGGCATGATGATCGAAGCCTGTGCCGGATTGCTCGACCAGCACAACGCGGAGGATTGCATCCGGAAGGAAACGGAAGAAGAAACCGGCTACCGGATTACCCACATTGAGAAAGTGTTTGAAGCCTATATGTCGCCGGGATCGGTCACCGAAATTCTCCATTTTTTCGTGGCCGAATATTCGGCCGACATGAAAGTAACCGAAGGTGGCGGGCTGGAAGAGGAGCAGGAAAACATCGAAGTTCTCGAACTACCTTTTATCGAAGCACTTTCAATGATGGCCATTGGCGAAATCAAAGATGCCAAAACGATCATCCTTCTACAATACGCACAGATAAACAAGTTGGTGTAGCACACCATTATCAACAAACCGTTCGGATTTAAGGACGGTATCGCCTGATTCTTTACTTCACCACTTCCAGCCAACTGCGGCAGGATTTTCCACCAGGAAATCGCAATTGGAAGAAATAGACACCCGGTTCCCGTCCTTTTGCCGAGAAATCGTTGGCGTAAGAGGAAGAGGAATATACTTTCCCACCCCACCGATCAAACACATCCAGCGAAATTCCGGGACTTATCTCCGTCAGAACAAACACATCGTTTTGGCCATCGGCATTGCTGGTGATCAGGTTGGGAACAAAAGCCGGAGAATAATTGATTTCCTTCTCCAAAACCGAACTGCACTTTTCATTGAGGCTGGTGAGTTTCACCTTATACAAACCCGCTTTCTCATACTGGTGTTGAGGATCTGTTACGGTGGATGTCT
This sequence comes from Spirosoma fluviale, assembly GCA_945883425.1. Classification (GTDB taxonomy): domain Bacteria; phylum Bacteroidota; class Bacteroidia; order Cytophagales; family Flexibacteraceae; genus CAMDMI01. The sequence goes on from CAMCXM010000068.1 coordinate 16,505, forward strand.
GGCCATCTCCAAAATCCCAAAGAACACTGGTAAAACCCGAACTGGAGTTGTTGAACGTCACCAATTTTTCCTCGCAGGACTCCATCACCTGCTGAAACGAAAACGCCGATTGAATGGTAAACTGAAATGGTGGAATCTCCACGATTTTCGACACCGAATCCGGACAGGTATTTTTCAATCCCTTCAGTTCTACATCCAACATCTCACTTGCGGTTAAAGGAATTGTCAATTGTTCTCCTTCATATTTTGTCTGGTTCACCGTCCATTGAAAATACTCGGAACCATTGCCTTTCCCCTTCAGAAACAGTGTAGCCTGCGATTCACAGGGATTGAGCTGAAGGCTGTCTGAAATCGAGAGAACTAGGTCGCTTTTCGGAATGGTGTGGTAATATGTGAGTCGCACACAACCCTGACTATCCCGGTTTTCAATGGCATAGTATTGATCTGTCACCGGTGCCAGAATCGGATTTACCAGATTGTTGTTGATGATGTCATTGCTGGGCAACCATCTCTGTGTGATACCTGGATATGCAGGCAATACCGGCAGTATTTTATCGCCTTTGCAGAATTCTTTGTCAACTGTATCTACCGGAAAAGGAAACGGATCGGTGAGGACGATGGTATCGGTAAAGAAATCCACCTTTTTGCAGGTGGTTGGATTCTCGGCTTTTAGCTTAATGATATATGTGCCCGGCTGTGCATACGCGTATGAGACCGTGTTGCTGTTGGTTTTGAGAGAATCGCCATTTCCCCAGAACCAGGTATAGTTGGTTCCGTTTGACGACAGATTTGAAAAGGTGACCACTTTTCCGCATTCGATCTGAGCGGCCAGGTTAAATCTCGATTCCAGGGTGCCTAGATTGAATTTCACCACCGACTGGTTGCAGTTGGTGCTTTTGATGTTGGGACTGTACGACCCAGGGCTTCCCTGATTAAAAAAGTTCCCGCCCGAGGTGCAACCACAAATTGCCTGCGTTACAGTGCCGGATCTGTCGAAGCGGCTCATGCCACCATCCACATGTTCGCCACGGTATGGACCTCCGAAAAAAGTGCCGTACTGAAGAGAAGCGGCGTCGGAACTGAGAACACCAAAATAGAAATCAGATCCATCGGTGTTTGGCTTGAACGCATCGGTGGTGGTGGGGAATCCGAGTGTAAAGCCCTCAATGAAACCGCTGTTGGATTCACCTCCCCATCCCGAAAAATACAGCCGGCCGCAGGAATCAACCATAAAGGCAGACGGCACCAACCGCGATTCAACGGTTGATCCCAGAGATGTTGCCCAAAGTCTTTGGTTGAGATCCGGGTTGAACTTCGCCAGAAAAACTTTTCCGCCATCCACACCAAATGTTCCGGCAGTTCGCGGAATGCTGCCTTCGGTTTGTCCGAGAATAAAGACATTTCCTTCATCATCGGTCTGAACCAGATATGCCTGGTCATAAGTCGTGGTGCCATAAAACGTGGAATGAAGCAGACTTCCGGTTGAGAAACTGAATGATGCCACGACTGCATCAGTATTCCGTAGTCTTCCGGCAAGTGAAAAGGATCCAATTCCCGAAATATTCTGGTACGTGTCGGGCGTCATCGGGAAGTTTTTGCTTTTGGTCCCTCCACACACCACCACACGGTTGGCTCCCTGCATTTGAATGGAATAAAAAGCATCGGTGGCTGCTCCACCAAGAAAGGTAGACCAGACAAGTGCATCCAGATTCGGACTAAGCCTTGCCACGATACCGTCCATTCCTTTCGCTTTTATGGGTTGCTGTGCATTCTGAACGGGGAAATCAGATGAGTATGTGCAGCTGGCAATCAGGATGCTGCCATCGGGTGCAGTTGCGATGTCTCCGCGGTATGCGTCTCCATAATTGGCATTCAAAGAATCTGACCAGGCCACATTTCCATCGTTGGAAGTTCCACCCAAAAAGGTGGAAGCAATCAGCGAATTTCCGTTTCCTGACAATTTTGTGATGAACAGGTCGGAACCGTTGGTGTAGTTAAAATTGATATAGAATTCATTGAGAGGATGAAACGAACTTCCTCCTTTGTGTTGTTTCTGGAAAGCCGTTGTACTGGTTGGGAAATTGATCGAAGAAGTGGTGCCAAAAATCAATAGGTTGTTCTGATCATCCAGATTAATGCTGTGCGGGGTATCGGCACCTTCTCCACCTATAAACGTACAGGCAAGCAACTGACTTCCATCCGGACTGAACTTCTGAATTCCAATATCGTAGGTGGATGAAAAATTGCCCAAAAGTCCGTTGAACTGTGTGTCAAATGCACCGAGCTTGACAGGAAAATTTGGCCCGTATACAGTTCCTGCCAAATAGGAATTGCCATCCTTATCGCCAATGGCCGTATTGCCCCAGTTGTCTGAAAGCCCACCGCTGTAAGTATAAAAGACAAACTGTGGATCAATTACCAGTGGAAGTTCCGAAGAATATCCTTTTGGAAAATGAAACCTTACTTTGTTTCCTATCAATGCAAATTCACAAGGGATTTCCTTCTTCTTTCCATCCACGATCTGCCAGGCAACCGGAATCGATTCTTCAATTACCCCAACCGATGTCTGAAGCCGGAGTTTGCCATCCCGAAGCTGAATGCCGTTTAGTCCTTTGTATTCGATGCTGACCTTTTCAATGTGGCTGGCTTTGCTGGCTTCCAGGTCGTATTTAAATGCATCTCCTTCGTGATACACCCGGGCACTTACACCTGGGT
>CAMCXM010000069.1 GCA_945883425.1 Spirosoma fluviale
TTCAAAGACCTTCAAAGTCAGCAAAGTGCATTTGTGGGAATCAATGTGCCATTGCAAAACGGAGGCCGAAACAAAGCCCTGGTCAAAATCGCGGAACACGAATTGAATGCAACCATGGAAAGCATCAAAAACCAGAAGAACCAGATCGACATTCAGGTCTTTAATCAGGTGATGCAATTGCGGCAACTTCAGACCAGTCTCGATATTTCAGCAAAAACCGATACCATTGCCCAGCGTCGATATGAAATGGCAAAAAACCGATACCTCATTGGGAAAATCGACATCACCAATCTTACCATCGCCCAGCAGGAAAAAGACGATGCCCTGATCAACTACCTTCAAACGTTGCAAGAATACTGGCTGGCCTGGTATTACCTGAGGAGATCGACACTTTTTGACTTTGAAGCAGCAAATAAGATCCGTCCTGAATAACTTGCATCCCGTTAAACGTCAGATCAGGTCTTGGAAAAATCAATAGAAACAGAATACAAGTCGGTTGAGTTCCGGTTCATACGGCGGTTCCAGAAAAAACCAACAATGGAGGCAATTCTGTTGATGATTGGCTATCAGGAAAGTCCGGAAGTGAAGAATTCACAGAACAAGGAAGAGAAACTGGATCTCATCAATCTTGGGGTACTTACCGTTCTGGAACGTCAGGGATTCTTCAAAAAGATGCCATCCGAAACAAGCTGGCCTGTTTTTGAGCCCACTGACAAAAAATCAGACGAAGACCGGGAGTTGATTATCAAAAGGGGAATTGTGGAATATTTCAGCGAAATGGCAGATTAAAAATGGCCAAAAAGAGTCTTGTTAAAGAACTGGAAAAGCAGGACCCGGAGGAACTTCTCCGGCTTCTTACTGAAGTAACCCGTCGGTTTCCTGTAGCGAAAATGTACCTCACAATGGAGTTTGGGCTCGAGGGAACCAGCATTGTTGAAAAGTATCAGAGAGAAATTTACAAGGAATATTTTCCAAAAAGAGGAACTGGAAAAGCAAGGTCCAGCAAGGTGAACAAGATTCTGAAAGAGTTTTCGCTCATTTCAGCTTTCAGAGAAGATCTGGTCGAGATGTATTGGTTTCAGGTGAAACACGCCATTTTATATTACCAAACCTATATTCACGATTACGAGCCCTTTCTCAACAACCTCTTTAAGAACTGGAAACTTTTTCTGGATATGGCCAGGGAAGAAGGTCTGTTGAGTACATACGAGCCTCAAATGGAAGCACTTTTTTCGGAGCGCTTTAAACGCTACTGGCTCTATGCCCAACTCATGGATATTCTAAATGCACCTCCAGAACCAGATCCAGACGAACCTATCGACGAATGAATTTGCCTAACACCGAAAGGTATTCTTCGTAACCCATAACAGACGGAAGGTTATTGTGAATGGCACTTTGCACAATATGGGCTTCTTTATACGGGCCTTTGTAATTATCAAACACTTTCTGTCCGTGAACCGGCAGGCTCAGAAATTCATCGTTTGCCCCATGAAACCAGCAAAACTGGACGGATACTTTTTTGATTTCGTCGGCATTGTTCACTTTCACATTTGTAAAGTAGGAAGAGGGAAGCGATAATTTTGCGGCATCTTCCACCATGGTTTGGGCATTGCCATAAGGCGCTTCCAGAATAAGTTTTGAAAAGGGCATCACATTGATTTTTCCTGCCAGTTTTATTGCGGGGGCCGATCCAAGACTATAACCATACACCATAAGATTTCCGTCCTTGATCCCGTTATTTTTAAGCCATTGGATACAGGCTTCCACATCGGCATACATATTGTCTTCAGTGGGAGTACCATCACTCAGACCAAATCCCCGGTAATCCATCATCAAAACACCATACCGGTTTTTACCATTCACATTTGCCAGGAGCTTTGCCCGGTTCCAGTAATTGTCCATGTGGTTCTTATTCCCATGGCAATACAAAAGGACGGTATCCTGAGAAATCCGGCTTTTGTCTCCCAGATAAATACACCAGATCCGGGCTTTGTCTCCGCTGTTGTCTGACTCCACTTGAAACACATGCACAAGGCTGTCTGGAATATTGAATTTCTCGGGCAAATCAGGGCACTCCCGCTTGCCTTTGTATCCATCAAGTTGGTATGACGAAATCTTTTCTTCCGGATTGAAGAGGTTGGAATCCAACCGAAGGCAGGAAGTCAGGAGGCAAATCAAAAATAGGATTGTCAGAAGCTTCATCATGTTTCAAAATTTTCTTGCCAAACCCAAATACAAACCCAAAGTACCATTTGTTCCAGGCCCGATAAAGTCAACAACAATGTCATTCTTGCTGATGTTCGGTGCAATCCATTTGGCTTCTGCCGTGAGATTCCATTTTGTTTTCTGCCGGGTATAGCCTAGATTCAGCATCGGTACCCACACATTTCCGGCCGCTCGTTTTTCTGTCGGGAACCGCGTTTCAAACCATCCGGAAGCACCGGCATAGACCATGTTTCTACCCCATTCTTTGTAGGTCTGAATTCCGAGTTCGGGATACCATCGGAAATTTCCTTCCCATTTGTCAAGCAAAAGATGCGTTTTTAAAAAGGCTGAAATTCCGATCTGATGGTTGTTTGCTGGCATGCGGATCCCATATAAAATTCCTGGATCCAGTTGAATCACCCCAAACGCAAGAGATGTCAAACCCAACTGCGCACTGGCCGTTACTCTGGAGTTCAGGCCATACGAAAATCCAGCATTGCAAAACGGAATGGGAATGGGGAGTTTGGAATAAACAATCATCGGGCCACCAAAACTGGCGGTCACTGCCTTCTGATTCTTTTCAAGAGGTTTGACCTGTGTAACCGGACTGCATGAAGCAAATCCGGCAATGAAAACACCAAACAGAAATCTGTGAATCCAGTTCATTGAGGCAATTAACGAAATTCCTCATTGAAATCCATTGGGTCCTGAACCTAATAAATATCAGCGACAGGTATTCAGGTGTCAGAACAAACCGGTCCGAAGTAATACAAGGGTGCAGGCTTCCTCACTGCTTATACCCGCTTTCATCAGCAGATCCATCAGCTCCGGATTCTCCGTACCCGGATTGAAAATCACCCGTTGCGGATTCAATTTCAAAATATAGGAATAAAGATCTGCCTGGTGCTTTGGACTTAAATACAAAGAAATGGTGTGAAGATTTTCAAACGCTGGTTGCCCTGTAAGAATCTCCACTCCATTTATACTACCCGGTTTTACGCCTAAAGCCTGCACCTTGTGGCCGTATTCTTTGAGCATATTCACCGCCATCCAGGAATAGCGGTCCGGATTCTCTAACGCTCCGATGACGAGTGTAGACTTTACAGTTGGTTGCATTTCTGGAAATTGGAATGCAACCAGAATCCTGAGAATCCAAACTGCATCACCGATATTGTTTTCGTTTTAAATGAATCCATAAAAGGGTTTTTGTACCAAATTTCAATACATGATCTTGATCAATCTGGTCCCATCACTTATTCATCGGGTGTTGAAAGAAAACTCTTTTCAAACCAAAAATAAGCAAAAAAACAGATGACATTCAGCCTGAAAGATTGAACGAAAGCAGATCAAATCGCCGTCCGAATAAAGACAAAAACCGATATATATTTTGTGTTATTAAATAATTATTGATCCCGTCCGTTTCTTTTCAAAATCAGGAAAAGCAAGAAAACAATACAGTTACGAGAATGAAAAAAAAGGTCTTTTCCGCATGTAAGCATTTCTACAAAAGGCATACTACACAGCATCAGTACTTTGAGCGACCTTTGCTCTACCAATTGATTAAACAATCTACGTTTTGAGACTCATTTTTAATTTCTTAGCCTTTTGCCTGGTTTTCAGTACGGTACCGGCAAACGCACAGCTACAGGTACAGATTCCGGATAAGCTCCGGATGGCGGATATGGAATTGAACATCCGCGAAGGTGCCAAACCAACATTAACGGCCTATGTGACCAAACTGACAGGCAACAATAAATACTTTCGGCAGATGGTAGACCGGGCAGATGCCTACCTTCCAATTGTAGAAAGGGTGTTTCAGGAAGAAGGCCTTCCTGAGGATTTTAAATACCTTGTCATTCAGGAATCAAGTTTGGTTTCACACCTTGTTTCCTCTTCCAATGCCGTCGGATACTGGCAGTTTAAAAAAGAAACCGCGACCGAAATGGGGCTCAGAGTAGACGAAGAAATCGATGAGCGGATGAACATTGTATCATCCTCACGATCTGCGGCCAAATATCTGATGCGCCACAACAACTATATGCAGAACTGGCCGTATTCGCTTCTTGCATACTATGCTGGATTGGGAGGTGCCAAAGCCCTGATCGACCCGACCAAAATCGGTTCCAAAACCCTCGATATTGACGAAAATACCCATTGGTACATCCTTAAGTATGTAGCACACAAAATTGCCTTTGAACCACATTTATACAGGAATACCGCTGCTCCGAATCTGCGAGTACAGGAATATACAGAATGTGAAAACAAGTCGGTGGAGCAACTGTCGGCTGAAACCAACTATCCGGCCGATCAGCTTCTTTTTTACAACCGTTGGATATTAAAAGGATACGTTCCGGGAGATAAAGACTATACTTTGATTCTTCCTCTCAAAGCAGAGGACGGTGTCGTGTATGATTCACCTTTGTATGTAAAAGCATCTCCTCCGGTAGAAAAACTGGATCCATGGCGTGACAAGATCTTTTTTGGTCTGATTGAAAAACCCGTGACCCAACCCGAACCGGTTGTACTAGCCAATGGCCAGACGGAAACGCCGGTATTTTTTGACTGGAACGGCATCAAAGCCATTCAGGCCAAAAAGGGTGATAACTCAGCCAAACTTGCTTTACTGGCCGGAATCAGCCGGGATGAGTTCCTTGAATACAATGATTTGCGGATATTCGATCCGATTGTGCCGGGTGAAGTCTACTATGCTGATCACAAGAAACGGAAGTCAAAAATTCCATTCCACACAGTGCAGCGAGGAGAAACATTGTGGGAGGTGGCCCAGCGATATGGTCTGAAGTTGAATTCTCTGATGGCCAAAAACCGGATGCCCCGTCCTGAAAAACTGAAGCCCGGGCGTGTTCTTTGGTTGCGCCATACTCGTCCGGAAGAAGAGCCGATCAAATATGAGCCGGTTCCGGATGTGCCGAAAATCGATGTGATCGCCCGTCAGCCGATGGTGCTTCCCAAAACTGAAACCGTGACCCCGCTGGTAAAACCTGTTCCTGTTCAGGTCGATTTGAAAGCAGTGGAAAACGACGCCAAAGCCATTCTGGGGGCAGATTCGATGAAAGCCGAAGCAGCAGAATCGGCTGCGGATAAAACCGCCACAGATGAAATTGAAATCGAAGTAGTGGCCGTAGAAGCAAAACCAGCACCGGTGTCTCAGCCAAAACCAGAGCCCGTTATGCTGGCATCCAACAGCAATTCGGCAACGGCGGAAGCAGTTCGTTCCACACCTCCCCTTGCGCAGAAACCAGTGGTGACAATGCCAGCTCCGGATAACGGTGAAATTGTAGTGGCCGAGGGAATGACCTGGTATCAGATCAGCCGTCATTACAAAAAGAATCTGGACAGCCTGATGACCTGGAATTCCGGTATCAACCGCGAATTGAAAGTGGGTCAGAAAATCCGCGTTGAAAAATCAATGGTTTCCAAACAATTGGTAAAAACGGAAGAACCGAAACCTGCTGCAACTGAAACCAAGGCAGAAAGCTTTGATCTCTATGAAGTAAAACAGGGTGATTCTTCTTATAGCATCGCACGGAAATTCGGAATGAAAATCGACCGTTTCCTTCAGGTTAACCAGAAAGAAGATGCGGCGCTGCGAGTCGGAGACCAGGTAAAAGTGGACCGTATGAAATAAGAAATCCCGGCCGGGCAACCGGTGAAGAGCAGAAAAAGGGGACATTTGGATGCCCTCTTTTTTTTTGACTTTCGAAACCGACGGGGATTGTTTTCTTTTGCACCCTCATTGAATGAAAAAGTACCAATCTTCATGCAAAAAATAAAAGTAGCCAATCCGGTCGTTGAGCTTGACGGCGATGAAATGACCCGGATCATCTGGAAATTCATCAAAGACAAATTGATTTTACCTTATCTGGATGTAGACATCAAATACTACGATCTGGGTATGGAATACCGGGACGAAACAAACGACCAGGTGACCATCGATGCCGCTGAAGCCATCCGCAAATATGGAGTTGGTATCAAGTGCGCCACCATTACACCGGATGAAGCCCGTGTGAAAGAATTCAACCTGAAACAAATGTGGAAAAGTCCAAACGGTACCATCCGGAATATTCTGGACGGAACTGTTTTCCGTGAGCCCATCGTTTGTTCAAATGTGCCCCGTCTGGTTCCAAACTGGACAGCACCGATCTGCATTGGCCGCCATGCATTTGGTGACCAGTACCGTGCCACCGATTTCGTGACCAAAGGAAAAGGAAAGCTGACCATCAAATTTGAAGGCGAAAACGGTGAAGTAATTCAGCACGAAGTATTCAACTTTAAAGGTGACGGTGTGGCTCTTGCCATGTACAACACCGATGAATCTATCCGTGGGTTTGCTCATTCCTGTTTCAATCAGGCATTTTCAAAAGGCTGGCCTTTGTACCTGAGCACCAAGAACACCATCCTGAAAAAATACGATGGCCGTTTCAAGGATATTTTTGAAGAGATTTACCAAAGTGATTACAAGTCAAAATTCGAGGCAGCCGGTATCGTATACGAACACCGCCTGATCGACGACATGGTTGCCTCTGCCCTGAAATGGAACGGTAACTTTGTTTGGGCCTGTAAAAATTATGACGGAGATGTTCAGTCTGATACCGTTGCCCAGGGCTTCGGTTCTTTGGGACTGATGACATCGGTTCTGATTACACCCGATGGCAAAACCATGGAAGCAGAAGCCGCTCATGGAACTGTAACCCGCCATTACCGTGATCACCAGGCCGGAAAACCAACGTCAACAAATCCGATTGCCAGTATTTTTGCATGGACACGTGGCCTGGAATTCCGTGGCAAACTGGATGGAAACAACGAATTGATTCACTTCTGTCAGACACTCGAAAAAGTATGTGTCGATGTGGTGGAATCAGGAAAGATGACAAAAGATTTAGCGGTTTGCATCCATGGAAACAAAGTGTCCCATGGCGAGCATTATCTCTACACCGAAGAATTTCTGACGGCTCTGGATGAAGAGCTTCAGAAAAGGTTGGGATAGTTTATTGTCAAACCAATATTGATTAAAGAAAGTCCTGGAATTTCCGGGACTTTTTTTATGCCCGGAACCGAAAGAATAGAGCAGGCATCAAAATCATAAGGCCTAGAAATCTCCTTGAAAAAAACTATTTCAAGAAAGACAGGTTAGCGCATTCGGTATTTTGCCTCTAACTGGAAAGGGCCAAAAAGCAGAAATCCGACCCTTTCGAGATCGGATTTCCATATTTGGCTAATAATGCCGATTTCGGCTTTCGGTTAGAATTGGTATACTTATCAGGCGGCTTAAACAGCTTACTAATGAGACAAAAGTAGACCGCCCTTTCTGAATAACAAGCACTTGCGGAAAATTTCGACAACCACTAAAAAGTGCTTTTCTTTATTAGGAATTTGGCAAAAAGTAAGATCATTTGTTACGAAATCGTTAACAAATCGAATCTTTTGCACTCTCAATTTTACTTGATCTGAATCAAGAATTCTCCTTTTTCCAACATTTTTCCAAACGATTGTAATCCGAAACCGTTTTCAATTGCGAATTTTTCAAAATTATCCGCCTCCTCCGGCGCTACAGCGATCAATAACCCACCACTGGTCTGAGGATCGGCCAACCAGGCACGTTCCCGTTCTGTGCCCCCTCCTACTTTCGAACCATAGCTGTCCAGATTCCGGTTGGTGCCGCCCGGAACACATTTCTTATCCAGGTAATCTCCGGCTTCCGGAATCTTTGGAACCAACTCAAACGAAATGTCAGCGGACACATCACCCGCTTCACACATTTCTGAAAGATGACCCAGTAACCCAAAACCTGTCACATCTGTCAAGGCCCTCACTTCAGGACGATCTGCCAGTTTAGCTCCAAAGGAATTCAGTTTGACCATACTGTCTCTGGCCACATTGCGGGCATGCTCATCGGCTAATCCGCGTTTCTGTGCCGTCGAAAGAATTCCAACCCCGATTGGCTTTGTGAGATACAACAAATCTCCTGGCATGGCTCCCTGGTTTCGTTTGATTTTCTTCGGATGCACCATTCCGGTGACTGCCAGACCAAAAACTGGTTCCGGGCAATCGATGCTGTGGCCACCTGCCAGCGGAATACCCGCTTCCGCACAAATGGCACGACTTCCTTCCAAAACCCGTGCTGCTTCTTCGGCCGGCAATTTATCAATGGGCCAGCCCAGAATGGCAATGGCCATCAGCGGAGTTCCTCCCATGGCGTACACATCCGAAATGGCATTGGCAGACGCAATCCGACCAAAGTCGAAACCATCATCCACGATCGGCATGAAAAAATCGGTTGTGCTGATGATGGCCTGTTCGTCGTTTATCTGATAAACGGCTGCATCGTCTTTTCCTTCATTCCCAACTAACAAGGATTGGAAATGCTGTACCGCATCAAAGCGCTGCACAATAGACTCGAGAACTTTGGGCGATAATTTGCACCCGCAGCCGGCTCCATGGCTGTATTGGGTTAGAAGATAATTACTCATGTGTGTTGATGGACAAGTGAAACACCTGTCGTTTTCCTGATTTATGTAAAACGAAATGGTAAAGACCAGACTGTAAACCGGACGGCATCCCGATTCCTTCAACGTTTATAACTGGTGACTCAAGAATCTTGCGTCCCAACGGATCGTACAATTCGAAACCGTCAGGTAAAGGACCTTTCCATTTCAAAAAACGGTTTCCCGTGAGAGGATTGGGAAACACCGACCACAATGAAACAACTTCCCTCTCTTTGGTGGCATTTGGTCCCAGTCTGTTAACGAGCAGGTTGAGTCCTCCCCCACTCAGTCCTACAGCGAGATCAGGAAAACCATCGCCATTGAGATCGGCAAGAGCAGGCGACACAAAATTTCCCCAGGAATGATGAAGCCGACTGGAATACACCTGATTGTAAAAGGTATTGCTATCCACCGGAAAACCAGCGGTTGACTGTGTTTTAAAATCACGGTATCCTTTAAGACTTCCCGTGAAATCACCAACCAGCAAATCTTGCTGACCATTCAGGTCAACATCTCCAACAGCGATAACGGGATTGGTGGCAAAAGGCGCTCTGGCTATATTCCCGTAGTTTGAATTGACCAGCTGGTAAGACAATGATGGCCATGGATTTAGTTGTCGATGGTACTGAATTTTACCTGTGTATTTTGCCACCAGCATATCGGCTTTTGCGTCGCCGTCAATGTCTGTGAACACGGGGCAATCGTACAAGGTAAACACAAAAGGAAAAACCTGGAGCTGGCTCACAGGAGGAAGCAAAACAGGCTGTCCCGCTGGATTTTGGTTGAGAAGAAAATACAGTCGTGTGCTGTCAGTCTGGATGATTCCAGGAGAAGCAATCCATCCGAAATCGAGGGCTCCGTCATTGTTAAAATCATGAAAGAGAGGACGGATCCTCTTCTGAGAAAGAGTGGAAAGACCCATGTAATCGGTCGTGACAAGTGTAAATTCCGGCTGAAGGGCTGTACCTGTATTCCGGTAGAAGTAGACCGAACTTTTGAGAATGGCACCGGTTTTGATTCCCAGGTGACCAACAAATAAGTCCTGATCTCCGTCACCATCCACATCGGCAAAAGCAGGAATGGCTTCTTCCCCGGTTTCGATGGTTTGATTCTGAATGAAATCTTTCTCGATCAATTGAAAATCAGGGACATTACCGGTGCTCAAGTTCAGATATAAATGGGTTCCGACTTTACTGTTATTCTCAAAACCATCTGAATAATTACTGAAAAATGTGGGCGTAATGACCAGATCATCTTTTCCATCCTGATTGGCATCCAACTGATAGGCAGATGGAAACACTTTAACCCGAACATATTGACTGGCAGAAGGGAATAGAGTGTCAGCCTGTGTAATGACTGCCTCCTGAGGAGTGCCGCCATTGATCAACCGGTTAAGAAGAGAGCAACTGAGATCACCCACCAGCAAATCCTTGTCGCCATCTCCATCCAGATCCAGGGCCGAAAGTTGCGAGCCGATGTGCTGAATACGGGCGGCAACGGCTATTTGCTCTTCTTCATCTCCTCCCCCAGACGGACGCTGGCCTTCGCAGCCTGTGTTCAGACGTATTTGTCCGCAGGCAGGCTTGGTGGCGAATCGGCCGAAGACGCAGGAATCTTTTTTAAACTGAAAATCTCCGCAAACAGTGGCCAGATTTTTATGGTATTCAACTGTATTTCCGGAAAAGTCGAAACAAAGAATATCGAGATCACCGTCGCTGTCGACGTCACTAAATGCCGGTGCGCCATAAGGATTGACCTGAATGTTGATCGGTCCGTTAAAGCCCTGGCTCATCAAACCATCTACCTCAAGCACAAATGCAGCCTGACCAATCCCGGAGGAAGCATTGCGATAGACTTTGATTCCTGCAGCGGTTTGTGTGAAAATATCCAGTTTTCCATCGCAATTGAAATCAGCCGTACTCAGCCAGGATTCAATCGGTGGAATTAGATCTTCATAGTCTGGATTGTACACCCAGGTAGGATAACTGTTCACAATTCTGGACAAGAAGGTCAGCACTTTTCGGCCCGATTTGTCGTAAACCAACAGATCATCGGTTCCGTCATTGTCCAGATCACATGGCCAGAATTGGCCTGAGTTATAGGAACCCGAAAAGGGATTGGCCAGCAATTCGCCGTTTACCCGAACCGGTACATTCTGAAAACCAGAAAAAGAAAAAGTCTGAGCGAATGAAACTGAAATCCATCCCCAAAAAATAAAAACCAGAAGGGTTCGAAAGAACGACATAGCGGCCAAAGTAGAGATGGCAATCTACGAAAGTCACGTGTGGCCAGCAAACCCAATTCAACAGACCAGATGCTGAAAACAAGCGGGATTTACCTCCCTGCAAACTCTTACTGAATCGTCACACTGGCTCTTGAAACCTTGGCGATTCCGAAGCAACCGACAGCCTGCACTTTAGAGTTTTTGTCGGCATTGAAAATATTGCTTCTCACATTGGCTGCAGGTTCTGCAAACAAACCCGTGTTGTTGATTTGAACTTGCATCTCCGTCAGAAACCGGAAATTTTCTGCATCGATCGAAACCAGCTCAACGTCAATTTTATCATCTTTCAGATACGGCTTATTGCCGTTGATGGAATTACGAACCGGGTAAATAAATTCCAACCCATCGGCAGCTCCCGGATTGAACGCGGCATCGGCTGCCACCAGAATCCGTCCCGGTTGAAGATCACGGACGCCATTCAATGAATAGCGAACCCAACAAAAATCTCCCACTCCCGAAGAATCGTTTGCTTTGAGGTAGAGATAGGTTCCGGCTTCATTGCCAAACTCAGCTTTGCGCTCCTCCTGATACAAACTATCGACTTTTGTTCCACGAACCAGCATCGAACCTGATTGATATTTCTGGCCTTTGTATTCAATCAACAATCCAAAAAGTTCACCCGTTGTACCACGGACGGTATCGGGAAATACATAGTTGCCAGGATTGGCGGTATCTTCTGCAAAAATCAATTCCTGACCCGTACTACTGATCATTTTCACCAAAGCACCTTTTGCTCCGGCGGCTTTGGTTCCGTTGTCAAAATAGGCATTGGTCATTGTGAGACGAATGGTTTGCGGCCCATCGTTTACCATAACCAGTGCATCCACTGCCAGTTGACTCTGACCCGGATCCAGATCAATATCGACCACATCCTCACATGACATCATAGAAATTGACAAGATCATCCCGATCAGTGAACGAAAAAAAGTTGCTGTTTTCATGACTTAAAATGTGAAATTATAGGTGGCTGAAGGAACAAGTGTACCAAGAATGGAGAAGCGAATGGCCTGGGTATTGGTACTTTGCGTTACCCGGTCGTCTTTGGATGGATTATCAGAAGGCGGAGTTTGCTGAAAGTAGATACCAAACGGATTTCGTCGGGCATACACATTGTAAATACCAAATGTCCAGCTGCCTTTCCAGCGTTTCTGTGAATCCTTATTGGGATCGTAGGTGGCGGAAATATCAAGGCGATGATAGGCCGGCAGGGTGTAGTTATTCCGCAGATTTTCAGAGTTATGGGGAATGACAAAGCCCTGGTATTCGATCCGGTTGGTGGGGAACGTACCCGGGACCCCGGTGCTGAAAACAAAATTGGCGGAGGCACTCCACTTATTATTGATTTCATAGCTGCCCACCAGATAAAGGTTGTGGGTTTTGTTGAAACGGGTGGGGTACCAGTCTTTGTTGTTGATCCCGGTTACCTGACGTTCCGTCCGGCTCAGGGTGTACGAAATCCATCCGGTGAATGCCCCTTTTCGTTTTTTGAGATACAATTCCAAACCATAGGCACGCCCTTTTCCACTGAGGAGTTCGGCCTCCAGGGTGCGGTTGAGGAGCAGATCGGCACCGTCGATGTAATCGATCTGATTTTGCATTTCCTTGTAATACACTTCCGAGGAAAACTCGAACTCATTGGCCAGCCAGGTGAAATTGTGGAAGTATCCCAGCGCTACCTGATCGCCAATCTGAGGTTTAATATTGTTTGTGCTTGGCGTCCAGACATCGAGTGGAACGGAAGCCTGTGTGTTGCTCAGCAGGTGAATGTACTGGGCCATGCGGTTGTAACTGGCTTTGATGGAGGACTCGTCCGTCAGTTCATATTTAGCTGAAAATCGTGGTTCGAAATTCCCGAACTGGGCGAGAATCTTTCCGCTCGCAATCGACTGTACATCACGGACGGGGCGTTTGATTCCGGCAACGGTATCACCCAGAATGAGTTTGGTACCGGTTCCCACGTTGGCAAAATTGGAATAGCGGATTCCGTATGTAAAGCTAAGGCGCTTGGAAACCGTCATATCGTTGCTCGCAAACAGGGAGTTTTCGAACGCGTATTTGCGGCTGAGTTCGTTGATGAGGCCTACGCCATTGCTGAGAATGGTGGTTTTTCCTGGTAAAAAGTTGTAGTACAACATCTGACCGCCAAACGTGATGGTGTTTTTGTCGTTGAGGTACCAGGTAAATTCGGGCTTGACACTGCGATTTTCGATGGTGGATTTCCAGTTGAAGCCATCGTCATCGGCTTTAATATTGAGAGCGTAATCGTACTTGCTGTAAAAAGCGGTGAGGTTGGAAAAGAGCTTGCTGCCAAACACGTGGTTCCAGCGAAGTGAGGTTGTAGAATTTCCCCACTCAAATCCAAAAGCGGAGCCAAAACCAAACTTATCACGACCAAAGTAGCCGGATGCGAAAACGGTATTTTTCTCGTTGATTTTATAGTTGACTTTGGCTGTGAGATCATAGAAATAGGCCACCGTACTAGCAAGCTGTTCGTCGGATGAGAGAGGAAAGAACAGATCGAAATACGTACGACGACCTGCAACAATAAACGACATCTTGTCTTTGAGAATAGGACCTTCCACTGCAAAGCGGCTGGACAATAATCCGATTCCGCCATTGAGTTCGAATTTTTTGGAGTTTCCTTCTTTCATCCGGATATCGAGAAGCGAAGAGATCCGTCCGCCATACTGAGCCGGGATTCCGCCTTTTACGAGTTTCACATCTTTTACTGCATCGGGATTGAAAACAGAGAAAAATCCGAACAGGTGAGAAGAATTGTATACCGGAGCCTCATCCAGAAGGATCAGGTTCTGATCGATGCTTCCACCTCTCACGTTGAAACCGGAAGCTCCTTCGCCAACGGTCGACACACCCGGAAGCAACTGAATGGAGCGGATCACATCAACTTCACCCAACAATGGTGGAATTTTGCTGATCGTTTTGATATCCATTTTGGTGACGCCCATCTGCGTGGATTTGACGTTGGCCTCCACCTCTCTTTGTTCACCGGTGATCACCACTTCTTTGGCCTGACGAATTTCTTCGGCCAGATCAATGTTGATGGTCTGGTTGGATTCCAGATCGAGGGTCTGAGTCTGGGTCTGGTATCCGAGAAAAATAAATTTCACCGTGTATTTCCCTTTCGGAAGCGTGAGGCTGTAAAATCCATACACATTGGTGGTGACTCCTTTTTTGAGTTCTTCTACAAACACACCGGCACCAATCAGCGCTTCTCCATCGCCAGCTGATTTGATGTAACCTGAGAGCGTGGCTTTGCCTCCCGTTTGTGCGGTAACAAGTTGAGAAACAAGAAAAAAGGATAAAAAGAGGAGAAACGGAATTCGTTTGAAGAGGAGAGTCATGAATGAGGTTCGAAAACCGGTGTTGAATTGAGGCTGCAAAACAAAAATTTAATACTCAATAATGGAAAGAAGGTTTGAAAAAAGATTGGTGGTGAATGGTGAAAGGTTCTTGATGGGTGATGAGTGATGAATTATAAATTATGAATGAGGAATGATGTTGTACTTTCGAAAGCACCGCCCTGTGGGAATTCCTGATTCATTCAATTCAAAAGAAGTTCAGGCTTAAACCTTGCATTTGGGTAACTGTGAAGGAAATGACAGGAATAGAACAAAATGTAACAACCAGAATAGCCGGTTCCAACCCGTTTTTGTATGTTTGCATTCAGGCAGAATATCAATGCGGTTTCTAGTTTCCATATTTCTGATCGGCACCTTTTTTCTGGGCACTCTGGGCCTGAAAATAAACCAGCATTATTGCTGCGGGAATCTGGTGGCCTGGGAAATTCTGATGGGGCAACAACCCAAAGACTGCTCCGGTAAAGTTCCCGTTAAACCCAAAAAGTGCTGCGAAAACAAAATCCAGATTCTGGATGTGGACGACTCCAAACCGTCCCGAATGGAATGCACCACCGCCACAAACTGGTTCTCTGCAGACGGCATCCCTTTTTCGCATTTCATTTCCATCAAGGCACCGTCCTTTTCATGGATCGTATCACCGTTCCAAATCCTGAAAGCACCGCCAGACGTTGGCTTTGCAGTAGCCAAGTTTCTGAGATTTGGCAACCTGCGAATTTGAAGTTAGTGGTTATTGGTGAGTGGTTAATAGTTAAAATTGAAGATTTGGTTTGAAGTAAAACAATTACCCTAACCAATAACCTATAACTATTAACCCATAAGCCCAAGAAGTGCCAGCAGTCCCAACTCCTGCATTCCATTTATAATTCATCATTCATAACTTATCATTCCAATGAAAGTCATTCAAACCATATTTTTCTTCTCCTTTTTTATGTTGCTTTTTACGAATTGCAACAGCCAGCCGCAAACCAAAACCGGTGATAAAAAAATCACATTCAAGGTCTGGGGCAATTGTGAAATGTGCAAATCCACCATCGAAACGGCCCTGGATGTGAAAGGCATCAAATCGGCCGACTGGAACATGGAATCGAAAATGATCCAGGTGGTGTTCAATCCGGAAAAAATGACGGAGGAAAAAATCCACCAGCTCATTGCAGCCACGGGTTACGATACCGAGAAATCAAAAGGAGACGACAAGGCCTATAAGGAATTGCCGGATTGTTGCCAGTACACCCGCAAGCCCTGATGTTTTGCAAATTCAAAACAGGCCAGGGAACCTTTCTGTGCCTGTTTCTTTCATGTTTACTGACGGCATCGTTTTCCTTTGGACAGTCTTTAAAAACGGTCCGGGGCGTTGTTCTGGAGGAATCATCAAAAGGGCAGTTTTCTCCGCTTCTGGGCGCCAGTGTGTTTTGGTCCGGAACCACGGACGGAGTCTCGACGGATTCGACCGGCTCGTTTACCATTTCATTTCCAGAAGATTCGGCCAATGGACGCCGTCTGGTGGTGCGCTATCTGGGCTATGAAAGCGACACCCTCGAGATAACATCCAACGACAAACTGAAAATCATTCTCGCCTCTCAGGAGGGGAAAAAGCTTCAGGAAGTGACCGTGGAAGGTCGGATTCCACCCAGCTTCATGAGCATGGAAACCATCGGCACCATGGTGATGACGGGAAAAGAACTGATGAAAGCCGCCTGCTGCAATCTCAGCGAAAGCTTCGAAACCAATCCGGCTGTGGAAGTGAATTACGGCGATGCGGTGACCGGAGCGAAGCAGATTCAGATGCTGGGCCTTTCGGGCAACTACACGCAAATGACGCAGGAAAATATGCCGGGCGTGAGGGGCCTGATGTCGAATTACGGGATGGGATTTACGCCCGGCCCCTGGGTCGAGTCGATTCAGGTAACGAAAGGCGTGGGCTCTGTCGCCAATGGCTACGAGTCGATGGCCGGGCAGATCAACGTAGAACTAAAAAAGCCGGACTGGAATCCGCGAACAAGAGAAAAGCTGTTTGTCAATGTGTACGGCAATTCGATGGGCCGGCTCGAAGCCAATATCAACACCACCCAGAAGCTGAGCAGCAAGTGGTTTGTGACGCACCTTGTTCATGGCAACCTGCTTCAAAACAAAGTGGATCACAACCACGACAATTTCCTTGATTTCCCGACAGGCCAGCAAATCAATGCGTTGCAACGATGGCGGTTTGATGACGGTAAGGGTGTGACGGCCCAGTTTGGGGTTCAGTATCTGCAGGACCAGCGAACGGGAGGACAGTATTTTCATCATGGAAATCCGTATTCCTACAACCCGTATGTGATTTCAATTGACAACCAGCAATGGCAGGGCTTTGGTAAAATCGGCTACATTTTTCCCAATAAAAAATACCAGAGCATCGGTTTGATGACCTCGTTTACCGGCAACCAGACCCGTCAGGAATTTGGTGCGACCGTGTACGACGGCACGCAGAATACATTTTATGCCAACCTTATTTACCAGTCCATCATCGGCAGTACCAACCTGAAATTCCGGGTAGGAGGAAGTTTTCGGAGAGATGTCTACGATGAAAAACTGAAACGAGAATCCGACCTTTCTTTTGCCCGCACTGAAATCGTGCCCGGAGCATTTGGCGAACTGACCTGGGCTCCGACTCCGCGATTTACAGCCGTGGCCGGATTGAGAGCCGATCATCATTCCATATTCGGAAACTGGTTCACGCCAAGGTTGCACCTGAAATACGATTTGTCGGAGAAATCCATTCTTCGCTTTTCGGTTGGACAAGGAAGACGGGTCGCCAATATTCTGGCGGAGAATTCCGGTTTGATGGCCAGCACACGGACTTTTCGTTTTCCATTAGGTAATGGTTCTCCAGGTTCCTATTCGCTTCCCAACCTAATCTGGATACGGGAAGGTTTGAAACCCGAAGAATCATGGAACTATGGACTTAGCTGGAACCACAGTTTCCGTCTGAACAATCGAAATGGAACATTTACACTGGATGCGTACCGTACGGACTTTGTGAATCAGGTGGTGGTGGATCTGGACAAGTCGGCCTCGGCCGTTTCGTTTTACAACCTGGATGGAAAATCATATTCGAATGCCCTGCAGGTTCAGCTTGAATACGAGATCATCAAACGCCTCGATGTCCGGATGGCGTACAAATGGCTGGATGTGAAACAGACCATCAACGGACGGCTTCAGGAAAGACCTTTCGTTGCGAAAGACCGGTTTTTCATCAATCTGGCCTACAAAACCCGGAGCAAATGGATGTTTGATGCCACCCTCAACTGGAACGGACAGAAACGAATTCCTTCCACCCAAACCGATCCGGAAACGATCCGGTTTGCAGACTGGTCACCGTCGTATTTTCTATTGAACGGCCAGGTAAGCAAATCGTTGGGCAAGTCGCTGGACCTGTATGTGGGCGGTGAAAACCTGCTGGGATTCCGTCAGGAAAGGCTCATCAAAAATCCGGAGAATCCGTATGGAGCGGGCTTTGATGCATCGCTGGTGTGGGGTCCCGTTTTCGGGCGCATGGTGTATGGTGGATTGAGGTGGACTTTGAGGTGATTGTTAGAAAGTTAAGATTGACAAACTTGGGATTCAATCCTCAAACAGTAGAATTATCAGTTTCACTTTAGGATAACATTTGTAACTTTGTTTTGTGGACAAAGGTCGGAAATTCAGAAAGGTCACATTTTACAAGAACTATTTTCAAGACTTTTTTGAATTGCAATCAAAAAAAGTCAAGGCTAAAATTGTTTGGACATTGAGTCTTCTGGAAGACCTGGAAAGGGTTCCTGAGACATATCTCAAACATTTAGAGAATACGAATGGCCTTTATGAAATCCGAGTCCAACAAGGGAGTGACATTTTTCGGGTATTCTGTTTTTTTGATAAAGGCCAAATAGTTGTGATAGCAAATGGATTTCAAAAGAAAAGCCAAAAGACTCCCAGAAATGAAATTGAATTAGCACTTAAAATTAAAGCCGAGTATGAAAACGACAAATAAGAACTTGATTTCACTGGACGAGTTCAAAGTAAAGAATTACGGTAAACCGGGGACCAAAGAGAGAGATGAACTGGAAGCCGGTTATGAAGACTTTAAGATTGGCGCTCTTATTCACGATACTCGTCTCGAACTGGGTATGACTCAGGAACAGCTTGCCGAAAAGGTTGGGACAACAAAGTCATACATTTCAAAAATAGAGAACAACATAAAAGAAGCTCGGATTTCGACGTTACAAAAAATAGTTAAACTCGGATTTGGAGGACAATTAGAACTATCCATTAAGATGTAGTGATTTCGTGTCAGTGGAATTAGAAACAGGTACAAAAACCATTCTCCCAAATTGACATCCGGGTTTCTCCTCTCTTCTTCTTAGTTTTCGGGCATGAAACACTTTCTTGTTTTCACTCTGTGTGTACTGGTTTCTGGATTGATGTCCTGTTCGTCAAACCCGGATTCCAAAAGTGAAAAACCAAAGTCCGATACCCTGGCATTTACCATGTTGGAGAAAACCAGAACGTATCAGAATTGCAGCCTTGATTCCTCCGATTGCACCTCCATCCGGTTCACATATCCGAAGTTTTCACAACGGACAGGGCCATTGGCCGATTCTATCCGTGTTCTTATGGCCCGCACTTTTGCCATCGCGACAGGAACAGAAGCCGAAATGGATTCGTCTCAGGTGGCGTTTATTAAGGAATATTCTGATCTGATAACCACAGAGGAAGAAGGCCCGACTGTTCCATGGTTTCTGCAAACCGGACTGTCTGTAGAAGGACAGACCACCCG
>CAMCXM010000070.1 GCA_945883425.1 Spirosoma fluviale
CCCTTTTTAAACCCAATCTGAAGGAACTGAAGGAAGGCCTTAAACTCGAACTCAATCCGAAAAATACGGAAGAACTGGAAGCTGCCTGTAAAAGGACGGTATCGGAACTGGGCGTTCAGGGTGTACTTCTGACATTATCCGAAAACGGCATGGCGATTTATTCGGACGGGACTTTTATTCACACACCTGCAATGCAACGGGATATTGCCGATGTGAGCGGTGCGGGCGATACCGTCATTTCTGTCGCAACGGCTTGTCTGGCAGTAGGTTTTGATTTAAGGTCAACGCTAGTTCTGGCAAATATGGCGGGAGGACTTGTCTGTGAATATTCGGGAGTGGTGCCGATTCAAAAGGAGATTCTAGTAAAAGAAGCCCGGGAAGTCCTGAAATAAAATCGGGTCTTCTCGCGGATTTAAAAAATCCCAATTTTTGTCCTCGTTTAAAACAGTTCAATCATCAGTCGGGTAGGTCTTGTAACCTGAATCCGGATTACTGCATCCTGACTACTATATCGTCATACAAATAGATGCATCAGTAGCCAGACTGTTTTTATACCTGAATCCTGATTACTGCATCCTGACTACTTCAACGGCAATAAAAATAGATACATCAGTAGCCAGACTGTCTTTATACCTGAATCCTGATTACTTCATCCTGACTACTTCAACGTCAATAAAAATAGATACATCCGTAGCCAGACTGTCTTTATACCTGAATCCTGATTACTTTATCCTGACTACTTCATTCCTAATTCCTAATTCTCAATTCCTAATTCTTCATTCCACCCAATGGCTTTACGACTTGGCGACATCGCTCCTGATTTTCAGGCTTCCACCACAATCGGCGATATTCATTTTCATGAATTCCTGGGAAATTCCTGGGGGATTCTATTTTCTCACCCGGCTGATTTTACACCAGTTTGCACAACGGAACTGGGTCGCACAGCATCTCTGGCAGGAGAATTCGCCAGGCGGAATACAAAAGTTGTGGCAGTATCAGTGGATGACCTCGAGAGTCACAAAGGCTGGATTCAGGATATCAATGAAACCCAAAAGGTGGCCGTGGATTTTCCCATCATTGCCGACAACGATAAAGTGGTGGCCAATCTGTACGATATGATCCATCCCAATGCATCTGAAACTTTAACAGTTCGGTCCTTGTTCATCATCGGACCCGACAAAAAAATCAAACTAACCATTACATATCCGGCTTCCACGGGACGGAATTTTACAGAGGTACTTCGCGTGCTTGATTCGCTTCAACTCAGTGCAAATTACAGCGTTGCCACACCAGCCGATTGGGTGCCAGGAGAAGATGTGATTGTATCGCTGGCTGTTTCCACAGAAGAGGCAGAACAGAAATTCCCAAAGGGACTCACCATCGTAAAGCCCTATCTCCGCTATACACCTCAGCCCGACCTAAGCTGATGGTCACACTTTTTTCATCCGGATTTAAGAGCCGGATTTTTTGTTTTGGGCCGGTTTGAGGTCGGACAGGATAATTTATTTGGTTCAGGGGAAAAACCTTCCTTTTCTTTGAATGCCCGAACAAAGGAACAATCCAGTTGATCCATCGGTAAAAAGGTTACCAAACATTCCATTCGCACTTGATACTGATTGCCGTTGCCTGGATTTTGCTCACCATTTCCTTTCTGGGATGGGGCAAATTAATTGCGGCCGGTTTTGGTCCTTCTGAAGCCAGACAAGATTTTTCAGAAACCGGATACCTGTTTATGGGAATTTCCATTGCCGGAATCCTGAGTGGCATCTGGTGGGTTTTTGCCCCAATCAATGAAATTTTCGGAGGTGGACTGTTGGGAATTGGAATGGGTTATGCGCTGGGCTCATTGCCCATAAAACCAGAAATCTCTTTTCGGAATCCCTGGTTTTTGATGGCTTCCGTATTCTTTTTTCTCGCCCTGCTCATCAAGGCCGCCGCTCCGACTTCATTTTACGACTGCGGACTCTATTACGTTCAAACCATGCGGTGGGCTCAGCAGTTTCCGGTTGTGCCGGGTTTGGCCAATGTGCATGTTCGGTTTGGAAATGCTTCTGTCTGGCACATGCTTTCAGCTGCCTTTAACTGGAGTGTCGTTTTTCAGGGTTCTTTTGATGATTTAGGTGAGCTTCTTCTCTTCTGGTTTCTCCTCTTTCATTCCTGGAATGTGCTCAAGATGGAAGGTTTTGAGCGATACCTGAGTCTGGCACTTGTCTTTTTTGCCGTCTGGCAATCGCAACAATTGTTGTCGTCACCTTCCCCTGATCTGGCAGCTGGAATTCTTGGTATGCAAACACTCTGGCAATTCCGGAAATTTCTGCGACTTTGGAATCCAAGAGAGCCCAATCAGTTGAACACCAGGGGACTGGCGCTGTTTGTTCAAAGTATTTTTCTGGCTCAGATAAAATTATCGGCCATTCCATTTTTGGTGATTGCTGCGGTCGTTGTCTTTTTAATCGTTCGGGAAGGATGGTATCTCAGGGCTTGTCAGCTGTTGTTTCTGGGAATCTGCGTGGCTGCATCGATGATCGCCAGAAGCTACATTCTTTCCGGATACCTGTTGTTTCCGGTTTTGCAGGGTGGCTTTTCTCCGGACTGGCTCATTCCCCGCGGCCTTGTGATTGAATATCTGGATGGAGTGAAAGGATTTGCCCGCCATTCGCTGTCCAATCTTGATCTTCAGACAGGCAAAACCCATCAGGATTACGGAAGGGTGGGATTCTGGATCTGGTTCCCATTGTGGTGTGCAGAGCGAAGATTGACAGATTGGATCGCAATGGTTTCCGGTGCATCCGGTTGGGTGCTTCTGGTCAGATACGCCAGTTCGAATATCCGAAGATCCTTTCTTTCTCACTGGCCGATTATCTTTTACACCTGGCTTTCCGGGATGATGCTTTTATTCTGGTTTTCCAATGCGCCGGATGTCCGTTTTGGTATGGCCATTCTGGGAACCGGATTTGCCTACACATTTGCCTGCATCGCTTTCTGGTTGGAACCCCGATTGCCCAAAATTCTGTCTCCATCTGTTCGGTTTCTTCCGGTGCTGGCCATTTCGATTGGATGCCTTTGGTTCTGGAGGGATCAACGCTCTTTGCAACATCATCCGGTTTTTCCTCCTTCCTACCAGAAAGTGGAGATTTCTACGTACCCGACAATTACAGGACAGAATGCGTTTACTCCCAAGGATATTCAGCGCAATTGGTTCATTGACGGAGACCAGTGTTGGGATGCGCCTTTACCATGTTCTTTTAATGCGATTCCCGACCTTGAATTCCGGGGCAGGCAACCGGGCGACGGTTTCAGGATTCAGGTGAAAGACTCACTCAAATAACTTATCGTAAAGCCGGATCAGGTTTTTTTCTTCGTTCTGCCAGTTCCACTTGTTTCTTGCCTGAACAGCAGCTTCCCGGAAGCGTTGCTGATTTTCCGGTATTGAAACTTCTTCCATCGCTTTTCGAATGGCAGGTTCGGTCATTTCAGAGAGGACGCCCACCTCATTTTCGTTCATCAAAGTCTCGTATTCAGAAAAACGAATGCAGATCTGCGGGATTCCGGCGTGGACATAATCGAAAAACTTATTGGCTAATGAATAACGATAGGAGAGGCCTTCGTCCGTCAGAAGATTGATACCGGCCCATGCTTTGGGCAGGATTTTGCGTACTTCAGCGGCCGGAAGTTTGCCAGCGAATTCTACTTGCTGAGAGAGATTTTCATTTATTACCAGTTGCCGGATGTCTTCCATCTTATCGCCATCTCCCATAATCACCAGTTTACGATTGGAATGATGCAGAAGTGGAATAAACTGTTCCAGGCCCCGTCCCTGATTCACGGCTCCGAGAAATACCCAGAATCCTTCCGACTCTGCCAATTCTTCGGTTGAATCGAAGTAGGCAATGTTGCGGATCAGATGAAACTCCTTCTGGTAAATCTTTCTGAATTCTTCCACAAGCGACTGGCTCACCGTATACGCCAGGTCCACACCGGGAAGAAAAAGCCGGGCAACTGTGTGCCAGATTTTCTGAGTGAAGGGACGATTGTACACCTCGGGCACTTCGGCCATGTATTCATGGGCATCGTGTATAAGAGGAATCTGACGGATCTTAGCTACCATCCAGCAGGCCGGTAAGGTATCCAGATCGACACTGCAGATGGCATCGCATTCCTGGTGCAAAAGGTTGAAAAACAACCGTATGTTCAGTTCCAGGTAGGCCAGTTTTCCTTTCTGAAAAAGGAGCCGGATCCGGTTTTGAGGAAATGATTCGTTGCTGAGCGCCACCGAATTCTCAAACAGCCGGCCCAGTAAAAACGGACGGTATCCATTCGAATTCAGGGAACGCGAAATGCGCAGCAACCGCTGATCAAAGCTCAGGTCAGAATTGGCCGCTATCAGAATCCGTTTCTTTACCACCGGATCACAAAGTTTTCTTTTTTACTTGCCTTCCGGAAAAAGACAATCCCGAAGCCATAAACATCAATCGATACCGTCACACGGGAGTCGGCTTTTATAGACTCCCATGCTTTACCCATTCCAGCTGACCAGTAAATATCATCGAATACAATACAGGTACTGTCCTTTGCCACATCAGCCAGAAGATGGAAGTTTCGAAGCGTAGATTCGTAGCTGTGGTCCGCATCCACAATTGCCATATCGGGATGGTTTTCAGGATCATGCAGGTAATCGGGCAGCATTTCTTCCACCTTTCCGGTTCTGGAGTCGATGTTGTAAATGTCAAGAGAATCCCAGAGTGTTCGGGCTCTTTCCGCAATAGGGGAAACGCCTTCAAATGTTGTAATTTCAGATGGAAACGCTTTGGCCAGATAGGCAGTGGTGAGACCGAAAGAGGTTCCCAGTTCCAATACTTTTTCCGGACGGAGCCAATGACTCAGTTGAAACAGAAGAACCGCTTTTTCAGCGGGCATCAGACTTCGGGAGGCCAGATTCCGGATTTCATCATTCCGGATTTTTTTTACCGCTCCCGGGTCTTCAAATTCGATTACTGTCCGGTCCAGTAGGATTTCAGCCCGCTTTTCTTCCAGAATTTCATGCGAATAAAACCGGTATGGATGTGCCAGAACGGCATTGTAGAAATCAAATACAAAAGGGGAGTGAATGGAATCAGGTCCTTTTGCTCTCAGCAGGTATCGTATGTATTGACGGAACGAATAGAATAATTCCAAGGACGTCTGCTTGTGGATAAAAACGAAATGATGATTTATCCTGCGAAAGACGGAAGAAATCTACTCAAATAAAAAGTGCGCAGGTTCTTTCGTTCTTTGAAACCAAAATCTAATTTCAATTCTCCGACTTTCTCAGATTTCAACGGGAACTCAGAATGCACCCAATCGCCAGTCACAATCCGGTGCATACCCAAAAATGGAGCGGATCTTCACCCGGAATACTCTTGAAAAAAATGGAACCGAAATCATGCGGTTGATTTGATAAACTACAGTTCCTTCATCGCTGCCGGCATTTCACGATAGGCATCATTTTTAATCCGGGACGGGTTTTTGGAATCAGGTTAGCTTGTCCGAATTTTGTTTCAGAAAGGAAGCATTCAGTTTCTTCATTTGGTATACAGGCAAAAAAAATCCGGTACGTTACCGCACCGGATTCTGATAGTTCTGTTATTGTTTTTTAAACCGCTTCGCTGGTCAGCTTTGCACCAAGATATTCGCGGTTCATCATTGCAATGTTCGCCATGCTGATTTCTTTCGGACATTCAGCAGAACAAGCTCCTGTATTGGTGCAGGCACCAAATCCTTCGGCATCCATTTGAGCGACCATTGATTCTGCCCGCTTTTTGCGTTCTGCCTGACCTTGCGGCAACATGGCCAGCTGAGAAATTTTCGCCGATACAAACAACATTGCAGAAGCATTTTTACAGGCTGCTACACAGGCTCCACAACCAATACAGGTTGCTGAGTTGAACGCCTCATCCGCTATTTCTTTTCCGATCGGAAGATTGTTGGCATCCTGAGCCGAGCCCGTGTTCACCGAAACATACCCGCCCGAATGCTGGATCCTGTCGAACGCTGAACGATCCACCATCAGATCTTTGATCACTGGAAAAGCTTTCGCTCTCCATGGCTCAATGTAAATGGTGTCGCCGTCCTTAAAACTGCGCATGTGCAACTGACAGGTTGTTGTCTGCTGCGGACCATGCGGTCTTCCGTTGATCACCAGAGAGCAGGAACCGCAGATTCCTTCTCGGCAGTCGTGGTCGAAAACCACAGGATCTTCATTTTTTTTCTGAAGATCTTCGTTGAGCACATCCAGCATTTCAAGAAACGACATGTGGTCGTTGATTCCGGAAATCTTGTAGGACTTCATTTCGCCTTTTGCTTTTGCATTCGGCTGCCTCCAGATTTTTAGTGTTAAATTCATTGTGTTCATATCGGAAGACTATTTATAAGAACGTTGCGTTAGTTTCACATTTTCAAATTGAAGCACTTCTTTGTGCAATACGGGTGCCTGATTATCTCCTGTGTATTCATAGGCTGAAACGTAGGCAAAATTATCATCATCACGTAGAGCTTCGCCTTCGGGTGTTTGATACTCTTCCCGGAAGTGACCACCGCAGCTTTCGTTCCGGTCGAGTGCATCCTGAATCATCAGGGCTCCCAGTTCGATGAAGTCAGCCAGACGAAGTGCCTTTTCCAATGACTGATTCATTTCTTCGTTACCACCCAGAACCTTTACATTCGTTTCAAATTCTTTTTTGATGTCGGCCACAATCGCTTTCGCCTTTTTCAAGCCTTCTTCGGTTCTGCTCATTCCACAATAGTCCCAAATGGTGAGACCCAGTTTCCGGTGAAGTTCGTCTACCGTTTTTTCGCCTTTCATGGTAAGCAGCTTCGCGATTCGCTTCTGAACTCCGTCAAGTGCTTCTTTAAATTCCGGTGTGTCGGTCGATAGTTTACCAGCACCAGTAGAAGCTAGGTAATCGCCCAGTGTGTATGGAATCACAAAGTAGCCGTCGGCCAGTCCCTGCATTAAAGCAGAAGCACCAAGACGATTCGCACCGTGATCAGAGAAGTTGGCTTCTCCCAATGCATAACAACCGGGAACGGTCGTCATCAAGTTGTAATCGACCCAAAGGCCACCCATCGTATAATGGACAGCCGGATAAATCCGCATTGGTGTTTTATATGGATTCTCTCCTGTAATCTGTTGATACATATCGAAGAGGTTGCCGTATTTGGCCTTTACAACAGCTTCGGTATCGCGTTTAATGGCATCAGCAAAATCCAGATAAACCGCCAATTTCGTGTTTCCAACACCACGACCTTCATCACATACATATTTGGCATTGCGGCTGGCCACATCGCGGGGAACCAGATTCCCGAACGATGGATATTTTCTTTCAAGGAAATAATCCCTTTCTTCTTCCGGGATGTCAGTCGGCAGACGATTGTCCCCTGCTTTCATTGGTACCCAAACCCGGCCATCATTACGAAGTGATTCCGACATAAGGGTGAGTTTGGATTGATAATCACCCGAAACCGGAATACAGGTTGGGTGAATCTGTGTAAAACTTGGATTGCCAAACAATGCTCCACGTTTGTGGGCTCTCCATGTGGCTGTTACATTGCACATCATGGCGTTCGTGCTAAGGTAGTAAACGTTACCATATCCACCGGTGCATAAAAGGACGGCGTGTCCGGCATGACTTTCAATGGCTCCTGTTATAAGATTACGTGTGATGATGCCTTTTGCTTTTCCGTCGGCCACCACCAGATCCAGCATTTCGCAGCGGGTGTAAAGCTTTACTTTCCCTGCGGCGATCTGACGATTCATGGCAGAGTAAGCACCCAATAGTAATTGCTGCCCTGTTTGTCCACGTGCATAAAATGTACGGGAAACTTGTGCACCACCGAAAGACCGGTTGGAAAGCAACCCGCCATATTCACGTGCAAACGGAACGCCTTGTGCCACACACTGGTCGATGATGTCAACCGACACCTGAGCCAGACGGTACACGTTGCCTTCTCTGGCACGGTAGTCACCTCCTTTGATGGTATCGTAAAACAGGCGGTGAATCGAGTCACCGTCGTTCTGGTAGTTTTTCGCTGCGTTGATCCCACCCTGAGCCGCGATGGAGTGTGCTCTGCGGGGAGAATCATGGTACGTGAAGACTTTTACATTGTAGCCCAGTTCAGCCAGCGATGCAGCTGCTGAGGCGCCTGCAAGACCCGATCCGACAACAATGACGTCGTATTTTCGCTTGTTGGCAGGATTTACCAGTTTAAGATTGAATTTGTGCTTTTCCCACTTTTCTGCAAGGGGTCCGGCCGGAATCTTTGAATCTAAGATCATGGTATCCAGAGTATGATTTTTAATTGAAGAAAAGGAAATAAACAGGCATGGTGGCAAATCCAAGTGGAACAAGGACTGAAATCAGCGTGCCAAGTCCTTTAATGATCGGTGTGTATTTTTTGTGTTCCAATCCCAATGTTTGGAATGCCGAGGCAAAACCATGTTGTAAGTGGAAACTCAATAAAACCATAGCCAGAATGTAGAGAATCGAATACCACCATTCGTTTTTGAAAACGGTGGCAACAAGTGTGTACATATCTTTATATGACGTTCCTTCTATGTCCACATAAGTATCATAGCCATAATGGAAGGGGAAATAGAAATTGATAAGGTGGATAATGAGGAAAACCAGAACGATGGAACCAGACAACCCCATGTTTCTGGAAAACCAGGTCACTTTAGCGTTACTGGCTGAAACTGCATATTGGATTGGTCGTGCTGCTTTGTTTCGTTGTGTTAGAATATAGGCCGTAAAAATGTGAATCAGAAAGCCTGCTAAAAGCCCGATCTCCAACACCCGGATGACGCCATTTGTTGACATGAAGTGCGAATAAAGATTAAACGCATCTCCATTATCACTGCGATAGAGAAGGAAATTTCCCGATAAATGCACCAATAAAAATGAAACCAGAAAAAGTCCGGTGAGAGACATGCTGACTTTTCGACCTATAGAACTCGTTAAAGTATCTGTTATCCAACTCATTGTGTAATTTTTTTCAATAGGAAAATGTAGAATTAATCCGGCCGCAATATTAGCTTTGAATTTGAAAGAAGCCTAAAACCAAATAAATCCGTGTCTTTATTTAAACTCATTCTTATTTAGCGGTCACAAACCGGATCAATATCACCAGAAACCATCTGAACACAGATTTTGTTGTAATTTGAGCCGGATTTCTTTTCATGAAAATATTACTCAACCTCTTAAGCCCGGTCTGATTTCGGAAATGAAGGAAAAACTCATCGTTCTCATCCTGCTTTTTTGGGGTATCGGGCAACTGAATGCCTCCCACATTAGGGGTGGCTACATCACAGCCAAGCGCATTTCCGGATACAAATACGAATTTCTTCTCACCATTTTCAGAGATGCTAATTCCAATATACGTGATGATCCCAATTATCTGTATCCGGACGCCAGCATTCCGGAGGTTCTTTCATCACCTTTGATTTTACCGACCACCACCATCCCGGGAAAGTCTACAGAGGTGTGTCTTTATAAATTTACCTATACATATAAATCGCCGGGCGTGTATACGGCTTTCCACTATCAGCTTTTCAGGAATGCGAATGTGCTGAATATGGATATTTCGCAGAACACCACCTTTTATGTGGAAACGAAAATTGTAATCGATCCTTTTTTAGATTTGGATCAAAGTCCCGTCATTACAAAAGCGGCTGTTGATTTTGCTTCTGTTGGCAGTGTGTACCGGTACAACCCGGGTGCGTTTGATCCGGATGGCGATAGTATTTCCTACAAACTGGTTCCTTCCAGGCAGTATATCGAGGGTCAGGGAAAGGCAACGGATGTAACCAATTACAAAGATCCAGCCGTTCGGAGTGGTGGGCTGGACTCTGCCAATAATAGTCCTGCCCGAATGACGCTGAATGAAAAAACAGGAGATTTGGTCTGGAATGTTCCCCGCATAACGGGGGAGTTTAATACGGCGATCAAGATTATTCAATGGAGAAAACTAAGGCCCAATCGTGCCAAAAGGGACAGCATTGGTTTCGTGATTCTCGACATGCAGATCATTGTAAAGGATCTGAACAATAAACCTCCGAAACTGAAAATCCCCAGGGACACCTGCGTTGTGGCCAATTCCTTTTTGAGAAACCGGATTTTTGCCGATGATCCCAATGTGAATGACAAAATCAACATCACGATGTTTGGCGAACTGGATTCCATCCAACCTAAATCAAAGAGAGCTGTTTTTAATGCCATCAGCAGCTTTCCTCAACCAGCCTACGGTGATTTTGAATGGAACACAAACTGTTCTCACGTTCGTAAACAACCCTATTATGTCCATTTTCAGGCCGAAGATGTGCCAGCAAACGGCGCTCCTTCTCTGGTCGATCTGCAGGTTTGGACAATAAAAGTAGTCGGGCCACCGCCGGTCCTTACATCCATACTCCCGTTTGGGCAGGGGCAACTTCAGATAAAATGGAAGAGATACGAATGTACCAATGCCAGTAAATTTTTTGTTTACAGGAAAATTGATAGTACTGACCTCCGGTTGGATACGTGTCAGCCGGGTATGCCAAACAATGCCGGGTTTGTGAAAATTGCAGAAGTTCCGGCATCGGATTCCACTTATACGGATAACAATGGTGGACTTGGTCTGAAAAAAGGACCCAACTATTGTTACCGGATTGTTGCCATATTTCCAGATCCTGCAGGTGGGGAAAGTCTTGTTTCGAATGAAGTGTGCCGTCCTCTGAATCTGGATATTCCGGTGATCACGAATGTGGATATCACAGAAACAAGTAATACGACCGGGGCAGTACTTGTACGCTGGACGAAACCATTTTTGATTGATTCGGCAGTGTATCCTCCTCCGTATAATGTTCAGTTATTTCGGTTTTCTATTGGTGAAGCGCCAGTTCTTGTACGATCGACAGCAGACGTAACCGACACGGTTTTCATTGATCAGAATCTGGATACCCGGAATAAACAATTCGAGTACCAGCTTAATTTTCGGTATGGTTCTCTGGCCAGTCTTATCGACAGCACACCAAAAGCACAGTCGGTACGACTTGATCTAAATCCAGGTATCAAGCGGATTACTCTTCAATGGAAAGCCACAACACCATGGAGCAACGACGGTCGGTTCCATCGTATTTACAGGCAAGTCGCAGGCGAGTTTGTCAAGATTGATTCGGTTTCTGGAATTGGTCCGCTTTACCAATATGTGGATGTGGGCGCTTATGAATCCAGGCCACTTTCGGACACGGTGGAATATTGTTATTTTGTGGAGACAGTGGGTTCTTATTCCAATCCTGCCATTCGCACACCGTTGATTAATCGTTCGGAGCAGATTTGTGCATCACCCACCGATACTTTAAAGCCTTGTCCACCGCCTGATGTTGTCATTCAGGATCCGCTTAATTTTCAATGCGATGATTGTTCGGCCCAGGCGAAGCTAACCGAATTCAGTCGCACCATTACCTGGAAATCAATTGCAAGGGATACGTGCGGTGCTGATGTGTACCGGTATAAAGTGTATTACTCGCCTTATGAAGAAGATCCTTTACAAGTGCTTGCAGTGACGCCCGATACATTTTTTGTACACTCTTCTCTGGCAAGTCTGGCCGGATGCTATACCATCACAGCCGTTGATCGTTCAGGTAATGAGAGCGATGTGATTTCAAAAATCTGTATTGATAACTGTGTGGAGTTCCGTCTGCCAAATCTCATTACTCCCAACAATGACTCTCTTAACGACCTATTTACGCCTTCCTGCTTCTCGAGAGCATTCATTCAAAATGTCCATTTTTCTGTGTTTAACCGATGGGGTAAAAAGATTTTTGAAGACGATGTGCCACCGGAAATCAACTGGAGCGGATTGTCAGAAGGAAATTCAGTTACGGTCGTACCCGGTGTGTATTACTACATAGCCGAAGTGAAAGCATGGAGACTTCGCCGTAAAGACGAAAACATGAAGTTTACCGGTTGGGTGCAGATTGTAAAGTAAGACGATCCGGCTTAAAATGGAACATCGTCGCCAGAAGGCAGATTGCCTGATGCAGGCGGCATATCCATAAAGCCATCTCCTGGTAAGGTGGAGTTCAGTTTACTTCCCATTTTGATGCGTTCGGAACCAATCTGGTCGGTAATCGATGTGTCCACATAGCCCGATGAAGTGTTTACAAACGTCTGATCGTAATCCACAAACTTGGTGTTCTTGGCAAGGAATCGCAGAAGGATGGTTCCCACATCTCCGTTCCGGTGCTTAGCCAGAATATACTCCACCAAACCTTCGGTGTCTCGTCCTTCTTCATCTTCCTTCAAACCATAATATTCAGGACGGTACAAGAAGGAAACAATATCGGCATCCTGTTCAATCGCTCCGGATTCCCTCAGATCGGATAGCATCGGTCGTTTCACACCGCCCCGGGTTTCCACCGAACGACTCAACTGACTCAGTGCAATCACTGGTACATTCAACTCCTTGGCCAGAGCTTTGAGTGATCGCGAAATCAAACTCACTTCTTCCGTCCTTGTTCCACCTTTCATTCCCTCTACACTCATCAGCTGGAGGTAATCGATGATGATCAGGCCAATATCATGCTGTTGTTTTAAACGGCGGCACTTTGCCCGCAATTGAACCGGTGTAATGGCGGGAGTATCGTCGATGTACATCGGGGCATTCGACAGTTCCGTGATCCGGTTGTGCAATTGTGCCCATTCCCATTCTTCGAGATTTCCTTTCCGTAACTTATCACCGGGCAGGCCGGTTTCCCCGGAAATCATACGATTCACCAACTGTTCGGCGGGCATCTCCAATGAGAAAATGGCCACTCCTTTTTTGAAACCAATGGCTGCATTCCGGGCCGCCGTCAGTACAAAGGCTGTCTTACCCATACCCGGACGGGCCGCGATGATGACGAGATCCGAATTCTGCCAGCCTCCTGTAGCCCGATCCAGTTCGATCAGACCTGTCGGAACACCTGTGATTCCATCAGCCATGTCTTTCTTCGCCAGAATGTTGTCGATTGAAATCCGCACGAGTGATTTCATGTCCACCACATTCTTACCGATGTTCTTCTCAGCGATCTGGAAGATAGCGGTTTCAGTTCTATCCAGTAGTTCGAATACATCGGTGTGATCTTCATATGCATCCCGAACCGCTATGGTGGAGGCTGTTATGAGTTCACGCTTGATGTAATGCTCGAGAACAATCCGGGCGTGGATTTCGACGTGAGCAGCCGATGAGATTTTTGAAGCCAGTTTTGCCAGAAACCGGGCGCCGCCCACCCATTGGTAGTCGTTTTTTTCTTTGAGTTTGCTGGCGACGGTGAGCACATCAATGGGTTGTCCTTCCGAGAAAAGATCCATGATGGCTGAGAATACTTTCTGATTTTCTTCGCGATAAAAGCACTCCACCCGAAGCATCTCACTGACAGTGTTGAGAGATTCCCTGTCGAGCATCAAAGCACCCAAAACGGCTTCTTCTACCTCCGGAACCTGAGGAATAACTTTGCCGCCAAGTTTCACAATTTCCTCTGCCAGAGCTTTCTGACTTTGGTTGTTTTTACGGATTTGTTTTTGAAGTAAGGTCGGTTCCAGATTGCTTTCCATCGTTGTGCAAAGCTAAAAATTTGAGACCGAACGATCAGAAAAAAATCAAATCAGCGGCTTGAAAAGCAACGAATCTCTGTCAGAAAGCACAGAAACTCAATTAATTTTTTATGCAACGGATCGAATGGCCGGATGCTTTCTGCTGCAAGGATCGATAACTTCTCGAACTCCCATTGCCAATGCCACGGGTCCAGGCAGTTTTGGTTTCATATGATGTTGATGACCAGAATGAACCATAAATTCCGAGGCTGTCGAAATTTGCTTCGGCGTTGCATTTTCCCCCAGGCAAGGCCGAAAATCCACTTTCGTTGGTTGCACCTGCATTCGGACTACTCCATAATTCAGATACGGCTTTGAGTTTTCCACCGGCGATAATGGCGCCGCCAAGTGTATTTTCCAGATTTTCCCAGTCTGTATCCGAAGGAACTTTCCAGCCGGTCGGACAAAGTCCTTTTGGATCGGCAACGGCATACCAATTGTATAAGTTGCCGAAGCTTAGGGCATTGTCGTCATTGTTGTCATATACAATATAGGCACCAGCAGTAGAAGCTGCCCAGGCTGAGGTACTCAAACCCGTCAGAATAGGCTTAGCTGTACTGTACAACGAGGTCCTTAGGTTTTCTTTCATCCATTCTTTTCCATTGATGATAACGGTGGAATAGAGATTGCCATTCACATCACTCACTCCATTGCCGGCAATAAAAAGATTGGTTTTGGTTTTGAATGTTCTTTCCGGACCATACGAAGTTCCGTTAGCAGTTGTGGCATAACCACGGACATAATAAACTGTATTCGGGGTAAGATCGGTAATCGCACCCGAATAGAATCCGGTACCGTTGCCGTTTTCTGTTTTTGTTGTGCCGTCAACAGTAGGTTTCGGGTTGATGTCCCAGCAAAATCCCCGCATGGTAACCGGCTTCCCGCCATCTGTGAGAATGGTCGCTACTATAGTGGCCGAAGTCGAGGTGATGGCAGAAACCGAATCGGCACCTGTCAGTTCGAACGCAGCAAGAGGACTTGTGGTAAATGATTTTTGGATACTGTAGAAAATGCCTTTCGAAGTAACTGCATATGCACGAACGAAATATTTTGTCTCGGCTGTGAGTTGCGTAAGTGTACTGTTAAAACTTCCTGTTCCGGAACCATCCATTGTTTTTGTGGTCCTGTTGGTATCCGGATTGGCGGTGGTGGCCCAGCAAATTCCTCTTTTTAAAATGGGGGAACCACCATTGGTATTAACGGTGCCGCCTCCGGTGGCTGATATTCCGGTGATGTCCGTTATTGAACTGGCTTCAATGGTAATAACCGTTTCGTCGGTTTCTTTTTTGGAACAGGCACTGAAAACAAAAACAGCAACAATGCAGATTGAAAAAAAACGTGAATTCATGAGATGGTGAAGATCGGACAAAACTAAAAATTTGTTTGAATGGGCAGGAGATTTGTTTCCATTCAACTCAAGGAAATGTGGCAGAGTCCAGACTCGTTTGTATTTTCTTGGATCTGGAGATATCGTCCTGCCAACCGGAATTATCTCCGGAGTTTTTTCTCATTTCGGCCCGGAGTTCGATCAGACTGACAAGATTCTCATTGATTTCCCGCAGTGAAGAAGGCGTTTCTTTCGAACTGAAAACTGAGATAATCCGTTTTTTCTCTTTTTCCAGATCGGCAATCGCCAGATCAAAATGCTCCATCATGCTCACTGTATCGTCCGATTGAAGGTCATATGAAATGAGAATTTGCCAGCTTTGAAACTTCTTTTTCCGGTAGAATGCATCTTTTCGAAAACTGGCAATCGCATTGGAGTCCTGGTGGAAATCCTGTTGTAGTTTTCCTTTAAACCGATAATAAGACGCAATGGTGGAATCCTGCGACAAGGCCGAATCGATCCACCGATTCGATTCTATTTTTCGCCTCCGGGTCAGTGCCATCTGCGCTTTGAAAAAATACATCAGTGACCGGGAATAGGGAAATGTTGTGTCGGCCAGCGAAATAAGTTCCTGCTCTTTTAGTTTTCGGGATGGATCCGACAAAGTACCTGCGCTCAGGTCGATGAGGGTATATAGAAAATCCGGATCCTGAAGCAGACAGGCTGAAAGGACGGAATCCTCATTCTCATTAGCTGTCACCAGCTGATCAATGGTGTAAAATCGCCGAAGTTGGGTGCTGTCGTTTTTGTAAAGAAGGTGCACCAAACCCGAAAACATCCGAAGGGTTTCCTTAATTTTTTCTGACTCTGTATTTGGTCTGGGCTTTTTTTCCTCGCAGGAAATCGCCAAAAACAAGATCAGTATCCCATAAAATGATGGTTTCAGTGAAAGAGCTGGCAGGAATCGCATGGCATTCTCTTTCAATTTGTTAGAAGAAGAGCAGAGTTACATGGAAGCGGCGATGAGTTCGGCCAGATCGTACACCTTCACCGAATCTTCCTTTTCCTTGTTCTTGATACCGTCGGCCAGCATGGTCATGCAAAACGGACAAGCGGCTGCCACCACATTTGGACTGGTTTCCAGGGCTTCTTCGATTCGGTCGATGTTGATTTCTTTCTTTCCTGTCTCCGCTTCTTTAAACATCTGGGCACCTCCTGCACCGCAACACAAACCGTTTTTCTTACTGCGTTTCATTTCGACAAGGGCCGAATCCAGAATTTCGAGAACGGCTCTTGGCGCTTCATACACATCATTGGCCCGGCCCAGATAACAGGAATCGTGGAATGTAATCCGCTTTCCTTTGAATGCATGGCCTTCTTTGGTTTTTATCCGGCCTTCGTTGATCAGTTGCTGCAGTAATTCAGAATGGTGAATAACCTCGAAATTTCCTCCCAGGACCGGGTATTCATTCTTCAGAGTGTTAAAGCAATGCGGACAGCCCGTCACGATTTTCTTTACACCATAACCTTCCATCACCTGAATGTTCATCAACGCCTGCATCTGGAAAAGAAACTCATTTCCGGCTCTTCTCGCAGGATCTCCACTGCAGGATTCTTCCATACCCAGAACGCCAAACGTCAATCCCACTTTATCGAGGATTTTGCAAATAGCCTGGGTCACGTTTTTGTAGCGGTCGTCAAACGAACCCGCACAGCCAACCCAAAATAGTATTTCCGGTGATTTTCCTTCAGCGGCCCATTCGGCCATGGTTTTAACTGTCATTCGGCGGAGGTGTATAATTCAGAGTGACAAGTATCGGAGTTTTCGCTGTGAGGGCAAAATCGGAATGCAGATTGGTTGGGAAAGATTCATTCTCAACGAAGAGAATGATGCCGTCCTTTCCAGCGATAGCCGGAAGAAAACAGGACAATTACCCCAAATATGAGAACGTAAAAACTGTATGGAATCTGCATCAGCCAGACCTTGCCACTGTTTTCCCGGTAGCCTTTTTTCTTCTGGAAGGGTTCCAGAAACAAGGTTTCGGAAATGGTTTTCCAGGCAAGAATGACCAGAAGATAATTCCAATGTTTCGTCAGAATCAATGCGACCAAACCAGTCAGAAACAAAAGATGAAACAACCAGACCAGCACGGCCAATGCTGAATTTGAACCGCGGAGTCCGCTTTTCGATTTGCCTGCCCAGCGAATTCGTTGCTGAATAAAGGCAGAAAATCCTTCCTGATTTGCTGTGATTACTTCTGCTTCCGGTAGCCGGCAAAAGGCAATTTTCTTGCCGGATGAATGAAGGGCATGAAGAAGAAAAACATCATCCCCACTGGCGATTTGCTGGTCTTTCCGTTGCTGATTGGCTTCATTTAATGCCTGAGATGATACCATGTAATTGGCTGCATTGCAAAGACTTGGTCTTCCGAAAGTGAGACTTCCAGCCGCTGTAGCAATCAAGGCCGAGAAATCCAATGCCTCGGCAGCCTGAAAGATAGAAACCGGTTCCATCACGACGGAGCCGCAAACCAGATCGGCACCCGAATTCTGCTGGGCAATCACCATATCCGATATCCAGTGAAAGGGCAGCTGGCAATCGGCATCGGTGTACAGTTGAAATTCGCTCTGGCAAACCGACTGCCCCAGAGCCAGAGCCGATTTTTTACCGGACAGGCCTTCTGGCAATGAAATAATCAGTATGGCACTTTCGGGATGGGCCCTTTTCCAGTTTTCCAATAGCGGAAAGGTACCGTCCTCAGAATGATCGTTGATCAGGATGAATCCCGTTTTTTCGAAAGGGTAATTCTGTTGCTCGAGTTGCGAAAGGAGGGAGGGTAAGTTTTTTTCTTCGTTCCGGCATGCGATCAGGACCGAAACACTAGGAGGTTCGCCTGTAAAGTTCCAGTTTTGCTGTCGGTTGGCTTCGTCCTCATTTTTTCGGGAAAGATAAATGAGCAGAATGCCATAGACCACAAGGCTTACTGCAAAAAATACGATTACGATTTCGGTTCCGTTCATGGCAATACTTCCTGCAAATAAGAAACTTCCCGTTGAGAAAATCATCCTTGGACTCGATCCGGGTACGCAGGTTTTTGGATATGGGATTGTAAAACAGGAAGGCCAGAAGATCACCGCCATTCAGATGGGGGTGGTGAAACTGGATAAATTCAAATCGCATGAAATCCGGCTGGCCAAGATTTTTGAAAAGGTCATTCAGCTGATCGATCAGTATTTACCTGACGAGATGGCCATTGAATCTCCCTTTTTTGGAAAGAACGTGCAGATTGCCCTCAAGCTGGGAAGGGCACAGGGAGTGAGTATGGCAGCGGCGATTTCCCGACAAATTCCCATCGTGGAATACGCACCGAAAAAGGTGAAGCAGTCAGTAACCGGAAATGGAAACGCCAGCAAAGAACAGGTCGCTGCGATGGTGGCTCGTTTGCTCAACATCAATCCGGAGAACTTTTTACTCGATGCCACCGATGCACTGGCCATCGCCATCACGCATGTGAACCAGTCAGGATTGCCCCAGGAAGTATCGGGTGGCTGGGACAAATTCCTCAAAGCCAACGCCGACCGGATCAAGAATCCCTAGGTTTTTCTCTCCCTTATCGTGTATGACTACCGCTGAGATCGCTGAGGTTTTTTGCTGAGCAACGCGGAGTTCTCCTTGATTCTTCAAATCTCTGTGGTTCTCTTATTCTCTCTTCGCCCTCTGCGGTAATTAGACAACATTAAACCCAGATTCCGCATTAGGATGTTAATCGTCTGATTCACACCTTTAAATTTCCCTTTCGGGGAAAAATGAAATGGGGCCATAAATGAATGTGAATCAGTCGATTTGGATTAATTGATCTTTTCCATTGCGGATTCTGGGTTAA
>CAMCXM010000071.1 GCA_945883425.1 Spirosoma fluviale
ATTCTTCATACCGTATTTCTTCATAGCCGGCCGCACCGGTGCACCATTCTGTTGGATTTTTACTGAGGTAGTAATTGAAAATGGTTTGTGACCTATGACCCCGGCTTATGATTCGCTTTGCATGGCCTCCCGTAAACACCAGTTCATAGGCATGTCCCAGAGAAGAAACCGGTTGGGCCATTTTTCCTTTCTTACCTCCGTGCGGGAGGTTTGGGTTTTGCACCGCCGTCCGGAAGGAAGACGGTCCAAACCACATGTGACCACCCGGAACATCGGTCATAAACCGGATGTGTGCCGGCCATTGTCCTTTGTTTTCAATAAAATAAGCTGAAGTATGGGAATGGGAGAATACTGGATTCCGGAAAATGAACGTCGCTGCCAGCAGGCAAATGGTGAGTAAATATCGTTTCATCTGGGACCTGGATTCCGAAAAAAGCCACCCACCATATCCAGATTCGGGTGGCTGAATCAGAACAACGAAGGTGTTGAAAAAAACGGAGGGAAACAAAAAAACGGCATCCCAACCGGAATGCCGTTTTCAGATGAAAAAAAGCTATTTTCGTTCAGTTTATTCTTTGATGATCCGGAGGGTTGACATGCGGGTTCCTTGTTTAACTGTCCCGATGTAGATTCCGCTTACAGAGTTGCGCAGATCAACATCGAAATCTGCCGTCACATCATCCGGATCAAATGATTTCTCGTACACGATTTTGCCCATCAGATCCATGATTCTGATCTCCATAGTCGCAAATGGTTCCAGTTCTTCAGCATGCAGTCTTATCTGATCCTTTGTTGGATTCGGGAAGGCCGTCACCACAGGAAGTTGTTCAGTCGGATTAGAAGTTCTTGCGGCCAGCAAACCGTATTGAACCGTCCGGCAAACAGGCTGAGTTGTGCCACAGGCATTGGTGAGGGTGGCACATAAAGTAACGGTTGTACTTCCAAAGAATACGGGAGCCTGAAATGAAACCGGGTTTCCGGTACCAGAAAATATGGTTGTTCCCAGTGAGTTTTTAACCGTCCACCGTACGGTACCATTATCCGGATTGCTCACAGAATAAGTAACATTTCTACCACCGGTTATAACCGAAGGACCCTTGACAGAGGCTGGGACAACCGGAAGTTCTGAAACTGTCAGAGACTTCGTTGCACTGATACAGTTTCCGGAAAGGGCTCTTACCCCGATTACTCCGGTGTTGGGGAAGTTTGCACCAAATGCGATGTTAATGGATGTCGTGTTTACAGGACCAGACAAAGTTGCCCCGCTGGAAACTGTCCATACCAAAGAAGTGACACCTGCTACAGCCGGCACCGAATACGTCTTTGTACTTAGGCAAACATTGGTTACAGGTCCGGAAATGGTTGCAGGTACCGCCGGAGTCCGGGTCACCGAAATAGGTGCAGAAAGGAGTCCGGTGCTGCAAAAGTTACTGGCCTGAACTCTGAGTACATCAGAACCCTGAAATGTAACTGGAGCTGTTACCGCAGCCGCACCGATGGTGGTGGCTCCGACAACTGTGGTAGCATTGCCTGCCGACCATCTATACGAAGTGGCATTGGGCACAACCGGAATGGAATAGGTGCTGGCGACTCCGGCCGTAATACAGGTTGGTCCGGTGATCGGTCCGGGACTGGTCACGGCTGAAACTGGTGTTCCGGTGATGGTAATGCCAGATGAGGTAATGCTGTTGCCGCAAGATGAGGACGAAACCGTCACCACATCTCCGGGTACAAAATCAGGTGATGCAAAAACCGATGGGCCTCCCGATTGCAACACCGTCCCGTTTTTTAACCAGTTAAAGGTAGGATTTGGATAGAAGGATGCACTCGTGGCATTGAACGTAACCAGATTTTGTGTACAGGCATTGGTACTTCCGTTTACGGATAACGTTACCGTATGAGGAGCATTGGTGGCCCGAACATAGCCAGTTGGTGCGCCGGCACATGGAATAGCCGGTGTGCTTTTGATGATGCTGGCTTCAACAGCATTTTTGTCGAATTGTGACGGTACCCGGACAAACTGATTGATTCCAAACGTCGGTTTCATTATGGCTCCTGCATTTCGGTTATGACCAAGAAGCAGACAGTGACCTAATTCATGGAGAGCAATCGAAAGAAAGTCCATTTTGTTCTGACCAACTAACCCGCTTATGACATTCGGTTGCTGGAAATCCCAGTTGCTGCCATTGGCATTGCGGCTGAAGACAAGATCAATTTCCGGGGTGAAGAGGTTGGTGAAGACACCTCCAACCTGGCATCCGGCAAATCCTTTGATAAATGTCTGACCCAATACACCCGGAGCCAGAGAAACAGCGGCATCGTCAAACATAACGCTGTTGATCCCATCGACCGTTGCTTGCGTCACGGCATCTGTTACCGGGGCAGCACTAGCAAGCGTTGAAAAGGTAAAGTTTGCACCTGCTTCGCATTTCCAGCTATTGGCGGCTCGTTCAAAGGACGTTACTGCACCTGCTACCGCAGAAAATCCAGGGGCATATTGCCAGGTGTATCCTCCAGTCCCGTTGTCATTTACCATTTGAAAGGAAACTCTTTTGTTACTCAGGATGAGGTTTATGTGTGAATAGGATACGGTGAGGATGCCAGGACTTACAAACTGAACATTGGCAGAAGTCGTCACACGAACTGGCCCTGTACCGGCAGCTCCTGCGACCTGAGTTCCCAGT
This sequence comes from Spirosoma fluviale, assembly GCA_945883425.1. Lineage (GTDB taxonomy): Bacteria > Bacteroidota > Bacteroidia > Cytophagales > Flexibacteraceae > CAMDMI01. The sequence goes on from CAMCXM010000071.1 coordinate 2,685, forward strand.
TTGGTGATGCCCGGAACCGCCACCTGAATCTGGGTATCCGTCCAACTCAGGATGTCACTGGCCACAACCTGCGTAAACGTAGCCGCATCAAAATCGGCACAAGTGAATTCCACTTTTCCGGGAATGGCACCAAATCCTGATCCATTAATGGTGAGGATGTCTCCATTACCTGCACTTACAGTTGTGGGATTGAAAGACGTAAAAGTGGCCACTGTATTTCCGTTTCCAGCTGCTTTAGCTGGATTCAGCGGGAATGCTGAAATCCGCGTAGGCTTTGGAAGACCCAGCCATTCTGCGATGTGCACGACAGCTTCGTCATTTTTAAGATCAAATGATTCGAACGGAAGTTCTGCCTTTGCATCGTCCAGATCGTATTGAACAAAACCTTGCAGGCCCGCAACCGGCGTCCAGTGTTTACCAGGCTGAAGTTTGGATTCGAATGGAGAAGGATTGAGGCAGAAAATACCTTTGGCGCCTGGAAGCAGATGCAATTCCGGATCTACCTGAACGAAATCGCGACCTACAGAACCTCCCAGACTGAGGACGGAAATCTGTTTCTCTTTGCTCTGTCCTTTGATGATGTATTCGATCTGTACAATCTGCGAAGTATAAATCATCGTGTGGGCATCGTTCCAGAAGGAGCGGGTCGAAATGACCTGTCCTTCTACAATAAGCGATGAGGACTTAACGGTTTGTTCAAACGGAACTTTTTCCAGCATGCAGGAACCACCGGAATGTGCTTCTGCATTAATCGGAGTCCATCCAGTAAGAATGATGGATAACGCAGCCACGATCAGAGTTCGAAAGGAGCGAATTGAAAGTATTGAATATGATTTCATAGGATGAATTTTTGATGGGTCAAATCAAGTCCTCTTCAAAAGTTCCTGCAATACAACGTTCGTGGTAGGGCAGGGTCTCAATCCATGGAAAATCAGTGCGGGAATAGCCGGTTTCTCACACGAAAAGGTGATAAGCCAGAATTCTGTTTTCCGTTCCCGATCACAAATACAATTCAATTTTGAACCTTTTCATGTAGCTTGGAAGGTTCACTCACGGGCAAAAAAAAGCCCCGCAATTTTGCAGGGCTCTTTCCTTCGTTTCTTTTTTTTATTGATTACTTCATCACCACCATTTTCTCCACCGGAGCTTTTGGTGTTACGGAAGTGTGTTTGTGGCCTGTGCTGATGAATGGCCCGATTACCAGTGCCACGATGGACATCAGTTTAATCAGGATGTTCATCGACGGACCTGACGTATCTTTGAATGGATCTCCTACGGTATCACCCGTTACAGACGCCTTGTGTGGTTCTGATTTTTTGTAGTACATCTGACCATCGATCATCACACCTTTTTCGAATGATTTTTTTGCGTTGTCCCAGGCACCACCGGCATTGTTCTGGAAAATACCCATCAACACACCTGACACGGTAACACCGGCCAGAAGTCCACCCAGCATTTCAGCCGACGATGTATCTGGAAATACGCCTTTGAATCCGAAACCAACCGCAATTGGAGTCAGCAAAGCAATCGCACCCGGAAGCATCATCTCACGGATGGAAGCTTTTGTAGAAATGGCCACGCATTTTTCGTATTCCGGCTTGGCTTTGTATTCCATTATACCTGGAATTTCGCGGAACTGGCGACGAACTTCTTTCACCATGTCCATTGCGGCACGGCCCACAGCCGAAATCGCAAGTGACGAGAAGATGAACGGAACCATCGCTCCTACGAAAAGAGCAGCTAAAACCGGTGCTTTGAAGATGTCAATCGAATCGATTCCAGACACACCAACGAAAGCAGCAAAGAGAGCCAGTGAAGTCAAGGCAGCAGACGCAATCGCGAATCCTTTACCCGCAGCAGCCGTCGTATTACCAACTGCATCCAGATTATCGGTACGATGACGAACTTCTTCCGGAAGACCAGACATTTCAGCGATACCACCTGCGTTATCAGCAATCGGACCGAAGGCATCAATCGCAAGTTGCATAGCGGTTGTGGCCATCATACCGGAAGCGGCAATCGCTACTCCATAAAGTCCGGCAAATGAATAGGAAACAATGATACCGGCAGCCAGAGTAAGGATTGGAAGAACGGTAGACTCCATTCCTACGGCCAATCCACCAATGATGTTGGTAGCGTGACCCGTCGAGGAACGGTTGATGATCGACAATACCGGACGGCGACCCATCGCAGTGTAGTATTCCGTAATGATGCTCATTAATGTACCTACAACCAGACCTACGATGATGGCCCAGAACACATCCATGTTGGAGAATTCATAACCACGGATGCTAAGCGTTTCAGGCAACATAAAAGTTACCAGGAAATAAGAAGCTATGGCAGTAAGTACCATTGACGACCAGTTACCCATGTTTAAGGCATGCTGTACGCTGGAATCTTCCTTTGAAATACGAACGAAAAAGGTTCCGATGATGGAGAAAATGATGCCCAGACCGGCAATCACCATTGGAAGAAGGATTGGAGAAAGTCCTTTGTATCCGTCGCCGGAAGCATCGATTTCCTGTCCAAGAACCATGGTGGCAAGAATTGTAGCCACGTATGAACCGAAAAGATCGGCGCCCATACCGGCAACGTCACCTACGTTATCACCTACGTTATCGGCGATGGTGGCTGGGTTACGAACGTCGTCTTCCGGAATACCGGCTTCTACTTTACCAACAAGGTCAGCCCCAACGTCGGCAGCTTTGGTATAAATACCACCACCCACACGGGCGAAAAGTGCGATGGATTCGGCTCCAAGAGAGAAACCGGCCAGCACTTCAATGGCTTTGAGCATACCAGGTCCGGTTGCAGAACCTTCAGTGGCATACATATGATAAAATACGATGAACAAACTGCCCAATCCCATTACAGCCAGACCTGCCACACCAAGACCCATAACGGTTCCGCCGGTGAAAGAAACAGAAAGGGCTTTGGAAAGAGAAGTACGGGCGGCCTGTGTGGTACGAACGTTTGCTTTGGTGGCAATGTTCATCCCGATGTAACCGGCAAGAGCAGACAAAACGGCACCGATGAGGAAAGAAATGGCAATTACCGGGCTGGAAGTTTCCAGCATTGAACCAGACCAGGCCAGAATAAGTGCAGTGATGACGGCAAAGTAGCTCAATACTTTCCACTCTGCTTTGAGGAAGGCCATGGCACCTTTGGCAATGTAGCCAGCCAGTTCCTGCATATTTTCATCTCCGGCATCTTGTTTTGATACCCAGGCCGACTTGGCCGCCATGACAATCAGGCCCACCAATCCAAAGGCGGGGATGATGTACATTAAGTTTTCCATGCTTGCTTAAATGATTTTTCTAAAGCTTTAAAAAAGGACCGCAAATATAGGAATATGAAATTTTAGTCCTAATCTTATTTAATGCACTGTTATGAAGCAATTTAGAGGCTCCGTCCGTCTTTTTGCGGTTGGCGGAGACTGCGTTTTTCGCTGGAAAAGTGGAGAATGTGCGATTTGTGATGCGTGATTCGGGGTGAATGATACGTCATAAATTATAAATGCTGAGCGAAGTTGAGCGGAGCGAAATGGAGCTAAAAGCAACACGAAGTGGCGCCGTGGCGCCAATGAATTGAATGCAAGACCTGATGCGTGCGGAACGCTGTACGGCTTGTTGACTATCCTCAAAGGCAGTGGCCGACAAAATCCCGGATTCAATCTCATCAAATTATACCTTTCGCCTTTGAACTTTCAACATTGAACCATACTTTAACTAGTTTTGCAACTTTGCAGCAGGTAATGTGACCGGGACTATTTCTGAAACCAACCTTTTGAAAAACCAGCCTTCCTTCCATTCATCCACTTTCTTCCTTTTTCGGAGACACATTGTATGCCTGTTTTCAGGCGTATTTTTCCTGTTGGCAGGATTTCAAGTAAAAGCACAACTCAGAAAAGAAGCCTGGATCTGGGCCGATTCGGTGTACAAAACACTAACACCGAAGGAACGATTGGGTCAGTTGTTTATGGTGGCGGCCTACAGCAACAAAGGAATTGAACACCAGGCTGAAATCGAAAAACTGATTCGTGAATACGGACTCGGTGGTCTGATTTATTTCCAGGGCGGACCCGGTCGTCAGGCAAGGCAAACCAACTATTACCAATCCTTTTCCAAAGTACCTCTTCTCATCGGGATGGATGCCGAATGGGGCTTGGGCATGCGACTGGATTCAACACTCAATTTCCCTCGCCAAATGACACTGGGAGCACTTTCGGATGTATCCCTGATTCAGAAAATGGGAGAAGTGATCGGTCAGCATTGCAAACGGTTGGGTGTGCATGTGAGCTTTTCTCCCGTTGTCGACATCAACAGCAATCCGGCCAATCCGGTGATCGGGTACCGGGCATTCAGTGAAGACAAAGAATCGGTGGCCGTTCGGGGTTCCGCCTATATGAAAGGTTTGCAATCGCAGGGCGTACTGGCTGTGGCCAAGCATTTTCCGGGCCACGGCGATGCTGATGCCGATTCGCATTATGCCTTGCCAACCATCAACCGAACTTTGAACCAGATCAAAGAAACGGAACTTTATCCTTTCCGTCGTCTCATTGCCGATTCTGTGGCCGGGGTGATGGTGGCGCATTTGAGTGTTCCGGTTCTGGATCCCACGCCCAATGTGGCCACAACGTTGTCTAAAAAAGTGGTCACCGATCTGCTTCGGAAAGACCTGGGTTTTGAAGGATTGATTTTCACCGATGCCCTCAATATGAAGGGCGTGAGCAAATACTTTCAACCTGGTGAAACCGATGTAAAAGCCTTGCTGGCAGGAAACGACATTCTACTTTTTCCGGAAGATATGCCGAAAGGCGTCCAGATGATCGAGACAGCCATTGCCAAAAAACAGATCCGCTGGAAAGAACTCGATAAACGAATCAAGAAAATCCTTGCCTGGAAATACGAGGCTGGGCTGAATAAGAAATCAGTAATCAACCTTGACAATCTGGCCCATGATCTGGACAACTCGGAAGACCGGATTTTTATCAAAAGTCTTTACGCTGGTGCCATTACGGTGGTCAAAAACAAAAAGAGCATTCTGCCTTTCCGGAGTGTGGATTCAACCTCTTTTTCTTCTGTGCTGATTGGCCAGGACAATCCAAAGAACCCATTTCAGAAAGCGCTGAGCAACTATGCGGCTTTCGATCATCACCAGATTCCGGACAAAGCATCCGATGCCGTTTTTGAAGAAGTATTGAAGAAAGTGAAAGGAAAAACCGTCGTGGTTGCCTTTGGAAAACTGAACAATACCCAGAGCAAAAACTTCGGAATCACACCACAGATGGAAGCCTTTGTGAAAGCCTTGTCACAAAAAGCCGATGTGGTGACGGTTCATTTCGGTAATGCCTACAGCACAGGCAAAATGGAAACCTATCCTGGCGTGGTCTGCGCTTATGAATGGAACGACTACACACAGGCCCTTGTCCCGGAAGTGTTGTTTGGTGCCATCAAAGCGACTGGACGCATGCCGGTTTCCACCGGGTTCACCATTAAATATGGAATGGGTTATGCCACTCCTGAACTGGATCGTTTGCGATTTGCCGAGCCGGAAGAAGTGGGGATGAACTCCTCTATGCTGGCCCGGATCGATTCGTTTGCCAACCGCATTATTGCCGACCATGCCACTCCGGGCTGTCAGATTCTGGTGGCGAAAGACGGAGCTGTGGTCTACCAGAAATCGTTTGGTTACCAAACCTACGATTCCCTTTCTGCCGTGAACGACGAAACGCTGTACGACATTGCCAGCATCACAAAAGTGGCTGCCACGTTACAGGGTGTGATGTTTCTTCAGGAAAGAGGCCAGATCAATGTGTATGAAAGGGCATCCGAATACCTTCCCGAACTAAAAGGCACCAACAAGGAAAACATCCTCATTTCAGAAATTCTGGTGCATCAGGCAGGACTTCAACCCTTCATTCCATATTGGAAACGAACGCTTCGAACCGCAGATCTGGCCGAAACTTTTTACTGCGACGAAAAGGACAACAACTGGTTTTGCACCGAAGTTGTCCCTGGATTGTACAGTATGAGAACGATGGAAGACACCCTCTGGAAATGGGTGATTCAATCCGACATGCTTCCGCGAAATCGTCAGGGTGGCAATGATTACAAATATTCGGATCTGGGTTTTTACATTCTGAAACGGCTGGTCGAAACCGTCCTGAATGAACCAATCGAGAATTTCCTTCAACGCCGGTATTACCAGCCACTGGGATTGGAACGATTGTGTTTCCTGCCCAAGCGGTATTTTCCTGAAATGGAAATTGCCCCGACCGAAAAAGATACGCTCTTCCGGCAAAGTCTGGTACGGGGAAATGTGCACGATCCGGGTGCTGCCATGTTTGGTGGAATTGCCGGTCACGCTGGTTTGTTTGCCAACTCATACAGCCTGGCGGTGCTCATGCAGATGAACATGAACTTTGGCTATTACGGCGGGCGTTATCTGCACCTTCCGCAGACGGTCCGGTATTTTGCCCAGCGGCAGTTTCCACGTAACCGACGAGGCTTTGGATGGGACAAACCCTATCTCTGGAGTAAGGACGGCCCTACTTCTTCGCTTTGTTCTCCTGAAACTTTCGGTCATACCGGCTTCACCGGAACTTGTGTCTGGGCCGATCCCAAGTACAATCTCATTTTCGTATTTCTGAGCAACCGTGTTTTCCCGGATGCAGAAAATTCCAAACTGATCAAAAACAACATCCGTCCACGGATCCACGATATGGTCTATCAGGCCATGGTGGAGATTCCGGAAGAATCGGTTCCGCCGGTTGAGGAAGTGAAAGAGTAGGAGAGAAGGAATCAGATATTCCTTTCTATTCCGCTGAAAATATGCCCGGCATCAACTTGCGGGCCTGTTCCAATGCTTTCATATCCAGTCCCGTCTGAATGTGATTGTCCGAAGCCCAGTTCAGAACCAGTTCAGTTCCCAGGTTGCCAACCAATTCATCTTCGGCCATCGGGCACCCTCCGTAGCCACCCAGTGCCACATCAAAATTCCGGCAACCCGCTTTCCAGGCGGCTTCTGTTTTGAGGGCCACCATGTGTGGAGCGGCATGCAAATGAGCGGTGGTTTCGACGGATTTCCAGGGTTCCGTTACGGCCGAAAACAGTTGGGAGACTTCATCGGGTGTGGCCATACCGACGGTATCGGAAAGTGAAAGATGCTGAATGCCCAGATCGATGAGTTGCTGTCCTTTTTCGAGGACGATGTCCGGCGAATAGGCTTCGTTATACGGATTTCCAAAAGCCATGCTCAGGTAAACCACCAGTTTTTTTCCTCTCACCATACAGAGATTCTGAATCCGGGCGATCTCGTCCATCGCTTCAGCAATCGATTTGTTGGTGTTCCGTTGTTGAAACTGTTCGGAAACAGAAAGCGGGAAACCCAGAAACCGGATCTCATCGAATTCAGCAGCCTGCTCGGCTCCACGAAGATTGGCAATAATGGCCAGCAATTCAGTTTTGGTCTGACTCAGATCAAGCTTTCCCATCAGCTCGCCGGTGTCCCGCATTTGTGGAATCGCTTTCGGACTGACAAAACTTCCAAAGTCGAGACGGGAAAAACCCACTTTCAGCAGGGCATTGTGGTATTCAATTTTGCGGTCGGTGGGAACGAAATGTGCGAGTCCCTGCATGGCATCGCGGGGGCATTCGTTGAGGATAAGGTCGGAGGAGTTCAAAGTTCAAAGTTTAAAGTTCAAAGATATGAATCCAGGATGGAAGAAATATCAATTTGTAGATAGGAAAACAGAACCAATGCGAATGTTGGCAAAAAATAAATTGCAAAAGTGTTTGGCAAAAAGAAAATTGCGAGAGATCTTTGCAAAAAATTAATTGCATGAGTACGTTTCGGCCCATTCTCGGAAATGCAGCCCGCAAGGATCAGTTTTTCCCACGCCCCAAAATCAGAAAAGCGATTCTGGATGCATTGGAACTTAATCAGAACATTCTCATCTCATCACCCAGGAGAGTTGGAAAAACATCCGTCATTTTAGATTTGGTGGATTCACCTGATGTGCGGTTCTATTCTGTATACCTTAACACAGAAGGCATCGATAGCGGTGAGAAATTCTTTCAACAAATTCTGTCCAACATATTTGATATCGACAATCTGGATCAGTTCGGAAACTTCGGCAAGGAAGCTGTTTCTTTCTTCAAGAGCTGGGGAGAGCGGGTTGCGGCAATTAAAATAGCAGGTTCGGGAATCGATCTTAGGCAGGCAGATAAGCCATCGTACTATGATCAACTGAAGCAGTTTCTAACAGAAGCAAAACTTGGGGAAAAACAGATTGTGTTGTTACTGGATGAATTTCCGGTTACGCTCGAAAACATCCTGAAAAAAGAAGGAAAAGACGCCGCTGCTTTCTTTCTGAATCAGAACCGCGAACTCCGTCAGACGCCGTCCTTTCAACACAAAATCCGCTTTGTATACACAGGTTCTGTTGGCTTGCTCAATGTGGCCAAACGGCTGGATGCGACAGATCGGGTCAATGATTTGATGGAAGTAAAAGTCGGTCCTTTGAATGCAGAAGAGGCGGAACGATTCATTGAGTTGTTATTCCATTTCCGGTTGAAACGGATGCCGTCAGACAAAGAGGTTCAGTCCATTTTGAAGATCATTGGCGTTTTCTTTCCTTATTATTTTCAGCTACTGATCAAAGAAATGGCAGATCTGGCAGACGCTGGACAGAAAGAAGATCTGGTGAATAAAGCGTTCCAAAATCTGGTGGCCAATGGAAACATTCATCTTCAACATTACAAAAGCCGGCTGAGGAAAATCTTTGACTCCAAACAACAAGGTTTTGTAACCCGACTCTTGCTCCGAATAAAAACGACAGGAGGACTTCAGCGTCAGCAGATCCTGAATCTTGCGGAAGGTGAAGGGTTGAGAGATGAACTGGATGATATTCTTGACACTCTTTTCCATGACGGTTACCTGGCTGAGGTTCAAGATAAAATTGGATTCTATTCAATCATTTTAGAAAACTGGTGGAAATAATGGCAAGTAACATCTTACTGTACAACCCCGATCAGAAAACCAAAGCGGACATTATCCAGGAGTTTGTGATCCGCCATCAGGAGTTTGAGTCCATTTATTCAACACTGCAATCCAGCGATTTGAATCATCCTCCGCAACATTTTCTCATTCAGGGACAAAGAGGAATGGGAAAGACAACCCTGCTGCTTCGTTTGAAATACGCCATTGAAGACGATTCATCTCTTTCTTCCTGGTTATTGCCAGTGAAGTTTAGTGAAGAGCAATACCATATCTCCCGATTGGAAGACCTTTGGGAAAGCATTGCCGAAATGCTCGAAACCCAATTTGACGGATTTAAGGATCTCCAGAGTACCATCAACCAGTGGGAAAACGAAAATGATTTTGAAGAGCGGGCGGCGGAAACATTGGTCAAGGCCCTGAAAAACAACAGGAAAAGGGTTCTCGTGATGATTGATAACCTCGGCGACCTGTTTGAAAAATTTGGTGACCACGAAACCCATCGGCTTCGGCAAGTTTTGCTGTCTCATTCTCAGATTCAGCTTATGAGTGCATCAGCGTATGTGCTGGAGCATACATTTCAGTACAATAAGGCGTTCTATGAATTCTTCCAGATCGTCCAACTAAAGCCCATTACAAGAGAACAGTCCATTGCACTGATGCGGGTGCTCGGGGAAAAGTTTTCAAAAAAGAACGAGGTAGAAATCTTCCTGAAAACCCAGGCTGCCAAAATGGAGGTACTTCGACGTTTCACAGGTGGTGTTCCCCGGACAATGGCCCTGCTGTTCGGAATCTTTATGGACCATCAGTCGGGAAGTACGTTCGAAAGTCTTCAACTGCTTCTGGATGAGGTAAACTCCCTTTACAAGCATCGGATGGATGAGTTAAAGCCCCAGCAGCAAAAAATCATGGACACCCTGGCCAAAGCATGGGAACCCATTTCAACCAAACAGATTCTGGAACAAAGCAAGCTGTACCGGGCCGATGTGAAAAGCAACCAGATTTCGGCTCAGTTGAAATCGATGGAGGACAATCAACTCATTGAAAGCATCGATGGTCCAGGCAAAAACAAAACTTACCGGATTCGCGAACGATTTTTCAATATCTGGTACCTGATGCGATATGGCAAAAACTACCACAAAGAAGGTGTGCAGTGGCTGGTGAAGTTTTTGGAGGAGTGGTGTGAAGGAAAGGTTTCGAACAAAGCAGGTCTGATTGCTGATAAAATTCTGAATAAGGATAATTCACCAAAAAATGAGCAAAGGGTGAAAACGTACGGATACGAACCCTTTTTGGAAAGCGAAACATCAACCGGTTTGGGTTTCAGTGAACCAGAGAAAACATATCAAAAGGAAATAAATGAGCGTTTAGAATATTTCGAAAAGACGAACCAGTTGGCTGAAATGCTGGCTCTTGCTGAAAAAATGCTTGAAGTCCAATCTGAAACCTCCTTTCAGGAAGGTGTCCAATCCATACTTTTCATCCTACTCAGAAATGGTCAATTCCACTTCCTCTATAACCAGTTCAAAAAACCGGAACTGAACCTGATGAAATATGCCCGGCCATACTGGTACGTACTCATGTGGTTTATGAAAACGGAATACCCGGGCGAATTCGAAAAGGTGGGTTCAGAAATAAAGGAAACGGTGGATGAGATCATAATGGAGATTCAGGAAACCATGGATTCGAAACCATCTGAATCCCGTTGAACTTCATAAAAAAAGAGGTCCGCATGGCAGACCCCTTTTCCTGTACAATTTATATTGAAGCTAATTGTTAATACTGTGCTGATTTAGGGTCGAAATTAGACCAGTCGTTGGTCCAGTCTGTCGCACCAAAAGCACCATGGAATCCGACATTTGTGAAGAATGAAGAACCCAGTTTTGAGAAGGTAAAATTGGCTCCGGATGAAATGACGCCAGTTGGTACAGCGAAATTCGGATTGGCCGGATAAGCTGGAGTTTTTCCGTTGTAAAGAGTCACATCAATTCCCAATGTGGAATAATTAAGTTGGTTCGTGAAAGCCACAAAGCCAGCTGGATTTCCAGCCAAATAGTAATTCTTTACTGAATCATCCACCAGATTGGTTCCACCATTAAATGGCTTTGGAGCGGCACGGTTACCCAATGAAATGATCAGGTTGTTTTTCACTTCACCGAGGCCTGCAGAATAATTGTCATAGGTTGTTTTTCCATCAATACGAAGTCCGATTGGGAATCCGGTGATCACAGAATTGAAGATGGAAGTAGCCGTATTTCTTCTCAGGTGAGCGGCATGCTGGTAGTTTCCGGAAACAGATGACGTAGAATCAAAACGTGGGCCGAATACCGTTACGTTTGAAAATACAGGTGCTGTCTTTGGAAGGGCAGTTGTACCAGATGCATCGTTGTCCGACTCAAAGCTGTTTGAGCCTGATTGATCTGCAGAAAATGGATCACGTACTGATAATGCAAACTGAACTTTTCCGGTGTATCCAAAATCTGTATCAAAATCGTCATCCCAGGTTCCTAATGCAACGATATTTTTTGCGTTTACTGTTCCACCAAACCATTCGAAGGCATCGTCTCCGGAATAGGAAATCTGCACATTCTCGATGATGGTTCCTGAACCAACGCCACCCATGGTCAGACCGTTGATTTCGTTGTTTGGAGAAAGAGCGATACCGGCAAACTCAATGCGAACATATCGAAGAATTCCACTGTTTTCAGAGTCATTTGCAGTGCTGTTTTGTGTACCAAAGTTCACAGCTGGCGATACACCTTCGATTGCAGGATTGTTCTGGTTTACATTGGCACTTCCCAAAATGATGATTCCACCCCAATCTCCTTTGTCACGCTCTCCGGCTCCAAATTTGGAGGTAAAGATGATGGGCTTTGCAGCGGTTCCTTCGGCAATCAGTTTGCCGCCTTTGTTAATGACCAAAGTTCCCTTCGACGCCTTGTCACCAAAAATGACGGTACCTGCCGGGATCGTCAAGGTTTGTCCGGATTGTACAAATACATAACCTTTCAATAAATACTTTACGGTATCAACCAGCGTCATGGTTGAAAGATTTCCCTGTAAAACTACAGTGGTGTCGGAATTCGTTTTAACGGGTGCCGGATCGTTTGAATCGTCCTTGCAACTGTAAACGGCAAGTCCCAAAATGGCAACAAAAGCTGAACGAAAGATGGTGTTTTTCATGTTAATTCTGATTCTAATTTGATCGCAAGAAACAGCCGCAGCGTTATGCAATTGTTACCAAAGGTTTAGCTTTGAGCAAAGTTGGAGCTCTTAAATGTTACCAAATTGTATTCCCAATTGCCTGAAAAAAAGAAAGCCCACTGGTTATCCCAATGGGCTTTCTGCCAATAAATTAAGACCTTAACTTATAAATTGAAAATTGCCCCCATACTGAAGTATGAACCCCGGCGGAATGAAGATATCAATTCATCTGAATCCTTGATTTTCCCATCGCGGTTGGAGTCCTGCACAAAACGGGACTGGTAATTGAGAATGTCGTTTGCCGTAATCCGGATGTTCACTTTTTTGGCCACCTGCCAGGAAGCGGTGAGATCAACCACGTGGCGTGGCATTTCGTAGATTGATGGAAACAGTGCGTCGCCCACCATAAAAATCCGCTTTCCAAACACGTTGTACATGGCGGTCACATTCAATCCCTTTTTCTCATTGGCGTAGTAAAATCCACCATTGATCACATACGGCGACTGGCCCTGAAGCGACCGGATTCGTTCCTGTGATCCAACCACACCCAAATCCACCCGGGAATGTATCAGGCTGGCATTGCACAGGAAAAAAAGCTGATCCACCAAACGATCGCCACCCGGCATTCCAAGTGCTTTCCGAAATTCCACTTCTACTCCGTAATTGCTTGCACTGTTTGCATTGGAGTAGGTAAATTGTGGCGACAGCCCCACCGGAGAAATCCGGGTTTCGATCGGATTCACAAAATATTTGTAAAACGCACCCACCGAAATCAATTCGGATTTGGATGGATAGAATTCAGCCCGGAAATCCACATTGTGAATATCGGCCACTTTCAGATCGCTGTTTCCAACAAAGTTGGCGTCGAGATTGAAATCATAATAAACGAACGGCGCCAGTTCGCGGAACTCAGGACGGTTTACCGTTTTGCTATAAGCTGTTCGCAATACCCACTGTTTGGAAACATCCCATGAGGCATTAAAAAATCCGAGTGGACTCAGAACCGGATTATTCACATTGATCTTTTCGGCTGAGGTTGCCGACTGGAGTTTCTGCTGATTGAATTCAGGACGGAATCCTGCGATCACTTTAAACTTGCCAAACGGTACCATTGCTTCTGCAAAACCCGCTGCGAGGAAGTTTTGAGCCTGATACGAATCCTGCGGACGGGTGCCTTCTTCCAGTACAAATTTGGATGTGCTCAAATTGGCAACATCAAAAATCTGGTTGAGTGGCTGGTAAATCAAATCCTGATTCTGTCCCGGATTTTTTAAGATATAGGCAAAAAAGCGGGCTTGAAAATCACGGGATTTCATTTCCTGATACGTCCCTGTGCGGAAAGTTGCTTTGGCTGAATCCCATGGCACCGTAAATGCGTGTGTCCAGGAAACCGAGGCTGTCGCGACATTCTCTTTGAGTCCGGAAAAAAATCGTCCGGTTTCGTCAAGTCCACCGGAACCGGCAGCCGGAACCAGTTGGTAGGGATCATTGGTTCCAGCCTGATGGAATGTTCGCACCCTTCTGTAATCGGGTTGACTTCGGTTGGTGTAGCTGTAGGCTGCCACCCAGTCAATTTGATTGCCTTCTGAAATTATGTGATTTCCCAACACCTGGCTGCTCAGCAACGAGCGGCTCAGATAATTGTAACTGTAATTTCGGAATTCGTCACCGCTGCGATCAGCAATCCGGCCCGTACGAACCACCGTTTCGTTGTCACCCATCTGGTTAAACAAGTTTTTGAATTCGAACCGGCTTCGGCCTGTTTTGTACATCCAGTTGGAAATGGCTGAAACCCGTACATTCTGCGAATACGATTGATCCGAATACTGAAATAAGGTATCCTGACTTTTCTGCAAAGCCTCATTCCAGGAAGCATAGCGGTACCGTCGGGTTTGAACATTCTGGAAGGTGGATGTGTAGTTGATGGATGAAACGGTGCTTAACTGAGCATTCCCGATATCCCAGCGTTTTCCGAGGTTGATACCCAGACGGAGATCCGGAAGTGTAGAAAAAGACTGTGTCCCGAAATTCCCATTGAGTGTTTTTGCATATTGGATTTGCTCACTGGCAGGCAACTCCTGATACACTGAAGTTGCTGGAAAAGAGGAAGGCATCGTTCGTTTTCCGCCATCAAATCCGATGAAGTCCGATGAAGATCCTTCGCTTTTCATTCCGTTGCTGAAAGAGGTTTGTGGTCGGAGAGAAGTCCCAACCGACACATTGAAGAAATCTTCGCCGAACGTGTTTTTGGTGTAAATCTTTACTACGCCCCCCGCAAATTCGCCAGGTAGAGATGCCGCCCCAGATTTATAAATCATCATCCGTTCAATCATATTGGATGAAATAAGATCGAATGAAAATGCTCTTGTATCGACTTCTGTGCCGGGCGAAATGGCATCGTTGATCATTACTGAATTGTAGCGTTCGTTGATACCACGGATCATGACGAAGCGGTTATCAATGACTGTAACTCCCGGAACACGGGCCATAACCTGAGCAGCATCTCTGTCTTGTGTCCGGGTAATCTGTTCGGATGAAACACCGTTCACCACCATCTCCGCTTTTTTGATGTCGGAAATCAGGCTCACATCAGTGTCCCTGCGGCGCACGACGGTTACCATCACTTCTTTGGAGTCTTTTACATCTTCGTCCAGATCTACATCCAGCGTACGTACTTCTCCTGCCGGGATGGGTTGTAGAGGAATGGTTTTTGTTTTGAATCCCACACTGCGTACAACCAGTGTTTGAGATTTATTAGCTGGAATTTCCAGTTTAAATTTTCCTTCGAAATCAGCCTGGGCACCGATGGTAGTTCCCTCGATCATGATGGTGGCACCAAACAGACCTTCTTTCTTTACAGTTTCACGAATGGTTCCGCGGATGCTCACTTTCTGAGCAAATGATAATAAGGGTAACAGGCAGATAGCCAATGTAAAGAACCCTTTGTAATTTAAATGCAGCTTCATAATATTTGACGATGCAAATAGGTTCGGTACCGTTATCTTATCTTTCGCCGATTGTGACCAAATCATTAAAAGAACCCAGTCTTGTGTTACCGGAGTATTAACTGACCGGACGAAGTGTAAAGCATCACAAAGTTTTTTTTCAGGAATTTTGAAAATCGCTTGCCAGAAAAAAGGAAGGACCTATATTTGCGCTCCCAAAAACGCCTCCTTAGCTCAGCTGGTAGAGCAACTGACTTGTAATCAGTAGGTCGTTGGTTCGATCCCGACAGGAGGCTCAAAAAGAAGGTCAACGCTGAGTTGGCCTTTTTTTATGCTCTTACTTTTCGGACAGAGCATCCCGATGTAAAATCGGGAAGGTCGTTGGTTCGATCCCGACAGGAGGCTCTTTTTAAAGGTCGACGATGAGTTGGCCTTTTTTTATGCCCTTACTTTTCGGACAGAGCATCCCGATGTAAAATCGGGAAGATCGTTGGTTCGATCCCGACAGGAGGCTCTTTTCAAAGGTCAACTATGAGTTGGCCTTTTTTTATGCCCTTATTTTTCGGACATAGCATCCCGATGTAAAATCGGGAAGGTCGTTGGTTCGATCCCGACAGGAGGCTCTTTTTAAAGGTCAACGCTGAGTTGGCCTT
>CAMCXM010000072.1 GCA_945883425.1 Spirosoma fluviale
GTAAAAGGAAGGCAAAGCCTTATTCAACCTGACTGGAAAGAGACACTTTACAAATACATCGCAGGTATTATCAGTAATCAAAAGCAGAAGCTTATGATCATAAATGGAATGCCTGACCATGTGCATATTCTGATCGGAATCAAACCTGATAAATCCATCTCTGATCTGGTTCGGGATATCAAATCATATTCCTCCTCATTTATTCGTGAACAAGGTTTTGTCAAGGGACGATTTGAATGGCAAGAAGGTTTTGGAGCATTTTCAGTGAGTCAATCCCAGGTTCCCAAATTGATTCTCTATATTCAAAATCAGGAGCTGCACCATAAAAAGAAATCTTTCCAATCTGAATACCTTGAATTTCTGCAAGACTATGAAATCGATTTTAAACCAGAATATTTGTTTGAACCGATACCATGACGCTCCTCTGGAGCTTGGTCCTTTCTTTTTTACTTCTCTATTAACATTGGGCACCCCTGGTGCCAGAAAGGCAAATCAATTCTCTTCTCTCCCCAGAAAAATCTTGTGACCCCTCAGACGATCAGGATTTTGAGGACATATTAGGGCCATAAGTTTGTAAAAAGCCATTTACGATTTGTCTAATGTCAATTCTACCATGACGGAGTCCCATGCCGATGGCTTGGTTTACAACCTACTTTTTATTCAAGTTACGTAGTTCCCTTTTGAAAAATTCGAGCAAGAGGGGTATTTTAAATTGATTAGTTTTTAGTTGTGTGATCTTTTTTATATTCATTAAATTCTTCTTGAGTCATAAAGTTTGTTCCTTGGCCTAAAACGAAATACCATTTACCGTTGTCTTTAATGTAAGTCTCGGCTCTAATCACTTTAAAATGTAAATCTCCATCCGGGGTTGAAAAAACCACATCAGCAACTTTAGTTTTAATAGCAGTTTGACCATTAAAAATTCTGACCAATTCGGTCCCAGGAACGGTTATAACAGATTTAAAAGTCATGCCATTTCTTGCAAATTTTTGAAACTCTTCTTCAAGGCCATAAGAAATAGAACCATCAGCACCAATGCTAATAGAATTGTCATTTAATGACAGTGAAGGGTCGAAAATATTTGAAATTGAGTTTATGAATTTTCTGTCTTCTGGATAATTGGTTGTGTCATATTTACCTATTGGTGGAGCTTGACCAAATAATTTTACAGTTCCTAAAGCAATGAATAAAAAGATCATTGTCATTTTCGAAGCTTTGTTTCTTGATCTCATGATAAAATTTTTAAGGTTACTAATTTGAATGTTTTATAACGCCTCTTTGCTTTGAGAAGTTAGGTATTTTTAGTATTGAATTACCTTCGTTGCACTCAACTTCCTATTGGTGACTCCCCATCCTTCGATGTGAATCTGCCAGATTAAAGAAATACAATGTGATGGGCTGACGTATTCATCGCGTCGTAAATGAAACTGTTTTTCCCTCAGCTTGTGCTTGTCGAACAATCTCCTGAAATTCTTCAGGTAACGTTTCCACATTAACGATAATTCCATCAACCATCACTAGTTTCGCATAAGGATTATTTTCTCTCATGCTCCTGGTAGAAAATTCACTGTCATAATGGTTAAGTTTAAGTAAGTCCCTGATTTGTTTTGATTTGTTACCAGTTGTGGATTTACCTGTTCCAAAGTACTCATTAATTTCGTCAATTGTCGAGTATGGCTTGAATGATTTGTCAAACAAAAAGTTGATTGTCCCAACAGCGTGAATTACTGCGGCAGCCCAAACTTGTAGTTGTCCTGTCGCAAGAGGCTGGCTTCTTTTACGTCCAAGCTTCTTGACAAGTCGTTCCGAAATATCCAAGTATTCGTCGTTCAGTTTTTCTATGCAGAAATCGCGAATGAGGTCAATAATTTTTTGTTGTCGGTCTATTAATTCTTGTTTGTCCATTTGATATGTTTTTGAAATATGAACTGTTTAGAAACGCTTGCCCATAACTCGTTAATACCCGCAGGTCTAAAAGTTGATATTGTTTTTATTATCTGATAAATAGGATGTTACGTTGTCTGGGACTTGCGCAGATTTTTCTGAAGGTTTTTTACGTCTCATTTATCTTTTCAATTTTGAGTCGAAGTTCCCGGTTAAGTGGACTTTCAATGTGGTTGATTTTCTTCTGGCTTACATGTGTGTGTCGGAGAGTGGTCCGTACATCGTTGTGCCCCAGCAAGTGTTGAACAAACCTAACATCAATTTCATTTTCCACCAAATGAGTCGCATAACTGTTTCGAAGCGATTGGAACGTAAAGCCTTTTGGTAAACATAAACGTTTGTACACCCGGTTGAATACCTCTTGTGCCGTTCGGGTGCTGAGGATTGTGGCCGGGAATTGTCTTTCAAAAAGTCATTCTGTGATTAGTTTGGCTCTGTATTTCCTTTGAATTTTTAACATGCGACTTTGAGCGAACATCCCCATCGGGCGAAGCTCTTGCTTCGTTCGGACTATTTCAAGGTCTCCGGCCTTCAATGGCAGTTTCCCATAAGACGGGTTTTAGTTGGCTCCAAATTTCAGACAGCGGTTTAATGCCTTGGCATAGTTGCATTCATCCTTCAATCCAATAATCCATAAAATCCTGGTCCAGACAACCACGGGAAGCCAGCCCATTCAACATTCCGTACCTAAAGGTACTTCAGGTCATTGTCGTTTTCGGTTTCTACCAATAGCCGGCACCTAAAGGCGCCAATGCAATTTCCTTTGAACTTTGAACATGCCACTTTGAACTTAATGTGGTACCGAAGGTCAGACCACTACAAATCCCATGACGTTCCTGCATTCATCCTGCTCATCCTAAAATCCTGTAAATCTTGGTTCAGACAACCACGGGCAGCCGACCCAATCAATATTCCGTACCTAACGGCACTCTGGCTCCCTGTTGTTTTTTGTTTCTACCAATAGCCGGCACCTAAAGGCGCCAATGCATTTCCTTTGAACCTTGAACTTGCCACTTTGAACTAAATGTGTTACCGAAGGTCAGACCGCGA
This sequence comes from Spirosoma fluviale, assembly GCA_945883425.1. Taxonomy (GTDB): domain Bacteria; phylum Bacteroidota; class Bacteroidia; order Cytophagales; family Flexibacteraceae; genus CAMDMI01. The sequence goes on from CAMCXM010000072.1 coordinate 2,995, forward strand.
CAAATCCCATGATGTTCCTGCATTTATCCTGCTCATCCTAAAATCCTGTAAATCTTGGTTCAGACAACCACAGGCAGCTAACCCATTCAATATTCCGTACCTAACGGCACTCTGGCTTCCTGTTGTGTTTTGTTTCTACCAATAGCGGGCACCCAAGGGCGCCAATATGATTTCCTTTGAACCTTGAACTTAATGTGGTACCGAAGGTCAGACCGCGACAAATCCCATGATGTTCCTGCATTTATCCTGCTCATCCTAAAATCCTGTAAATCTTGGTTCAGACAACCACGGGCAGCCGACCCATTCAAGATTCCGTACCTAAAGGCACTTCAGTTCATTGTCGTTTTCGGTTTCTACCAATAGCCGGCACCCAGGGGTGCCAAGGTCCTGCATTTTGTATTTCATTCATCACTCATAGTTCATAATTCATCATTTGGCACTCATGGCGCCACTGTAAGCATCATTCATCACCCAAACGAAATTTCATTTACACTTTGAACTCGCGACTTTGAACTTTATCCTCGTGGTGCCACCCTTCCAGGGTTTGCTGATTGAACTCTGACTCTGTATTTCCTTTGAACTTGCGACTTTGAACCTTGAACTTCCAACTTTGAACGCTTTCCCGGCATCACACTTTCGTTGTATTTTGGGTCCGTAGCCATGGAATTGATAGGGAATCAAGTTAGGATTGTACGGGAATTGCTCATTCTCATTTTTGAAAACCATTCAATTTTTAACTATAAAACAATGAAACATCTTATCATATGCGGATTAGGGGCTTTACTTACAGCCTTCCCCTTTTTGCTAAGGGCTCAGCAAAGCATCAGTCCGGCCGCTGCCCGCCAGATTGAATCCCTCATTGAGGAAAAGGAAAGCCGGACTGCCATCCAGAAGAAAATGGGTTCTCAGCTTTGGTACGCGTTGAAAATGGAACGGAAACAAGCCATCACACCATTGGTGCCAACCCTGGAAGTGGAAACGGTACGCGATGGACAAGGTCTGGTGGCTGTTGATATCAAAAGTAAAACTACATCCATCAATCCGATTCTGGACTTTGTAAAGCTGGTGAACGGACGGATTCAATCAGCTCATCCCCGTTTCCAATCGGTATTGGCCTACATTCCCATCCTGGAAGCCGAAAATCTGGCCGCACTTCGGGATGTTCACTTCGCCGAACTTTGGGTGAAGCCTCAAAACAATTCCAACCGGTTTTCTCCTGAGGGCCGCAATGCCAGACCGGGTCATAAGTCACAAAGTGGACCGTCCGTTAATGGAGCCGGTACAACCCCATCCATTCTGGCAGGTGCTACTGTTTCCGAAGCCGATGAAACCCATCTGGTATCTTCGGTTCGTGCCATTTATAATGTCAATGGTTCTGGTGTGAAAATCGGGGTTTTGTCTGATTCATATGATTCTTTTGGCACAGCGGCTACCGATGTTTCGCAGGGTGAATTGCCTGGAGTCGGAAATCCGGCCGGATTGACCACGCCGGTCACGGTCCTCTCCGATTTTACAGGCGGTACCGATGAAGGGCGGGCCATGCTCCAGCTGGTGCACGATCTGGCGCCGGGTGCCCAATTGTATTACGCCAGTGGTTTTAACGGAGACGCCGATTTTGCCCAGCAAATTCTCAACCTGCGTGCTGCCGGCTGCGACGTGATCGTTGACGACATCAGTTATTTAAACGAACCTGTTTTTCAGGATGGTGTCATCGCCAGAGCTGTGACTACTGTAACAGCCAGTGGTGCTTCTTATTTCTCCAGTGCCGGCAACAGCGGCAACAAAAACGACAATACCTCTGGTGTATGGGAAGGCGATTTCAAAGATGGCGGTACCCATCCCGAATTGGCTGGCGGTACGTTACATGATTTTGCCAGTGGTGTACCCAATAATGCGCTTACAGTCGCAGGCAGACCTTATTTGAAATGGTCCGATCCGTTGGGCTTATCCGGGAACGATTATGATCTGTTTTCTCTCAATTCAACCGGAACATCGGTACTGGCTGCTTCTTCAAACTTTCAGGATGGTGATGATGATCCAGTCGAGTTTCTCGCTTCACAAGCCATTGGTCGTAGGTTGGTGATTTTCAAAAAAACGGCTGCTGCAATCCGGGCGCTTCACCTCAATACAAATCGGGGTCGTTTAACGGTCGGAACTTCGGGTGTAACCTTTGGACACAATGCCGGAAAATCAACGATTTGTGTAGGTGCAACGCCGGCACTGGCGGTTTTTCCGAATCCGCATACAACAAGCAATGCAACCGAAACATTCAGTTCGGATGGTCCCAGAAGGATATTCTACCGTCCCGATACCACGGCCATCACCCCTGGAAACGTTTTGTTTTCAACCCTGGGTGGAGAGAAACTCCAGAAGCCAGACATCACGGCTGCAGACGGAACCAATACCACGGTCTCCGGCTTTAAACCATTTTTCGGCACATCGGCTGCGGCGCCTCATGCTGCCGCCATTGCCGCTTTGCTGAAATCGAAAAATCCTTCACTCACCAATACGCAGATTTACAATGCACTGATTGCTTCTGCCCTTGATATTGAAGCCCCGGGAGTGGATGAAAATTCAGGAGCGGGTATCATTATGGCCAATACGGCGATGATTGCCTCTGGTGCGACTCCGTTGTTTGCCGATGTCGCCAAAATTGCTCAGACGGTGGAAGAAGGCAGTTTTAACAATGGAAATGGTGGAGTAGATCCGGGAGAAGTTGCCCATTTGAAAATCCGGCTCCGGAACCGTTCTACTCTTACGGCCCAGAATGTGGTGGCCATTCTCACCAGCAACCAGCCGGGAGTTCAGATTTTCCGGAACAAATGGGAATTGAATACCCTGGCAGGTCTGGCCGATACATCCAATAACCTTCTTCCGTTTCAGGTGGGAATTCCATCATCCCAGGTTTGTGGATCTACTCTCGCTCTTACCTTGAAACTCGTTTATGTGGGAAACAGCAGCGATACAACCGAAATTCCTGTGAATGTGATCATAGGCAGCCAGCCATATCTCAGTATTGCATCTGCACTGGGACAGGCTCCTGCTTCACCCATCAACGTCGTCACAACTTCCGGAACCATCAACAGCCGGATTTCCAGGAATCAGATTGTCGGAACCTGTAATGCACCTAAATCCAATCCTGGGTCTGTTTCTACATCTGGTTCAGCCAAATACCATTCATATAAATTTACCAATACCTCTGCCGTCAGTCAATGCGTGTCGGTTACGCAGTCTTCTTCTGTTGGATTTTCCAATTTGTATTCCATGGTGTACAACAATTCCGGCTTTTTACCCGGTTCTGTTGCAACCAACTTTGTGGCTGATTTTGGTAATTCAACCAACAATGGAACCTATTCCTTCACCGTAAATGCCGGGCAACAATTTACAGCCGTTGTTAATGAAGTGACCCCGGATCTTGGAATTGGAATTCCGTACAATCTGAAGGTGAGTCTGGCCAATTGTAGCCCTGCCCCAACCTGTACAACCATTGAGGCGGCCAATACCAGTTTTTGCGGACTAGCAGGCCAGCCAATCGATTTTCAGCCACAGATCAGTGGAGGAAGCGGACTGTTTGCAGGCACCGTTGTAGGATCGCTGCCCGCCGGTCTCAATTTCACCAATGGTGGGTTTTCTGGTTCGATATCCGCAACCGGAGTTTTTACCGTCCGGATCCTTTTTACCGACCTTATGAACTGCCCGCCTTCAGAAATCGACTTTACATTTCGTATCTCGGATCAGATTCAGGCGACTGCTTCGGATGACAGCCTTTGCTCTGGCGAATCCACCACATTGCAGGGAGCGCCAGCTGCGTCACCAGGCATGATCTATAGCTGGTCGAATGGAGTGCAAAACGGAGTTGCCTTTGTTCCGACTTCCACTCAAACATATCGCCTTACCTCTTCATTTGGACCTTGTGTTCAGACCGATTCGGTACGGGTTGTCGTAAATCCTGTTCCCAATAAGCCTGTTATTCAGGCCCTCGGCGCTGTTTCTTTCTGTGAAGGTGGATCGGTCGTATTGAATTCCGGTACATCGTCCGGTAACCGCTGGAGCAACGGAGCCACCACTCAGGAAATCACGGTGAGTCAAGCCGGTGAGTTTACTGTCCGGATCATTGCAGCAGGCTGCAGTTCTGCTGTTTCTGACGTGGTTGTTGTGGATGTGAAACCCAGGCCAACCGTCAATGCAGGCACTGATCAAACCATTGATCCGGGTCAATCGGCCACACTTACTGCCACTGGAGCCGATTTCTTTCAGTGGTCACCTCTTACAGGATTGAGTCCGGCCAATGGCGAAGGGGCAAGCGTTGTTGCCAGTCCTGCCAGCACGACACTTTACACGGTGACGGGTACCTCTTCCAATGGATGCCAGAATACAGATGTTGTACTGGTTACAGTGAGTTCAATCCTGATTCCTCTTACCCCGCCTGTCATCAGTCCCGGTACCGGCGCCTATACCGGACCTTTAACCGTCACCATTACAGGTGTGGCCGGATCCAGTTTGTACTACACCACCAATGGAAACAACCCAAGAGTGGATGTTCCCAATGGATTCACCCGCCTTTACACCGGTCCTTTCCAGGTAAGCTCCAACACAACGATCCGGGCCATTGCGGTCCGTGGCTCTGACGTTACTTCGGTGCGGGTTGCTTTCCTTACTGTCACCAATCCTGCTGTCTGCGATCCGCCGTTTATTTCGCCGGGTACCGGAATCTACAGTTCCATTCAGACAGTCAGCATGAGCACCGCCACTGCCGGAGCCGAAATCTGGTACACCACCAATGGCAATCTGCCGCTTTTCTCAACGCCCAATTCCTTTACACGGAAATACACAGGCCCCATTCAGGTCGATCGCACCACCACTATAAATGCGGTGGCGATCAAAACCGGTGTACAGAACAGCAGCAACACACGGGCTGTACTCACCATAAATCTGGCACAAAGTATAGGATCTGTGGTTTTCAGTCCGGCTCCCGGCATTTATTCTGCACCGACTTCCGTCTCCATGAGTTGCAATGTAGCCGACGCCCAGATTTATTACACTACCAATGGCAACACGCCGCGAACCGATGTGTTTAACTACTTCACGCGTCTTTACAGTGTGCCGCTTGTTGTTTCTGCCAGCACCAATTTCAAGGCCATGGGCGTGAAGGCGGGACTTATAAACGGACCTGTCACCAATGGGGTGTACACGTTCATCGCTCCGTCCAGGATGGCGACAGATGAACCCGAAATGGGATTGTACCCCAATCCAGCCCGTGATCGGATTTACATCAATCTTTTTGCCGGAGAAGAAGGCGAAGCACTTCTGGAAGTATATGATCTTCGGGGGCGCCGCATGTTGAATCAATCGATCTCATCGAATGGAAGCCAGCAAGAAATCGATGTACAAAACCTTCCGGCAGGATGTTATCTGGTCAAGATCCGAACAGAAAGTCGCCAGATCATCCGGCAGTTTGTGAAAGAATAGATTTTCATTTTTCACCCAACCCATCGTTCGGGCCATTTAAGGGCTTCTGGCCTTATTCAATGTTTCCCGACATTCATAGACAAAAGGAAGGCTTCGCATTCAGCGATGCCTTCCTTGTATCTATCCCAGAAAACGCATTAGAAAATCTATTCCGAGCCTAACCTGCTTCAAATCATAGGCTTCGCCGCCTTTTCTTCTGTATCCGTTGCGCTGCTACGAATTTCGAATAAAAGGCGCTGATTTATTGCATGTTAGGCTCTCATAACGAAGTTCTAATGCATTATCTGGGATTATCCGCTCTTTCGTCAGCACAATCCGAACAGGAAGCAAAACCTTCAGCCTAATTCTTAATTCCTAATTCTTAATTTTTAATTCTCAACTCTCCCCTTGCACTTTCCTCGTAAACGCCATTTCGACTTTCAGGAATGCCGCTGTATGGCCTTTGCCTGATTTGACGACCTGTTCCGGAGTGCCCTGGTTTACGATTTGTCCTCCGGCTTGTCCGCCTTCCAGACCCATATCCACAATGTGGTCGGATACTTTAATCACATCCAGGTTGTGTTCGATGATGAGGACGGTGTTGCCTTTGTTCACCAGTTTGTTGAGAACATCCAGGAGATGTTTGATGTCAGAAAAGTGAAGGCCGGTTGTCGGTTCGTCCAGAATGTAAAGGGTTTTGCCTGTGTCTTTTTTCGACAGTTCAGTGGCCAGTTTTACCCGTTGGGCTTCTCCACCGGAAAGGGTCGTAGCATGTTGCCCGAGTGATACATAACCCAGTCCGACATCGTTCAGTGTTTTGATTTTACGGAGGATCGATGGTTGATTCTCGAAAAACTCAACCGCCTGACTCACCGTCATATCCAGCACGTCGGAAATGGATTTTCCTTTGAAGCGTACTTCCAGTGTTTCCCGGTTGTAACGTTTTCCTTTGCAGGTTTCGCAGATAACCGAAACGTCCGGAAGGAACTCCATTTCAATCACCTTTAGCCCTCCTCCTTCGCAATCTTCGCACCGTCCGCCTTTCACGTTGAAGGAGAAACGGCCTGGTTTGTAGCCCCGGATTTTAGATTCGTTCAGTTGGGTAAACAAGGTCCGGATATCCGAAAATACGCCCGTGTAAGTGGCTGGATTTGATCTTGGTGTCCGTCCAATGGGCGACTGGTCCACTTCAATTACTTTATCCAGATGCTCCAGTCCTTCGTGACTTTTATATGCCAGCGGTTCTTTTTTGGCCCGGAAGAAATACTGGTTCAGAATAGGGTAGAGGGTTTCATGAATCAACGAAGATTTTCCTGAACCGGAAACACCCGTGATGCAGATCATTTTGCCCAATGGCAGGTCCAGATCTACATTCTTCAGATTGTGGCCGGTCGCACCTTTTATTTTAAAAGACTTGCCATTTCCAGGCCGGCGTTCGTCTGGAACATAAATCACTTTTTTACCGGACAGGTAGTCGGATGTTTCAGAATTCACCTGCAACACTTCTTCCGGCGTACCGGCCGCTACAATGTGGCCACCCAGTCTTCCGGCTCCCGGCCCTATGTCGATGAGGTGGTCAGCCGCCAGCATCAGGTCCTTGTCGTGTTCCACCACCAGAACCGTGTTGCCGATGTCCCGAAGATTCTGCAACGCGGCAATCAGCTTGCGGTTGTCACGCTGGTGAAGTCCGATCGAGGGTTCATCCAAAATATACAAAACGCCAACCAGCTGAGAACCGATCTGAGTCGCCAGACGGATTCGCTGGGCTTCCCCGCCGGACAAACTTTGCATGCTCCGGTTGAGGTTGAGGTATTCGAGTCCGATTTCCACCAGAAACCCGATTCGTCTCCTGATTTCTTTCAGTACTTCTTTTCCGATGATCTGCTGTCTCTCCGTAATCCTTGTTTCCAGATCCTGAAGCCAGAGGTTCAGCTCGCTGATGTCGAGCATGGTAAGCTCTGCGATGTTCTTGTCTGCAATCTTAAAATGAAGCGATTCTTTCTTAAGCCTCAATCCGTTACACTCGTTGCAAACGGTTGTCTTCGTGTATTCACCCACCCAGTCCTGTACCTTATCAGATCCCGATTCGAAGTACTTCTGCATGTAGTTCATCAGACCTTCGTACTTCACTTCATAGTCCCGTCCGTATTTTTCGGAGGAAACCATCAATGGCTCGGCAGTACCATACAGAATTTCATTCAGCAGTTCGGCCGGCAGATCTTTGATGGGTGTGGTGATATTGTGTCCGTTTCGTTTCAGCAAGGCCGCCAGTTGGTGGAAAACCCAGATGTCGCGGTATTCACCCAGTGGCGCCAGTCCACCACGACTGATGCTCAGGCTGCGGTCTGGAAGGACGGAATCCTCATCAATGCGTTCGAGTTTGCCCAGTCCGTTGCATTCCGGACAGGCCCCGTAAGGTGAGTTGAAGGAAAAGTTATTGGGCGCAGGTTCATCATAGGCGATTCCCGAAGTTGGGCACATCAGAAATTTCGAGAAGTGACGGACGGAATCGTTCGGGTCAAGGACCAGAATGACGCCCTTCGCCAGTTTCATGGCTGTCTGCACCGATTGAGACAGACGGGTCCGCTCATCGGCTTTCGGCTTCAGCCGGTCTACCACGATTTCGATGTCGTGCACCTTGTACCGGTCGAGTTGCATCTTCGGTACAATTTCCTGCACCTCGCCGTCAACCCGAACTTTGGCATATCCCCATTTGCGCCAGTTTACAAAATCTTCACGGTAGTGTCCTTTCCTGGCTTTGACGACGGGGGCCAGAATCATAATGGCCTTGCCTTCGTATTCTTCGAGAATGGTATTGATGATCTGGTCTTCCGACTGGCGGATCATCTTTTCGCCGGTCACATACGAAAACGCTTCTCCGGCACGGGCATAGAGAAGGCGGAAGAAATCGTAGATCTCGGTTACCGTTCCGACTGTGGAGCGGGGATTCCGGCTGGTTGTTTTCTGTTCAATGGAAATAACCGGACTGAGGCCGTCGATCTTTTCGACTTCCGGCCGTTTCATTTCGCCCATGAAACTCCGGGCATAGGCCGAAAAGCTTTCCATGTAGCGCCTCTGCCCTTCCGCATAAATGGTGTCGAAGGCCAGAGAGGATTTCCCCGAACCGGAAATTCCGGTGATCACGGTGAGCTTTTCCCTGGGGATTTTCAGCGTCAGGTCCTTGAGATTGTGTTCCCGGGCACCATATATTTCAATATAGGTTTGAGCAGAAGCTGAAAATTCAGGGACTTCAAATTCAGGAGTAGCGGTTTCCGGATTCACAGATGGCGGTGGTTTGTTGGTTGTCGGTTTTTGTCGGAACGAAATCTCTCAATAATTGATCCGCTTCCGGATCGGTAATCTTAATGTTGGCCCGATGCTTCTTCTTTCTGCAATCGTTCGGCCAGTTTTTTAATGGTTTTTTCAACTTCCTCGTACCATTCCTGGTCGTTGGTGGCACTTTGAAGAGTCTCGTTCATTCCTCCCAGACTTTGGAGAAAAAAGCGTTTCATTTCACCTACCAGCATGTCTTTTGTCCAGAGGTCAATCCGCATAATGGCCGAATTTTCTGAATCCCAGAAGGATAAGGCAAAGGATTTGGTCGTTTCAACCTGGCCCGGATTATCGGAAGCGTGCCATGAAATTTCTTCCGGAATATTTTGTTGGTCGAGCGTAACGTCGATGTGGATGGATGACTTTCTCATATTGAATGCAAAACAAGACAGGTGACACGGGGTTTGAAAATTTTTTGTCTCTTTTTTTCTGATGAAGAAATACTGTCCTGAAATGGGGCTGCCAACTATATTTCTTTGAAGTTTTTGCCCGATGCTGTAACCTTGCAGTTTTACAGACAATTTGACGGTTTCGACTCCCCATACAAACGAATCCACCTTTGTGGTGATTCCGGTATTTAATGACTGGGAATCCTGTCATTTATTGCTGGCCAGCATTGAAAAAAACACCTCACCTGATTATTTCAGCCGGCTGTGTTTTTGCTGGGTCAACGATGGAAGTTTCGACGAACCACCTGTCGCTTTGCTCCGTTCCGGAAAAGAGGATTTGGTTTTGGATCTGACCCGCAATGTCGGACACCAGAAAGCCATTGCTTTGGGCATTTCGTATGTGGCTACTCATTTTCCGGGCCATTCTGTTATTGTAATGGATGCCGACGGAGAGGACCAGCCGTCTCATCTTCAGCTACTGGCTGAGGCTGGGATCAGGGAAGACCGAATTATGTTTGCCCGGCGTACCAAGCGGCACGAAGGGTTTGTGTTCAAGTTTTTCTACCAGATCTACAAATTCGTTTTCCGGATGCTGACAGGTAAAAAGATTGCTTTCGGTAACTTCAGTTATATTCCTGGAAGACTGGCAGTTAAAGTAGCTCACGTATCAGAAATCTGGAACCATTTTTCAGGTGGCATTATCAAATCCCGGATTCCTTACAACAGCATTCCATTGGAAAGAGGCAGACGCCTGGCCGGAGAAAGTAAGATGAACTTTACCAGTCTTGTCCTGCATGGATTGTCTGCTGTCGCAGTACATGCCGATACGATGGCGGTCCGGTTAATGCTGTTTTGTATAGGATTGGTGGTGATGAGCTTGTTCAGTATTTTTTCTGTAGCGATGCTGAAATTCTTCACCGAGGTTGCCTCCCCAGGCTGGGCAACCACTGTGGTCACTGGATTTTCATCGCTCATCATGCAATCATTTTTGGTATCCTTGCTCTTATTGTTTGTTGTGCTGATGTACCGCACCCAGAAACTCTTTATACCGGCAAAGGACTACACCGATTACATTTCCCGGATCATAAAAGGCTGATGTCAATGAAACCCGGTTCCGTTGCCGCTTCGCGGATGCTTCTTCTCTCAAAGATTCTGTTTTTTAGTGTCCTGTTGTTTTGGATCGGATTGCAATTTGGACTGAAACGAATTCTCATTTTCAGCTATGCCCCCGATCTGGGAGGTTTTGAGCGAAATGTGATCTGGGGTATTCAACAGATCATGCTGGGCAAGCCCTTGTACACAAATCCGGATACTGCCCCTTTCGCTATTATCCAATACATGCCGGCCTATTATTATCTGGTTGCCACCTTTGGTAAGATCCTTTCCATCGATCCGCTCAATGCCCATTCGGTGTATTCGTTGGCCCGCTGCTTTAATGCTTTGCTGAGTTTGGGTTCTGTCTTTTTGTTGTACCGAATGGCCACGCGGCATTTCCGGATTCCAAACACCATTGCAATTTTCATTTCATCACTGGCTTTTCTCTGGATGGAAGCCTTTGTCATTTCCGGACGGCCCGATTGTTTCAAAGGCTTTGTCTTTCAGTGTCTTATTTACGTTCTGTTGCAGTATCCTTCCAAACGAAAACGGATTGTTTTTCCTTTGACAATGGTACTTTCGGTCCTTGCCTTTTTTACCAAACAGGACGGACTTGTGTTCTGTGCCATCCTTCCGGCGGTTTTGTTTCTTCAAAAAGAATGGAAGCAAATGCTGCTTACTGGTTTGGGTATGGCATTGGCGATTGCAGCCGTGTTCTCTCTTTTTCAGTTTGGAACGAATGGCGATTTTGTCCGCAATGTGCTGGGCGGGCTCAACAACGGTATCAGCATTTCCTGGTTTGTCGGGGCTTTCGCTGGTTATTTTTCTGTCATGGCGGTGCTGTTTGGACTTGCCCTGGTGATGAGTTTGGAATTTGCGTTTGAAAAAAACTACGCTCTCCATGTTCTGGCAGCCGGATTTGTGTTCAGCTTTTTCCCGCAGCTTTTGTTTTCGCTCAAATATGGTTCCGGACCCAACTATTTTCTGGAGTGTACCTTCATCAGTCTGCTTTTTCTGGGGATCATGCTACACCGTCTTTCCCTAAAAGCCATTTTTCAACATCCATTTACTCATTATCTGCTCGGTACCGCTGTTCTGGTGATGCTGTTTCTCACTTCGTCGTTTCATTGGTTCACAGGAGGATTTCTTCATCAGGAACGCGAGTTGAAAGTCAAATATGAACAGCAGAAAGAAGTCGTTGCCTGGCTTCATAAAAATGCATCAAAGCCAGATTTTAAAACACTCGTCCTTATCAATCGCCAGTGGGAAGACCATACCACTACTTTGCTTGCCGACCACATTGTGGCCCCATGTCGAGATGTGAGCATCCAGGTGTTCAATGCCAAAAAGCAAACCGGATTCGGTCCTTTGAAATCGGTGGTGGAATCGGGTCAGGTTGATTTCATCGTAACAGACGGTTCTTCCATTTCGCCTTTCCTGAAGTTTGATTATAGTCGTTATCACCAGGTGGCTGAAATAGGAGGGTACAACATCTTCACACCCCGGAAATAAAAAAGCCCCGCTTTTGGCAGGGCTTTTATGATAAAGGACGGTATCGTTAGTCGATGATCAGCATGGCATCGCCATAACTGAAGAACTGATATTTTTCTTCAACCGCTTGTTCGTAGGCTTTCATCACCAGTTCATATCCACCAAACGCACAGGCCATCATAAGAAGAATGGATTGCGGCATGTGGAAATTGGTGATCAAGGCATTGGCAATTTTGAAATCATATGGCGGGAAAATGAATTTGTCGGTCCAGCCGGAGTTCAGTTTCAGACGGTTTGTCGAAGAAACCGAAGATTCCAAAGCCCGGAGAGTGGTGGTTCCCACGGCGCAAACTTTTCCTTTTTTGTCAAGAGAGTAGTTTACCCGATCCACTGTTTCCTGCGCAATATTGAAGTTTTCAGAATCCGTTTTGTGTTTGGTCAGATCTTCCACATCCACCGGACGGAAGGTGCCCAATCCAATGTGAAGCGTCAATGGCGCAACATCCACACCTTTCAGCGCCAGGCGCTTTACCAGTTGTTTCGTAAAGTGAAGTCCCGCAGTTGGGGCAGCCACTGCACCTTTATGTTCCGCAAAAATAGTCTGGAAACGTTCTTTGTCTGCTTCTTCCACATCCCGTTTGATGTAACGTGGGAGAGGAGTTTCGCCCAGCTGATCGATGAGGCGATAAAAGTCTTCACCCACCGCATCGGTCAGAAAACGGATGGTCCGTCCGCGGGATGTGGTGTTGTCAATCACTTCAGCCACCAGATCGGAATCGCCGAAGTAAAGTTTATTTCCAACACGAATTTTACGGGCTGGATCAACCAATACATCCCAGAGTTTATACTCTCGGTTCAGTTCCCGAAGAAGGAATACCTCGATTTTCGCTCCTGTTTTTTCTTTATTGCCATACATCCGGGCAGGAAATACTTTGGTGTTGTTGACCACCATGGTATCGCCGTCCTCGAAATAGTTGAGAATATCTTTGAAAATTTTGTGCTCGATCAGACCGGTTTTGCGATGGACCACCATAAGTCGGGATTCATCACGATTTTCAGCAGGATAAAAAGCGATTAGTTCAGTGGGGAGATTAAAATTAAATTCGGATAGTTTCATGAAGTATTACGGTACTCGGTACTTTAAAAATGGCCGCAATACTAAGCATAAAATCGGTGCGAACCGGTACCTAAATTAAAATGGTAAGGAATGTCCTGATATTAGATCGGTTTATTTTTTGGTTGTTTTGTGTTAAATGCCATTCAGACAAGGATAGAACTACCTGTTGCGGAAAAAAGTCATCTCTAATCCCTTGGTTGACAAGTAATATTCGATTAGTTTTGCAATCCTTTTTTGAAAAACGTCTTTCAAGGACAATATGAATAATAATTCTACTCTTTCTACCGACGAGTTATCACCAGTAAATGACAATTCAACAGAGCTGTCTACTGAGACTACATCGGTTTCCCCTGAACCTGCTGCTGAAATTTCAGAGGCAGGTGACAGTCCAATCGGGTCTTTCACCGAAACCCCGACTTCAGATCATTCCGAACCAGCTGTGGCTGAGGTAACGGAAACAGTTGCTGATTCCGTTACGGACGAAGCAATCGTTGTTTCAGCTTCGACAGAAGTGGAAACCGAATTGGTATCCCAGGTAGAAGAAACAACGGAACCAGCATCGGTACCCGAAATGTCAGCCACCGAGGAAACGCAGCCGGAAGAAGTTTCTGCACCATCCGCTTCTGTTGAAATCGCGTCCGAAGAGCCCGCACAAGAGGTATCGGTCGTAGAAGAAACACCATCGGCACAAGTTGAACATCCGGAAGCAGTTTCAGCCGAAATACCGACGGAAGTGGAGATATTGGTGGTGGAAGACCATGAAATGGAAGAGATGGAAAAAGAAGACGCCGAAGCCGTCGTCGAAGATTATTCCTCTCTGGATAAAGAGCAGCTGGTAAAAATTGCCGAGCAAATGAACCGTGACAGCGATCCGGTTGTGGCCAATCGGGCGATACAGAAAATAAAGCCTTTGTTTGAAGCTTTGTATGCCCAGGAGAAAGCCGAAGCCCTTGAAAAATTTGTGGCAGAAGGTGGAAATCCTGAGATGTTTGAATTTAAGCATCATGCCCTTGAGCAACGGTTCTACCAGGCACAAAAAGGAATTTACGAGAAACGGAAATTAAGTCAGGAGTTCCAGCAGAAAGAAAGAGGAAAGAATCTGGAAGCCAAACTGACCATCCTTGAGCAGCTCCGTCAGTTGGTTGACGACCACGAGCATACGCCAGGATACGATAAATTTAAAGTGATTCGGGAAGAATGGAAGAAAATCGGACCTGTCGGGCCTGAGCATGCTCAGAATCTGAATGCTTCGTACTATTCCCTGATCGAGCGTTTTTATAGTCTGAGTGAAATCTATCACAACCTTCGCGATTTTGACCGGAAGAAAAATCTGGAATTGAAGCAGGAACTGATTGCCAAAATTGAAAAGCTGGCCGCAGAGCCAATGATTTCAAAGGCGATGAAAGACCTGATGTCGTATCAGGATGATTACCGAGGACTTGGTCCGGTGCCGAAAGATCGTCAGGAAGAAATCAAAGATCGTTTGAAAAAGGCGGTGGATGTGATTTATGAAAGACGCCGGGCATTTAATGATGAGCGCAAAAAACTCATTTCCGAAGAAGTTTCTCTGAAAGAAGCCATTCTGGAAAAGATGGCAGGTCTCGAAACATTTATTGCCGCCGGAGTAAAAGAATGGAGAGAGAAGACAACGGAGGTTCTGGCATTTCAGGAGGAGTGGAAATCCATTCCAGGTCGTTCCCGAGAAAAATCAACCGAACTCAACAAGCAGTTCTGGACTTTGTACAAAAAGTTCATGCACGCCAAAGGCGATTTCTTCCGTCAGATGGAGAAATCCAAGCAGGATGTCATTGCTGCCAAGCAGGCTTTGATCGATGAAGTGGATAGTCTGAAAGATGGAGAAGACTGGGATGGCATTGCCAACCGGATGAAGTTTCTCCAGGGCGAATGGAAAAAAGTGGCGCCGGTTTTTGGCAAAGAAGGTCAGAAACTATACGATGCTTTTAGAGCTGGATTGGATCATTTCTTTACACGACTTCGTGATCAACGATCAGGTGAAGACAAAATCCAGTCAGAAAATCTGACGGCAAAAGAAGCCGTTTGTGCTGAAATTGAAGCATTGGCGGCATCTGGAACCGGTTCCCGTAAAAAACTGGATGAACTCAAAGATCAGTTCCGCAACATAGGTTTTGTGCCGATGAAATCCATTCAGAAGATCAACGCCCGCTTTTCAAAAGCCATGATCGAGATGATCGATGCGGCTTCTGAAATTCAGCCTTATGACAAAGAAAAACTGAAAATCAATATTCTGTCAAATCGCTCAACTTATTCAACGGAAGGAGTGAAAACTCTACGGAATCAGGAAGGCTACATCCAGAAGCGATTGTTGCAATTGCGGAAAGATGTCGGAAACCTGGAAGACAATGTCGCCATGTTTAAGATGTCGAAAAATG
>CAMCXM010000073.1 GCA_945883425.1 Spirosoma fluviale
CAGTATCGGGTGTATGTGCGGCATAACGACCAGAGCCTGCAGGCATCCACTGAAATGTTGAAGATTCTCAAAGCAGGACAAAATGAGTCCCGCCAACATTCACTCACCTTCAATGCCCGGGAGAAAAAAGTGTTTGCCTTTCTGGAAGAAAACAAGGTAATGACGCTTGACGAGTTTGCCCGCCTCTCAAAAATCCCGAAATGGATCGCTTCGAAAATCCTTGTACAGCGTGTGGTTCAGGGTGTGTTTACCATTCAGCCGGGAGAAAACCATGATGTTTACGCCCTCTCTCCCTCCTATCTCACCGATTTTGGCTAAGGATTAAATATTGCACCCCTCATAACACATGAAACCGCTGCGCAACCAAGCAGTATTCAAAAAAAACCAAAAAATTACCTGCCAGAAATAGGTTCAAAAAACGGTCTTTGCCTACCTTCGCACCGCATTTCCGCACCACTCCCCCATGCCAAAAGATACTTCGATACGCAAGGTCCTCATCATAGGATCGGGCCCCATTGTGATTGGTCAGGCCTGTGAATTTGACTATTCAGGCTCCCAGGCGGCACGTTCGCTGAAAGAAGAAGGAATAGTAGTTGTACTGATCAATTCCAATCCGGCAACCGTAATGACCGATCCGGTAACAGCCGATCACATCTACCTCAAGCCACTGGAAAAGAAATACATAGAGGAGATTCTGAAAGAACATAAGATCGATGCTGTCCTTCCGACCATGGGTGGTCAGACAGCCTTGAACCTGGCCATCGATTGCGAAAATGCCGGCCTTTGGAAAAAATACGGCGTGAAAATGATTGGTGTGGATGTTAAAGCCATTGAGACCACCGAAGACAGGGAGCTGTTCCGGAAAAAGATGATCGAACTCGATGTGATGGTTTGCGAAGGATCCACCGCCCGTTCGTTTCTGGAAGGAAAAGAGATTGCGCAGAAAATCGGGTTTCCACTCGTACTCCGTCCTTCATTCACACTGGGTGGAACAGGTGGCGGAATTGTTGATTCAGCCGAGCAGTTTGATGCCATGTTGCAAAATGCCCTGCATTGCTCACCGATCCATGAAGTGTTGGTGGAACAAAGCATTTTTGGTTGGAAAGAATATGAACTTGAGTTACTGAGAGATAAGGATGGAAACGTTGTGATCATCTGTTCAATTGAGAATTTTGATCCGATGGGCATTCATACCGGAGACAGCATCACAGTGGCTCCTGCGATGACACTGCCCGATACCACATTCCAGCACATGCGGGATCTGGCCATCAAAATGATGAACGGAATCGGGAATTTTGCGGGTGGCTGCAATGTGCAGTTTGCTGTGAATCCCGATGATCAGTCTCAGATTGTGGGAATTGAGATCAACCCAAGGGTTTCCCGATCCTCGGCACTGGCATCGAAAGCAACCGGTTATCCCATTGCGAAAATTGCCGCCAAGCTGGCCATCGGATACCGTCTGGATGAACTCAGTAACCAGATTACAAAGACAACCTCCGCCTTTTTTGAGCCCAGTCTGGACTATGTGATTGTGAAAATTCCCCGCTGGAATTTCGACAAGTTCAAAGGAGCCAATCGCGAACTGGGCCTTCAGATGAAAGCCGTGGGTGAAGTAATGGGCATTGGCGCCAATTTCCAGGAGGCGTTGCAAAAAGCGTGTCAGTCACTGGAAATCAAACGAAACGGTCTGGGTGCCGATGGACGGGAACTTCGTGATCCAAAGGATATTCTACAGAGTCTGGAACACCCAAGCTGGAACCGTCTTTTTCATGTGTACGATGCCTTCAAACTGGGCATTCCACTCCGCACCATTCAGAAACTGACGAAGATTGACAAATGGTTTCTTCACCAGATCGAAGAACTGATCCACCTCGAAAAAGAAATCGAGCTTTATTCAATTCAAACTATTTCGAGACCTCTGTTGCTGGAAGCCAAAAGGAAGGGTTATGCCGACCGTCAGATTGCCCATCTCCTCAGATGCCTCGAAAGTGAAGTCTACAAAAAACGGACGGAGCTCGGTATCCAGCGAACCTACAAAATGGTGGACAGCTGTGCCGCCGAGTTTGAGGCAAAGACGCCCTATTTCTATTCCACTTTTGGCGAAGAAAACGAAAGCGTGGCCTCCGGGAAACCCAAGGTTTTGATCCTGGGCTCGGGTCCCAACCGAATCGGACAGGGCATTGAATTCGACTATTCCTGTGTACACGGCGTATTGGCCGCTAAGGAGGAAGGATTCGAAACCATCATGATCAACTGCAATCCTGAAACCGTTTCCACTGATCCCGATATTTCGGACAAGCTCTACTTTGAGCCGGTGTTTTGGGAGCACATTTACGACATCATCCAGCTTGAGAAACCGATTGGCGTGATTGTACAGCTGGGTGGACAGACGGCACTAAAACTGGCCGAAAAACTGAACCGCTACGGCATCCCAATCCTGGGAACCAGTTATGAAGCCCTCGATTTGGCCGAAGACCGTGGCAGTTTCTCCAACCTGCTGAAGGAAAATAACATTCCTTATCCAAAATTTGGTGCGGTACAGGATGCGGATTCGGCCATTGAACTTTCTAAAGAACTGGGATTCCCATTGCTGGTCCGGCCTTCCTATGTACTGGGAGGCCAGAGCATGAAAATTGTGATCAATGAGGCAGAGCTCGAAACCCATGTGGTGAAAATTCTCGCCGATATGCCGGAGAATAAGATTCTGGTGGATCATTTTCTGGAGAACGCCATCGAGGCCGAAGCCGATGCCATCTGTGACGGTGAAGATGTCTACATCATTGGTGTGATGGAGCACATTGAGCCGGCCGGTATCCATTCGGGAGACTCGTATGCCTTGTTACCGCCTTTCGATCTGAGCGAAGAAATCCTGCACCAGATCCGGGAATACACCCGCATCATTGCCCTGGCTCTCAAAACGAAGGGACTGATCAACATTCAGTTTGCCATCAAAAACGACAAGGTATATGTGATCGAAGCCAACCCACGTGCGTCACGGACGGTGCCTTTTATTTCCAAAGCCTACCAGGAACCTTATGTGAACTATGCCACCAAGGTGATGCTGGGCGTAAAAAAGGTGAAGGACTTTACCTTTTCACCGAAGGAAATCGGCTATGCGATCAAGGTGCCGGTTTTTTCGTTTTCCAAGTTCCCGGACGTAAACAAAGAGCTCGGCCCCGAAATGAAATCGACCGGTGAATCCATCTATTTCATTGACGACTTGTATGACGATTTTTTCCGGAAGGTGTACAGCGAACGGAATTTGTATTTGAGTCGGTAAGTAAACCGTTTCAGATCAGTAAATTGTCCAGTAAATACAACAATCTGGTCGACGGACGCTCAGGTGGCGCTTCTCAGGAAACTGATCCTGTCACCGATCCTCATTCTTTCTGAGGTCTAAATTTCAAAATCCAAAACCCTGCTGAGAAGCGGGGCTTTTTTATTATTGTTCGTAGACTGCCCGATGGCGGATTACAAATCCGCATTATCTGACTCCGGGATGGAGATCCCGGAGAGCAAACAGCAACAGAAAAATCCTACAATCCTTAAATCCTCACAATCCTGGTCCTGCGATTACCCCCCACTCAGAATATCGTGCATCCGGATGATGCCGAGGGCTTTGCCGGTGTCTTTGTCCAGAACCGGGGCCACGTAAATCTGCCGCTGTGGGTTTTCCATCACGTTGAGCACCTGACCCAGCGTCATGTCGGGTTCGATGAAACGGGGTTGTTTCGTCATGATGCTATCGACGCCCGCCTGAAGATTGTCTTCCTGCGCCAGGTATTTCCGGATGTCACCGTCCGTAAGAAAACCAGCCAGAGTTCCATCGCTGTTCACCACACAAAGACCACCGAGATTCTTTTTCGTCAGAGCAATGATGGCTTCTTTGATAGTGGCCTGCGGCAAAACGGACGGCATCGAATCGCCGCTGTGCATCACATCAGCCGCTTTCATCAGCAGGTTTTTACCCAGTTGCCCGGCAGGATGGTTGGAGGCAAAATCTTCTTCTTTGAGTCCTTTCGATGTCATCAGAGCTGCGGCCAGAGCATCGCCAATTACGAGGGCAACCGTAGTACTGCTCATCGGCGCCAGATTAAAGGGACTTCCCTCGTGTTCAACCGAGGCATCGAGCACCACGTCGAGTCGGGAAGCGAGCTGGGTCGAAGCATTTCCGAATATGCCCAGCGTAGGAATATTCATCGATTTGATTTTCGGCAGAATCCGGATCAGTTCGGGTGTGGTGCCACTTTTAGAAAGCATCACCACCACATCTCCTTTGCTCAGAATCCCCAGATCACCGTGCAATGCCTCGTTGGCATTGAGAAATACCGAAGGACTACCGGTACTGGCCAGGGTGCTGGAAATCTTGTGGGCAATCAGTCCGGATTTACCGATGCCGGTGACCACAATTTTACCCGAACACTGGTTGAGCAACTCCAAAGCGGCAGTCAGTCCAGGCTGAATGGCTTTCGAGGTCCGCTCCAATGCCTGAATCTGCGAAGCGAAAACGGACAGTACGATCTGGGTCACTTCCATGGATTTGTCAGGCAATTAGTTGAACAAGCAGTGCTTCGAGGTCCTGAAGATAGAGCATATTGGCACCGTCGCTCGGGGCATTGTCCGGATCCGGGTGCACTTCGAGGAAATACCCGTTGGCCCCGAAAGCCTTGGCTGCCAATGCCATCGATGGCACAAACTCACGGTTCCCTACTGTTTTGCCACCTCCCGCTCCCGGCCGTTGGACCGAATGGGTGCAATCCATAATCACCGGAAACCCAAACTGCGCCATATCGGGCAGGTTACGGAAATCGACGACGAGGTTGTTGTACCCAAACATGGTTCCCCGCTCGGTGAGCATGATCTGGTTGTTACCGGTTGACTTCACTTTCTCCACAGGAAACTTCATATCCTGTCCGGATAAAAACTGTGCTTTCTTGATGTTGACGATTTTGCCTGTGTTTCCGGCTGCCAGCAAAAGATCGGTCTGGCGGCAGAGGAAAGCAGGTATCTGAAGAATATCCACATACTCAGCCGCAATGTCGGCCTGGTAACTTTCGTGGATATCGGTGATGAGAGGAAACCCAAACCGGTGTTTGATGTCGGCCAGCATTTCCAGACCTTCCCGCATTCCGGGACCGCGGTATCCTTCTACAGACGTACGGTTGGCTTTATCAAAAGAGGCTTTGAAAATGATGGGAACCTGATACTTGTCCTTCAGGCGGGCAAGCTCGGTGGCGACGGTATCGAGAATGGTTTGATTTTCAATCACGCAGGGACCCAGAATGAAAAAGGGCCCTTGTTGCAGCTCGGCAAAATTCATGGTGCAAAGAACGGCTTTTTCGTTGTGTTTTTCAGGGGCTGGCAATAGGAAATGATGGATGTATTCCGAATGTTTCCATTGACGGCCCTTCTCACATCGAAGAATACCGGAACCAGTATTCCATGTACGGATTCATCAACCGAACTCCCCGCTCTTCTTTGGCCAGCAACTCTCTGGCCAGAAGCGTTTGAACGGCAGAACTCACCGAACTTGCCCCTCCCAGTTTATGCGCCAGTAACCAATCTTTACCCTGGATCTTTTCCACATATCCTTCCTTCGAAATGGCTTTCAAAACCTTCCATTGCAAGTCCGACAACAGATGGTGAAACGTTTGAAAGTAGTGCTCCTGCTCCTGTACCAAACCGAAAAAAAACTGTTCATAGTCCTGCTTCTTCCATTTCTTCGAATTCACCCCGTACAAATGGTTCATGGCATGCTGCACATAATAGGTATGACCTTTCAGCCGGTCGTACCAATCATCCACGATTTCCATATCGACATTCCGCTTTCCAGCCTCCATATGTCGGCGAATAAATTCCAGATATTCAGCTTTCGGAATAGGCTTTAACTGCATCATATCGGTGCTCTGGTAAAAAGGCCTGCCATAATCCGAAAACATAGAAACCATCATATCTTCCTGACTTCCAAGAAATATCGTTTTTAAAGACGGACAGAACTGAAGCAGAGACCGAAGTTGTGCCTCCGTTCCCTTATTTGGATACTGAACGATCTGCTGAAACTCATCGAGAGCAAGCCAGAGTTCGCCATCCCATTTCGACAACCAACCAAACAACTCGTCCAGAGAACGGGTTCCGGCATCATCACCGGCAAACTTCACACTCAATCCGGGCTGTCCAGAGACCGGATCAAATTCCATCACCGGTGAAATTCTGGAGAATATCTCTTTCACCCAACGGAGCAATTTATCGGGTTTGCTTTCAATAGCCGGCATGATATTCCGGATCAGCAATTCGGCAAGATCTCCTGTATTTTGTGCTGGAAATATGTCAATATAAATTGATTTTTTACCAGAATTTTCTGAAAAAAGGTGTGAAATCAAACCAGTTTTACCCATTTTTCGCAAAGAAAACAGGGTACTGGAACGACCGTTTATTAGATTATCCTTTAATCGTTTGGTTTCTGATTTCCTGTTACAAAACTCATTTTCAGTTAAATAACCATTCAGAAGAAAGGGATTTTCGTCTTTCATAGATTTGTCGATTACCCAAATTTATCACAAATTATTTGTCACAAAAAAGTTGTCACAAATTTTTTGTGATGAAACTACGGGATTTTGGGGCTCCGTCTGGATATTGTTTCTCCTCTCCTACCTTTGCCCAATGCCAAAACCTTATCTGATGATCGGCCTGATGTCGGGTTCTTCGCTCGATGGTCTGGATGCTGCGTTGTGTTCGTTTGAAACAGACGGTACCGGTCATTGGTCGGGCCAGATCCTTGCGACACATTCCTCCTCTTTTCCCCATTCTCTGGAACTATCGCTTCGGAATGCCCGGACATCTTCGGCTCTGGAACTGATGGAAACCGATGCGGCATTTGTCCGCTTTTCGGCGGAGGCTGTGCAATCGCTGTGTAACCAAACGGGTATCCAACCTCTGGCGATCGCTTCGCACGGACACACGGTTTTCCACCATCCGGCCGCGGGTTACACCACCCAGATTGGCAACGGCGGCCTGCTTTCAGGACTCACTGGTTTACCGGTGGTATCCGATTTCCGGACATTGGATGTGGGCCTGGGTGGACAAGGTGCTCCTCTGGTTCCTGGTGCTGAAAAGTTTTTGTTTGCCAGTTACGATGCCTGCCTCAATCTGGGTGGCATCTGCAACATTTCCTTCCCGAAACAATCGCCATTCCTTGGGTTTGACATTGCGCCCTGCAACCAGTTGCTCAATCTGGCTGCTTCGTGGATTGGGTTAGCCTATGATCCGGAAGGCAGGAACGCAGCTCAGGGTCAGTTGATTCCGGAATTGATGAATGAACTGGAGGCCCTTCCGTATTACAGACTGCCCTATCCAAAAAGTTTGGGTAACGAAGACGTGGCCCGCACCTGGATTCCGGTTTGCGAAAAATGGCGGCACCGTCCGCAGGATGTGCTGCATACCGTCAGTATTCATGCCGCCCGACAGATTGCACGGTCGGTTATGCCTTTAGTTAAGAATGGAAAAATGCTGGTAACAGGAGGCGGGGCTTTTCATGATTTCCTGATCCGGATGATCCGGGAAGAATTGGGGAAAGAATGGACCGTAGAGATTCCGGCTCCGGAACTGATTTCGTTTAAAGAAGCCTATTGCTTTGCGTTTCTGGGATTGAAACGAATTCTCAACGAACCCAACTGCTTTGCGGAAGTGACAGGAGCCAAAACCGATTCTGTCTGCGGCGCTTTGTACGGAACCGTGAAGCTACCCGATTAAGGATGGCTGGAACAGGTGACATCCACATGGCCTGATTTAGAAATCGGGCTACCGTTTGGAATCTGGGTCGGTATGTGCAGAAGTCGAAACACCAGAAACACTGTAACGAGGGCCAGACTTCCACGCGGACTGGCAAAAGCCTGAAAGATTGCCCACCGTGGCAACCGGATCGTGGATCCAAACATCAGCACTATATGCCACCAACTGGATATCAATCCAAAAACCAACATAAGGACAGCACCCATGATTGCATTGTTGGCCAGGGCTGACTGAGTCAAAGCCCCGTAGACAAGTCCACATGGAAGCAACCCATTGGCTACACCCAGCAGCAAAAAGGCGGAAAGGGGATTGTTGTTTTTCAGTTGCAGAGATGCATTCCGGATTCTTTCGCGAATCGAAACGGCCCAGTCCATGTTCCAGCCAGCGACCAGAAGAAAAATAAATACCGTAATCGCAATAAGCCAGATTTTTTGTCCGCCCAGCCAGGAAATTCCTTGTCCCAAACTACCCACGAGAGCGCCCATCAACCCATAAACCACCAGTCTTCCAGCCACAAACAGAATTCTCAAAACCACTTTCTGGGAAGCTGTCTGTCCGCCCAGCGGCAAAGCCAAAGCCAAAGGACCGCACATCATAATGCAGTGCATACTTCCGGCCAGGCCCAGCAAAATCGCGGGGAGAAACAGTTCTGACATCAGTTGGCGGGTTGAGATTTATAAATCCGGAATTCGCTTTTCACGACAAAATCCCGACTGCCCTGCTCACCGCGGATTTCACAAAGCCAGTTTCCTGCCTCAAACTTCTTCAGACGAATGGTTTGTTGCTGTTCTGATCCATATGAAACGAGATCCAGTGTTTCCTTCTGATCGGCTTTGTCAGAGCTCAGGCAGGTGAGAACCACATTTCCTTTCGGTTTCAGTCCGGCATTCTTGAATTTGAGAACGATCGATTCCTGCCCTTCTGCCAAAACATCAATGGAAAAGGCATTCTGCAGAACGGAAGACGAATCCCGGAGTTTGAGTTCGGCATTCACCTGTTTACCGGATCGATAGTATTCTTTGGCCACCAGGTCGTTACCGGAGGTCAGCATTTTGTAGACCAGTGTAAATACAAAGCCTGCAAACAGGATAAAACTTAAAACGATTTTCGTTCCCCAATTCATAATTCGATTGATTTAATCTTCTTGTTCCTCATGGTGATCTTCAGGCTTGTCGTCTTTATCGTGTGACTGTCCCGGATCGGGCAGATAGAAAAAACGGGTCTTCACATTATCCGTTTTCTCACCGTTGGTGAGGATTTCAATCTCAACCGGGATGGTCATGGAGGTTCGTTCGGAACCCGCAAACTCAATAAAGAACGATCCTTTCTGCACCTTTTGTGGTTCAAGAGTAAATCCTTCTTTCCCCACCCAGATCAGTTTGGCGTCTTTCGATACCGGCCTGAATGAAATCTGCTGATTGACAAAGGTTTTGTTCACCACTTCGAAATTGTAGAGGTTGGCGATTTTGTTTTTTCCGTTTGCCATACCGGTATTGCCAGGTGTCCGGAGAATCACCGTTTCGACTGGTGTCCGGTTGAACAATAGAATTCCCAGAACGGAAATCAGAATGGCCCACAATCCAAAATAGGCAAGGCCTTTGGTCCGGATCCGAAATGGAATCTTCTTTTCAATTTCATTTTCCGTGAAATACCCGACGAGGTTAATGGGTTTCTTTACTTTCTCCATTACCTGATCGCAGGCGTCGATGCAGGCAGTACACTGGATACACTCCATCTGGCTTCCGTTCCGAATGTCGATGCCGGTTGGACAAACTTTTACACACCAGTTGCAATCGACGCAATCTCCCAGATTGTTCACAACTCCTGGTTTCTGATGCCCTCTGGGTTCTCCCCGAATAATGTCATACGCAACAGTGAGTGTGTTTTTATCCTGAAGCGTTCCCTGCAAACGGCCATACGGACAAATGATCACACAGGCAATTTCACGAAGTCGTGTGTACACAAAAAAGAATACGCCGGTGAAAATGAGAAGGAAGCTTAACCCCACCCAATGCTCTGAAGGTGGATCCAAAATGATGGCGAACAGGGCCTTTTTCCCGATGATATAGGCCAGAAAAACATTGGCCAAAGCAAAAGAGATCACGAAGAAGATGAGGAACTTGAGGCTTTTCTTCGTCAGTTTTGATGTGTCGTCCGGACCTTCATCCAGTTTACGGCGGGCATTGGCATTGCCTTCGATCAGTCGCTCAATCGGACGGAAAATCCATTCCATAAAGATGGTCTGCGGACAAGCCCATCCACACCATAAACGGCCGAATGTGTTGGAGAAGGCAAAAATGAAAACGAAGAAAGTAAGGATGCCGAGCACAAACAGGATGTTGTCCTGTGGGCTGAACCCAAATCCAAATACAATAAAGGTTCGGTTGAGGACGTCGAAAAGGAACACCGGGTGGCCTTCCCATTCCAGGAAAGGACCTGTTAAAAGACTGGCCAGAAGAATGTAAGCAACCCAGGCTCTCCGGAAAAACCATTTGCCTTTCACCAATTCCGGGTAAAGCCAGGCCCGGCTGCCGTCAGAACGGGAGGTGGTAAGGGTATCCCGGAAGTTGTTTTGAACTGGTTTTACTACCATTTTATCTAACTGCCATCTGAATCAGATGAATATTATCCTTTACAAAAGTCAGTCTGTAAAAACAGCGACCGGCTGATTTGCCAGAGACCAAAAACTGATATTCATCAGAAAAAATGGATCTGAAACTTTTGCCTTTTGACTTCTCACATTTCACTTTCGACACTTACCTTGGCACCATGAAAGTTCTCACCTACAACCTCAACGGAATACGTGCGGCGACCAAAAAAGGACTGGTCGGTTTTTTTTCACAGAATGAGGCCGATATTGTGTGCATCCAGGAAACCAAAGCCACGGAAAAAGACATTGATTTTGGTCCGTTTGCCGAATTGGGTTTTGAGCCCTACTGGTTTTCAGCTGAGAAAAAAGGATACAGTGGTGTGGCCATTTTTACCAAACGGAAACCGCTTGATGTGGTTTACGGCTCCGGACATCCTGGTTTCGATAGCGAAGGCCGCCATATTCTGCTCGATTTTGGAACGTTTGCAGTTCAGAGTTTATACGCACCGTCCGGCACCAGCGGTGATATTCGTCAGACAGTGAAGTTTGAATGGATGGAGTTTTTCTTTACGTATCAGCAGGAACTTCAGAAGAAATACCCCAACCTGTTGTTGTGTGGCGATTACAACATTTGCAACCATGCCATTGACATCCACAATCCGAAGTCGAATGCCAAATCTTCGGGATTCCTTCCGGAAGAAAGAGAATGGATGACCAAACTACTAAGCGAAGGTTCACTGGTGGACACGTTCCGTCATTTTTATCCGGATACTCCGCATCAGTACACCTGGTGGAGCCAGCGGTTTCCTTCGATCCGGGAGAAAAATATGGGCTGGCGCATTGATTACATTCTGGCGAGTCATGGCATGAAGGACCACCTTCAATCGGTTCAGATTTTACCGGAAGCCCGGCACAGCGACCATTGTCCGATGGAACTGGTGATTGGTCTGTAAGCACATGATCCGTTCATTCCGGAATTCCATCCACCCCTTACTTCAGCATCCTTCTGCCTGGAAGTGGTTGCTGGCGGCTGCGGTGTTGTTCCGGTTTGCGTTTCTGTTTGCTTCCGGCCTTTGGAAAACCGAAGAATACTGGGAATACGGCGAAATCGCCCGGCTGCTTTCGGAAGGACGGGGTTATAGTTTTCCCTTTGTGGATGAACAGCTCCACTTTCTCAAAGATGCCTGGTATCCTTCTGCTTTGATGCCACCCGGCTATGTGTTCTTTCTGTATCCGTTCCTGCTGATTCAAAATGTCGTGATCCGCAACCTGCTGCTGTTCAGTGTTCAGATCGGACTTTCAGCATTAGCGATGTTGTTCAGCTACCGGTTTGTGAAACAGAAAGCAGGTGTGGAAACCGGTGCGGTAACGCTTCTTTTTCTGGCCTTTACTCCGGATCTGGTTTATGCTTCGTGCAGTGTTGGGCCGACTGTCTGGTTTCATTTTTTATTGAGCCTGTTTCTTTGGGCACCGTCCGGAATAAAGCGACCAAATTTTCTATTTATCCAGTTTCTCAGCGCCGGACTTCTGGTGCTGATGCGTTCGGAAGCATTGCTGTTTTTCGTAGTGTATGCTGCCTGGCAATGGTGGAAAGGCTACCGTTTTCAGGCTGCTTTTTTACTGATGGGTATCGCATTGATTTTGTCGCCCTGGCTTTTTCGGAATTACAGAGAATTCGAAAAACCGGTATTGTCTGCCAGTGCGGGGGTCAATTTCTACAGAGGAAACAATCCGGGTGAGATCGGAGACTGGCCCTATGCCTGGAGCGATACCGTCCTGAAGATGAGAGAGAATCCTGCCACTTATGAAGCGAAGTTTGATGCTTTAGCGATGAGTCAATCCCTGGATTGGATATGGCAAAATCCTGTTTCATGGTTAACCCGCATGCCCGAAAAACTGGTGCGTTTCTGGATCCTTGACTGGCCCGATCCGAGAACGCATTCGCCCTTGTACTGGATTCCCTGGTTTGCAACTTTTCTTCTGGGACTGGTCGGACTTCGAAAGAGAGAAGCACGAAATCAATTCCTTCCCCACTTGATTCTTCTCGCGGTGTACACGTTGGTGATTTTAATCTTCTTTCCCCAACTGCGTTATCTGACGCTGGTGAAGTTTTTCTGGATGCCTTTTGCGGCGGTGGCAATTATGGGGTGGATGAAGAATGGAGAAATGAAGTCGGAATGAAATCCATAAAAAAAGGCAGCCTGGTGACAAGCTGCCTTTTTCTTAGAATCCGGATTGATTAATGACCGCCACCTTTCACTTCTTCAAAATCAACGCCTTGACTTTTCAATATACCAGCAACCTTCCAAGCATAGAAAGCAAGATAAGCGAAGCAAAGAACAGGAATGATATACGATGGGTGAATGCCTACAATATCAGCTAGCTTTCCTTGAAGAGGAGGAATAATTCCACCACCAAGAATCATCATGATCAAAAACGCAGATCCTTGTGAAGTGTATTTTCCAAGGCCTGCGATGCTGAGTGAGAAAATACATGGCCACATAATACTACAAAACAATCCACCACTTGTAAAAGCAAAAATTGATACAAGCCCAGTTGTCATCAGACCGACAATCATGGCTATGACACCCATCAGGCCAAAAATCAACAATGTTTTAGCTGGCTTCTCTGCACCAAAAAAGAAACCTACAACCTGAAAAACAACACAAATAGAATAGAACCACAGATTGGAAATATCGTGTCCAGCTATTTTATTAAAGAATAAGACTACGAGAAAGGCCACAAAAGGCACACCAACAAAGAGAACATTCTTAAGCCCTTTTGAAAAATTGAATACTGAAATCGCTCCGGTCCAACGCCCAATCATTAAACTTCCCCAATACATTGAAATATATGGTGCGAGTTCCCCCGTAGTTAAACCACCATAACTTGGGTTTTTAAGCAACTCTCCCAAATTACTCTGAATTGAAACTTCTACTCCTACGTACGTGAAAATTCCTAGCATACCCAAAACCAACTGAGGGTACTGCATTGCACCCCAACCTTCAGGGGAAGATTTTGATGCACTGATAGAGTAGAGCAAACCAAAAACAACAACTAACAATGCCGCAAAAGAAAGACCCAAACCAAGATAATCATGGACGTGATTTTCGATTGCTTTGATAAACTCCGGATCGGTATACCGTGAAAAAATGTAACCAAATATTAGAACCAGCAGAATCGTGATGGTGACAAGTAGTCCCTGAGCTTTACCGGCTGCTTCAAATTTCTCTTCATTTCTTCCAGAAGGGACTGATTTAGAAAAGAAGAAAATGGCTGCTGCTACGAGAAAAAGAAGTGCAACAGCACCATACAACAACAACATAGAACCAAGATCAGATTTCTTTATCATCTCATCTGTGATAGATATTGATTTGAACAGTACTAAACCAACTACAATTGGCCCAATAGTAGTCCCAAGAGAATTGATTCCACCAGTTAGGTTCAATCTTGAAGCACCTGTTGCCGGGTCTCCAAGAGAAATCGCAAAGGGCTGTGCGGATGTTTGCTGCAAAGAGAAACCAAGTGCAACTACAAAAAGTGCTGCAAGAATAAGCCCATAAACACCTAAATCAACAGCACCTATCATAGCAATCGCACCTATTGTACTGATAATCAAACCATAGATAATGCCATTTTTAAAACCCCACTGGTTGAGAATATCTTTTTTCAACCTTCCGCTCATTAAGAAAAGTACTAGCGCTCCCAAATAATAAGCTCCATAAAAAGCAAAGTCTATTAATTGGCTTTGAAACTGATCGAGCCCAAACCGAGATTTACAAAATGGTATAAAGACTCCATTTGATGCACCGAAAAAGCCCCAAAAGAAAAAGACAGACATTAGCACTGAAAGTGCGCCCCAGTTGGTCGATTGTTTTTGTTGATTCATTATTGGTTAAAATGATAATTGAAACTACTAAGAGCGGTAAAGATGATTTCTTTTTTTGATTTCATGCAAACCCGCATGGCAAAAAGAGAAAAGGGGATTCCGGTTACTAATCAACCTTCGTTGAATATAATTTCCTCCAAAGTAGCGAGTCCTGTAGTGGCAGGCTCGGCAATAAACCTGGCTTTCAGGCTACCCGAAAAAGCCGAGGCTCCGGGATCCACTACATAAATCGGGCAATTTCGAGGAACATACTGAACCAGAGAAGCAGCAGGATACACCTGTAATGATGTCCCCACAACCACCAGAATATCTGCCCTGGACGCAATGTCGATGGCCGGATCCATCATGGGAACATCTTCCCCGAACCACACAATATGCGGACGGAGCTGCGAACCGTCCGGAGCCAGATCGCCCCGGTTTAATGCCCAGCCGTCGATTGGAAAAACTGCCTCCGGATTCTTCGTACTCCGACTCTGGAACAACTGTCCATGCAGATGGATTACCTTTTTACTGCCGGCTCTTTCGTGAAGGTTGTCAACGTTTTGAGTGACGATGTCCACATCAAACCGTTTTTCCCAGGCAACAAGTCTTTTGTGTGCGGCATTCGGTTCAGCCTTCAATGCACTTTTCCGTCTTTCATTGTAAAACTCCAGTACCAAATCCGGATTCTTTCGCCATGCACCTGGGGTGGCTACATCTTCTACACGATGTCCTTCCCATAATCCATCGCTTCCACGGAAGGTAGCTAAACCGCTTTCGGCCGAAATACCGGCACCAGAAAGGACAACAAGTTTTTGTTTTTTCATGATGGTAGATCTTTCGTTCAAAACTATATCATCAGATCCATTGCAATGCGATCGGCCAGAAGTTTTCCTCCTTCCGTCAGAAAAACAACATGATTCTGTCTGTAAATCAACCCTTCCTTCTCAAAGACATTCATTTCTTTCTCCTTTAATTGAACCAGCGAAAACCCGCTCATGTCATTCAATTCATCCAGATCAAGGCCCCATTTTGTCCTAAGTCTGGTGAGAATATGCTCGTTGGCCCGGTCTTCATCCGACAAGATTTCTACCTTTTGGTATAACTCCCCTTTTTCCAGAATGCTCTTAATGTAAAGAGAATTATTGGGCAGATTTTCGGTCCTTCGGACTCCATCGAATCCATGCGCTCCCGGCCCAATGGCATCATATGGTTTTTGAAACCAGTAGTTGGTGTTGTGAACTGCATAAAACCCCGGCTGCCCAAAATTGGAAATCTCGTAAGCTTCAAATCCAGCTCCTTCCAATTTCTTCCTGACAAACTGAAATTGTTGCACGGCCTGTTCTTCCGGCAAAGGCTGCAACTCGCCTTTTTTGAATCGTTTGCCAAAAACGGTTTGCGGCTCAATGGTGAGACCGTATGCTGAAATGTGTTTTGGTGCCAAAGAAAGAAGTGAATCGATGTCTTCTTCCAGTTCCTGAAGATTACTTCCTGGAAAATTATACATGAGGTCGAGTGAAATATTCTCGATCCCGGCATCCTGAGCCCGTCGAACGGCATGGCGACCTTCATCGGCCGAGTGAATGCGGTTCATCCAGGTCAACCGGTCGTTGTGAGACGACTGCAAACCAATACTCAACCGATTAATTCCCAATTGTTTCCAGGCTGATATCAAAGAATCCGACATGTCATCCGGATTGGCTTCCAGGGTGATTTCCGCTTCCGGATTAACTTCATAATGACGATGAATGGCTTCGAACAATTTACCCAACATCGTTTCCGATAATATGGAAGGAGTTCCGCCACCGAAATACACAGTGCTGATGTTTGGTCGATTCCGTCCTTTTATTCTCATCTCCATTTCACGACACATGGCATCCACCATGGTTTCCATCAGGCCAAGAGAAGTGGAAAAGTGGAAATCACAATAGTGGCAGGCCTTCCGGCAGAATGGAATATGAAGGTAGAGTCCTGACAATGAATATGATTCTAAAGGTTGAACTTTGAAAAAACTGGAATTCGAAACGGCTTAACGACTACTTCTCCGTCTGCCATACTGAAGAATTCTCTCTACAACAACGGTATCTTTTTCACTCAGAATCGAATCCTGTCGTTTCATGAGCTGGAGGTTTTGCTGATGCATATCCTCAATGTGCAGGACTGTTTTTTCAATTTTCTCCACTGTTCCCTGCAGATTCTGTTGCATCATTCCGAGTTGGGTGGTCAGGATGCGGATACTGATGGCCAACAGTACAATTCCAAATACTTTCCCCATCACCTTCAATCCGTTATCTCCAATCTTATCTTCCAACCATTGAGAACTTTTCAGGACGATGAACACCAGGAAAAGGTTCACCACAATTCCAATGAGAATGCTTTCATAGCTGTACTGAGAACGTAGTGAAACGAGGGTTGTCATTGTTCCGGCTCCGGCAATAATGGGAAATGCAAGAGGAACAATCGAACCGCCGGGTTCACCGGGTTCGGATGGTTTGAAAAACTTCCTTCCCAGAATCATCTCCATTCCCATAATCAGAATGACGACGGCACCTGCGATGGCAAAAGACTGAATATCAACACCAAAAAGCTTGAGAACTTTTTCGCCCAGATAAAGAAATCCAAACATGATGCCTCCTGCCACAAGGGTTGCTTTAAGGGGTTCAATCCCACCACTTTTTTTCTTAATATCGAGGATCACAGGGATGGCACCCAGAATATCGATCACAGAGAAAAGTATCAGGGTTACAGAACCAATGGACGTGAGGTCAGGAAAATTCATGTCTGCAGATTTTCGGCAAAGGTAGACTCAAAAACGGAAGGAGCCTGACGGAGATCAGGGCACTTTTTATGCAGGCGAGAAATCGGACGATACCGTCATATTTAATCTTATCCGATATTATCCGGATATAATCGCTTATCATCCGTTTAGAACCAGACCGGGCCTGCACTTTTGAATCGTTGATTCGTCAACAGAAAAAATAAGTTCTAAAACTAAAACAATCATTCACATGAATACAGTAGTAAATTCTGTTCGCCTTCTGGGCAATTTGGGGAAAGACCCAGTCATCAAATCATTCACCAATGGGAGTAAAATTGCCAACTGCACACTGGCGACCCCGCATGTTTCAAAAGACAAGGATGGGAACAAAGTCGAAGAAACCGACTGGCACCTCATCGTTATCCGGGGCAAAATGGCAGAGGTGGCCGAAAAGTATTTAACGAAAGGTTCTCAGATCGCTGTTGAAGGTAGTCTCCGATCCCGTAAGTACAACGACTCTGATGGTAATGAGAAGTATATCACTGAAGTCATTGTCAGCGATATGCAAATGTTGGGCGGTAAAAAAGACAAGTAGAATTTTCAGAAAGGCGGGTGATTATCGGATCGCCCGGCTTTCAAATCAAAAAGGAGCCAGGTGTAAACATGATCTGGCACTTGTATAACGAGAAGTCGGAAGTCAGTCACCGAAATTGAGATTCTTCATTTTGGTGGCGGCATCCCTCTGAATTGCAATCAACTATTCCGTCCTTTCTACAGGAGAATTTATTGTGGTCCTTATCCAGGTACAATTATCCTTGATCGAGGCACCTTTAAAATTATACTCTTGAAATCGAGGTTTCGGAGTTAGAATCAGAAGATCATTGTGGTAAAGATTGAACCCAGATTATGCAATAGGATGTAAATGATTGATTTTCGTAACTACTCAGGTGGCTGCCAATTGAACTAAGAACTGGAAGGGGTCTTTTTTTTGCTTGATGCAGGTATCGATTATGGAACGGAATATGGCAAAGATTTGTGCTCCAAGCATCGTTCTGAATTGTCCTGATACCTTCGTTTTCACTTT
>CAMCXM010000074.1 GCA_945883425.1 Spirosoma fluviale
TCTTCCTTGCCAGAACTCAAAGGAATGCGGAATCAACCGGTAGCCGCCCCAGTTTTCCGGTCGCTGAAATGCTGTTGTTTCAGGAAGAGCGATCAACGTTTCGTATCGGTTTTCCAAATCTTCTCTTCCGTCAATTCGTGAACTCTGCAGAGAAGCAATGGCCCCGGCCTGTGAATTCCGAGGACGGGACTGGAAATAATCATCAGATTCTTTCTCACTGATCTTTTCAACAGAACCTGTTACCCGTACTTGTCTTGCCGGACCCGGCCACCAGAACGTAAGTGCGGCTTTCGGCGAATGCTCCAGATCCTGTCCTTTTCCAGATCCATAATTGGTAAACCAAACAAACCCATGATCCACTTCTTTGAGTAAAACCACCCTTCCCTGCGGCCAGCCTTCTTTCGATACCGTCGAAAGGACCATCGCGTTGGTGTCAGACGGGTTCTGTTTCAGTGCGTCATCAAACCAAAGCTCAAACTGTTCAAACGGATTGTTGAGTACATCTTCATCCCTCAATTCAAACTGGCGGTATTCTTCTCTCAGATTCTTGTATTTCATACAGGTCGGATTCGTGGCTCAAAAATACGGTAAACCGTCAACGATGACTTTTCTTTTTCCCAAATTTTGAATTCCCCTTCTTTGCGGAATGGAAGAGAAATCGGGAGGTCCATTTGTGCAGAAAGTGCGGATCCGGGTCTGCGGATTGCTGATGGAAGAAGGGAGAATCTGGCTGGTCCGTCATGAAGGTCTTGGCCAACTGGGTTATTTCTGGAGCCCACCCGGCGGCGGTGTGGAATTTGGCGAAACGGTGGAAGAAACGCTGAAGCGGGAGTTTCTGGAAGAGACGGGTCTTGAGGTGGAATGCATTCGGTTTGTGACCTTTCATGAGCACATTGACAGCCGTTTTCATGCCCTTGAATTGTTTTTCGAAGTAAGGAAAGTAGCGGGTGTTGCTGTATTAGGATCCGATCCGGAACTGGCAGACCGTGAAGCCATGATGACGGACCTGCGTCTTTTCGGAAAGGAAGAACTCAGTTCGATGCCAGCTGAAGCGGTGCATTCCTGTGTTGTTCCCTTCCTTTCAGACGGAGCTGGATTTTAGAATCCTTCTTCCTCTTTCTTTTCGTCTTTGTTCGGCTCATCGGCTTTGGGTTCTTCCTCGGCCGGTTTCTTCTTCTCTTTTTTCTTCTTTTTCGATTTTTCCTTATCGGCATCTTCGCCTGCCTGAGTTGAATCGCTGGCAGGTTTTGCTTTATCGGTATCCTCAAGACCTTCTTCGGCCTCCTTCGGTTTTTCTTCTTCCTTTGGTTTCTCTTTTGGTTTCTCGGTATCACCAAAACCTTCTTCTTCCTCTTCTTTCGGTTTCTCTTTCTCCTTCGGTTTTTCAGTATCACCAAATCCTTCTTCGTCCTCTTCTTCTTTTTTCGGCTTCGGTTTTGCTTCCTCGTCCTCTTCTTCCGAAGCTTCTTCTTTCTTCTTTTTCTTTTCTTTCTTCGGTTTTGGTTTTGGCGCCTCTTCTTCTTCCTCGGAAGATGCTTCTTCTTTCTTTTCCTTCTCTTCGGTTTCCGGCTTTTCTTCCACCACTTCTCCTACGTCGATTCCGAGGTAGTTTTTCTTAAACGCTTTCACAAACCGGTTCTTTTCATACGATTCCGCAAGCGTGAAATAATAGACACCTTCTTTGCCCTCTTTCATTTTCGATTCGATGGCCGTATTGAAATCATCCTGTGCCGACCGGATGGCCATTCGTTTGGTGTCGTCGTATGAAATGTAGTACCAGCCATCGGTAGAAGGCTCCAGGAAAACATTCACGATTGGCGATCCACCAGTGTATTTGATTTCGACCAGCCCCTCCATCATTCCATTCACGTTGGTTCCCTGCACATGGCTCACTCCGATTTTCCCGGTGGAATACCAGGCCCGTTGTTTCTGGTTCCAGTTCAGGGTTACGTTGCTGAGGAATAAACTCTTTCCAAACTTCGGAACCGCCGTGAAAATGGGTGTGTTTTTAGTCTGGTTCTGTTTTTCGTAGTCCTTTCCAAATTTATCGCCTGCCATGTCGGCCAGACGATAAGCCAGCGCTGTTTTGTCATCAATGGCTTCAGCGAGTCCAAGATCGGTGGTTCTCGCAGCCAGAATGGTTCCCATGTTTTTCCAGGCTGGTGCCGGCATATTGAAATCCAACGCAAGACTGGCGTTTAGTGAGAATTTGGTGCTGTCAAGAAGGCCAAGTCCGGCACCGGCACCGTGCATCACAAAGTCCTTATCCGGCGCTCCCTGAAAATCGAGTTTACCGGTTACGGAAATTTTGGACAGGGAATCGTTGTACACCAGAATTCCACCTTCATAAGTTTTTTCATCAAAACGATCCTGTGATCCGATCCGGAATTCACGTGTCTTTTCAATGTAGTTCAGAATACCGGTTGCTTTGAAAATCACCCGGTCCTCGAGATTGTGTTTCGGTCCGAGGAACGAGTTGTAAAGCTTGTTGCTGCCGTCTTCAATCAGCAAACCAGAAATCAGAGGCTGGCCTTCATCGTCGGTTGCGTTGGCTACGTTGAGAACAAATTCTTTGCTCTCGCCGTCCGTTTGGTAGTTCACCCAACCGGCATTTTTGTTATTTCTAAGATCCAGTTTAATCTGGCCTTTGAATTCCAGATTGGGTTTCAGGGCCGACATAAATGCATCTCCTTTAAACAGGATGCCTTGTGCCAGTTTAATCGGTTTGGTTTCCGGAATTTCTCCACCTGAAACGGTGTAGGGTTCATCGGTATCCACTTTCACCTTTTTGTCTGCCAGCGGATCGATCAGAGTAAACTCATCAAATTTAATCGAGATGGTGTCTTTCAACGCATTCACGTACTGATAGATACCGTCGCCTTCAAACTTATTCCGGTCGATGATTTTGATGTTGGCATTTTTGAGGATGTGGTACTTGTTGGTTCGGTCCACCAAAACCGTCGCATTTTTGAGCGTCTTCAGATTGGCACCTTCCGATATGATGGCGATACCGCTGTCGGGTTTGATTTCAGCATCGGCCACATGAATGTATGGAATGCCGCTCACGGTCATCTGGTGGGTATTGATGTCATACAAACCAGCGTTGGCATTGAAGTACAGTGAATCGCCTTTTTTGGTGCTCACGAAATAAGAACTTCGCAATTCAATGCTGTCGGGTTTGGTCATGGTTACCTGTTTCCGTTCGATCCACCAGGTAGCTTTTGGTATGGATGTTTTGTACTGACAAAACGGGAAAACGTTGGATGCATAGCCTTTTACTTCAGGTGAAAAATCGGCTTTCTGATCGACAAATGAGAAGTCAAACCGCACGTTCCGGCAGGCAACCGCTGGCTTGATCGGGTTGTTGGACTTCACCTCAAAGAATGCTTTTCTTCCTGAGAATCCGTCCTTGCCAAACTTGTATCGCTCCGATTCAGCTCTGGCCCCCTGCATCTGAATGTAACCCCGGCCCGCCAGTCCGTTTGGTGAAAGCGAGACCAGTCCTTCCAGAGAAATGGTTTTGTTGTACAGCTTGAACGGCATCCCTTTGGCATTGATGAAGTTCATCGTCTTTTTCTTCGGATTCCACTTCATCGCATACGATTCCATGCTGCATTCCGGGAAGGCAACATCGGCAATGATCGTTCCTTCCATTTTAGCCGAACGACCTCGGGCAATGACGGAGTCGGGATAGAATATGAAGTCTTCCGAAGTAACGGTGGCATTCAAATATTTGATGTCGCCTTTTCCACGCAAACCTTTAAAATCCATGGTTATCACCCCGAAGAACCGGGCATCTGTACCATACAAAGGATAACCTTCCGGCGGTGTTTTGTGCGAGAATCCCAGTGATTTATCGGGGCGGATTTTCAGCTTCTCTGCAAAAGTCGGGAAGATGGAATCCGATACAAAGCTTCCGTCGAAGCCAATGGACTTGGCTGTCCCAACCGAGGCACTGTCGACCAGAAAAGGAGGAATTTTGAAGAATACTTTCGAGCCATATTTTCCTTTCAGGTATTCTACCTTATCAAAATAGATATAGGATGGCGTTTTGATATCGAAAATCGGGTATTTCGGAATCCGTTTTTTCGACGATTTGTTGTCTGGTTCGTTGATATACAGGGTACCATTACCCAAAGCATTTTCTCCACCGGCGGCATTTTTATCCTGTCCGTACATGCGGGAAACGGTAGGCTTACCATCTTTTTTGGCACTTGGCGTGGTGATTTCCATCGAATCGATGGCACCCATTTCGATCTTGAATTCGTTGTAATCGAATTTGAATTTCTCACCATACGCACGATAATTTCCAGCGTTCAGCTTACCATTGAACATTAGGTTCCGGTTGCCTTTAATGGTCACTTTTTTGTCTTTCGGCTCCACATACACGTTAAGTGAATCGGATAAAAAGAAGCGGTCGACGCCATATACTGTAATGTCTGATGTATCGGTTGCCAGCTGTGCATTAAAACGCGAAGGATTGAGAGATGGAATCGAAAGCTGGTCGTAGTCCTTTTTGTTTTTCTGTGAGTTGGTATAGTGAAACAGCTTTTCACGGATTTTGATGTTGCCGTTTTTTTCATCGTAATCGATGTAGCCGGATGCCGCCACTGAAACCATCGCAGAACGAAGAGAATTGGCGTTTTGCTTGAAATCAGCTGCCATTTCCTCCACATTGAATTCTTCACGCCCTGCCTTTTTCGCATAGCCCTGCAACATCATCAGCGGGTGGAATGTGTAAATTCCCTGGATGGCCGAGAACCGTTTGTTGGTGAAGAAATCGAGGGATTCAAACAGGCCCGGAACCTTGGTCTTTCCTGTGGTGATGTAGAAATCCATGTTCGTTTTATCCATGTCCCAGACCAAAAGATCCGTCATGATTTCCATGTTGTGGCCGGAATCGTAAAACGGACAATCCTTGAATTTGCCTTTCTCCTTGTAAAGTCGGATTTCCCTCCTGACGGTGTTGTACACAACCCGCACGGCAGGATGCACAATCGAATCGTTTCCATAATAGACAACGGTATATGCCGAATTGGAAGTGATGGTGGTATCATTGAAATCAAACCGGTTCGACACCATGGAAATGGCCCAGTTGTTCTTGTTTTTCAATTTGATCATTCCTTTTCCACCAAAAACAGAAGAGCTGTTGACCTTCCGTCCTTCCATCGAAAAGCCTCCTTTGTAGAGAATGCCTTCGTCTTTAATGTCCTTAAATTGGGATTCGTTGTAGTAGGATTTGAACCGTGGATACACGGCCTCATCAAAAGTAGTTTTTCGTTTGCTTTTCCATTCGAACGCCCCTAAAACTGTGGTAGTCAAACGATTTGCGTAAAACAACATCACATTATCAGCCTGGATCTGAGGGGATTTTACCCGGAAACTATACTTTTTGAGGTTGGCATATACATCGCTTCGTTTGAGACCGGCAGTAAGCCAGTCCATCACACCACCATCGCCAACAAAGGTTCCGTTGGCAATCATATAGGTTCCTTTGGTTTTGCGGAGGGCGGCTGAATCAAATCCGGTTTCAAATTTTAGGCTGACCTCTTCGAAAAGAATCACAGGACCTGCAATCTGAGGGAGATCGACCGGCACTTCCTGGTATTGCGGATCAATGGCCGGAACGTCAAGAGAACCAGCGGGTGCAGTTTCCTGTTCCCAATCCTGAAATGCTTTGTTGGACACCTGCTCATCGGTTTTAGGTGCGCCGGTGTCGGCTGAAATATCCGGACCAACCCAGTCGAAATTGAGTTTACCGGGTTTGCTCACCTTCAGTTTGTAAAAACCGTTGGTGTAGAGCATGTTGAATTTGAAGTAAAGGAAAATATTGGCCACATACGCAAAGGCTGGATTGGGTTCGAAATTGCCCATCACTTTTTGGGTAGTGGTGATGAGTTTCAGCATGGGCTGTGCTTCCAGATTTCGTTTGGTACCCGCCATGATGAGCATGTCCACCACTTTTTCGAAATGGGGGGATGGCTTGTATTTCTTTTTCAGCATGGTGTTGAAAAGTCCCATGCAGGCCTGTTTCTGTTCCGGATTCAGTTTGCCGGAAGACCACATTTCCCCGAATTCTGTGGCTGATTTCTCCACTTCCACCAGTTTGGTCTTGCGGAGAAAATCCCCGAATTCCTGAATAAACTCAGCATCGGTTTCGGCAAATTTGGTGGGATAACCCGCAAATTGTCCGGCAGCCGGAGCCTGTGCATTCGTCGGCTGAACCGATACCGTCAGAAAAAAAATGGCCAGGAGAATCCCGGCAATGGAAGAAATGGAAACAATTTTTCGGGGGGATTTCCTTGTCATAAATCCTTGGGGTTAATCGGTGACTGTTTTTTGATAAACCAGGCAGGCCCAGTTGTCGTGTGCGGAAGAATCGACGGGTTGAAGTCCGTGCTGAAGTGCGAGCACCTCAATGTCGCTCACGTCTTCTGTATAAAATCCGGAAAGGAAGAGGCGCCCACCTTCATTGAGCCGGCTGGCGTACAATGGCAATTCCTTCAGTATCACGTTTTTATTGATGTTGGCTACGATCGAACCGACGGGTTCGCCCGGAATTGCCGTCATGGATGAGGCCAGCACCACCGAACAACGGCTGCATTGATTGAGTCCATAATTTTCCTCAGCATTTTCAATGCACCAGGGATCGTTGTCAAATCCTAGAACGGAAACGGCTCCCATTTTCTCCGCCATGATGGCCAGAATCCCGGTTCCGGTTCCGGCATCAATCACGGTATGGTTTTCGGGTTTGTACTGAAGAAGGAAGGCCAGCATCTGACTGGTGGTGGCATGGTGACCGGTGCCGAAACTCATTTTCGGAATCACGGTAATCACGACCTCAAAATCTTCTTCGGTTTTGTGAAACGGAGTTTTTACCAGAATCCGGTCGCCGATGACAATGGGAGGGTAGTTGTTTTCCCATTCCTGGTTCCAGTTTTCCCGGGCTATTTTCTGCATTCCGTAATTCAGGGCGGTCAATCCGGCGTATTGCTCGAAGATGGCCTTGGTAGATTCAAAATCGATTTTCGATTCTTCGATGTAGGCGTTGAAGCCCACTTTGTTTTCTTCGAACGATTCGAATTCCAGCTCAGCGAGTTCGGCGATCAGAATATCGGTAAACTCGGTGGCGCATCGTACATTGACCTGAATGAAATTCATTGGTTATCGGAGGGATTGGCAACCGGCAAAAGACTCGGTTTCCGTATAGTGAATCGAGAAATCAGCCTTTGACCGCTCTTTTACAAAAATAATGAAAATGTTGGCCTGGGCCCGGGCATTTGTAAAAAACCAGTTTCCGGGTTTGTCTGCAAACAAGGCATTGCTTGCCTGAAACACCAGCATGTCAGCGAATGATTCAGACGGTTCCAGAAAAACCCGGTACTGTACTCGGGCCGGATCGTTTTCCACGAAAACCGCACCGCTTAGCTGACAGTACGCCGGCTGCGCTTTTAGTTCGGGCATGAAGAAAAGGCCCAGTATCAGGATGACAATCAGGCGCATTGAATTATCCCAAGGAATTCTGCTGCCTGTAATGATGCGCCACCAACCAGTCCGCCGTCAACGTCCGGCATCTCGAACAGTTCTTTTGCATTCGACGCTTTTACGCTTCCACCATAAAGGATGGAAATGGAATCAGCGGTTTCTTTTCCGTACACTTTCAACAAAAGACTGCGGATGAAAGCGTGCATATCCTGCGCTTGTTGCGAGCTGGCGGTGAGGCCCGTACCAATTGCCCAAACAGGTTCATATGCGATGACCACCTTTTTTATGGAAGACGCATCCAGATGAAGGATGGCAGCTTCGACCTGCGATTTCACAAGGGACTCATGTGTGCCGGCTTCTCTGATTTCTTTGGGTTCACCACAACAGAAAATCGGTGTGATTCCAGCTTCAAGAGCCAGATCGATTTTGGTTTTGATTACCTCATCTGTGTCGCCAAAAAGACTCCGGCGTTCGCTGTGGCCAATGATCACATATGGAATGGAAGCCGCTGCGAGCTGTGTGGCGGAGGTTTCTCCGGTAAAGGCACCGTCTGTGAAAGCGGCTGAATTTTGTGCTCCCACAAATAAGGAAGAAGTATTGCCAATCAGTTCCTTTACCGGAAGGAGGTACAATCCCGGAACACAAAGAATGCTGATGGTGTTTTCAGGAAGGCCTCCGGCAAGTCCGGACTGGATTTCGGTGCAGAGTGCTCTGGCTTCCGAAAGGGTCTTATTCATTTTCCAGTTTCCGGCGATGATTTTTTTACGCATGAAGTTTTATTCGATTTAGTCTGAGATGTTTCTCTTTTAACGTGAAGGCCCAAATTAATGGAAAGTAAGCAGCAATGACAAAAAGCCGGAGCGATTTCCGGCAAAACCCCTTCAGATTGGATGTAAATGAATTGTAATCAGATGGTGTCTGATCAGGTAAGACCGTGTGAAGACAGGATCGGTTACAGGATAAAGCCGATTCCAAAGCGCAGTTGCGAATTTGAAATTTTCGTGGAAATACCCTCGTCAATGCTGGCGGGGAGATAATTGTAGTTTGTTCTGGAATAGCCCAGTACCAAAGCAATGTCCCAGTACCATGTTTCAAACCGGGCACCGATACCGCCTGTATAATAGAATGTGTCTTTGAGGACGTTGTTGGTATAGGTCGCACCAGATTTCAGTGCACTGGGGTAATACGCAAATCCAAGTCGGAACCGATAGTCACCGGACCGGAGTTCGCCACCGGCTTTCATGTTGAGGGTTGCTTTGTAGTTGTTTTGGATGATTTTGTTTTCGGATACGAAGTTGTATCCACCGTCGCCTTCAGTTAGTTTGGTGGTTGATAAATCGGTGTATTCCAGGTCCACACCCAGCATGCCGGTTTTTCCTGCGATCCAGTTGAAGCCACCACGAAATTTAGCTGGCATCCGTAATTTGTAGGCAAAACTGTTTTCGAACCAGGAAACCTTTCCGGATTGAAGTGGTTCTGTGGGATCATTCCAATTCCGAAGTCCATTGAAGTCATAAATTACACTCGGCGTATATTTTTCGCTGATCCAGGTGAGGGAAGGAAGCTGAATCGCAGCAGAAACCCTGAATGCATCGGATACTTTATGTACAATACCCACATTTGCATTCACACCAACCTGCTTCTGATCCAGGTTTTTAATCAGCTGAAAGTTCACTCCTTTGAATCCCTGAAGATATGAAAAGTTGGGGTTGGTTGGATTAACATAGACATTCTTTATCGTCTCTCCGTATTGCACTTCCGATGTGTAATTGCCCCGGATATACCCGATGCTGACTCCCAGAAAGGTTTTCTCTTTGATATTCACACTGTACCCGAAATTCCACATTCCATGGTTAAGGGTCTGATCATAGTAACCGGTTTTCAGTAGATCCGACCTCGGAAAGGCCGATACAAACGAACCGCCGGCAGTATCGAGAAGGTAGGCATTGTAGCCCAATACCAGGTCGTTTTTGAAATTGTCGCTGAAAACGATTGGATCCCCATTCGCATCTTCCAAAATTGTTTGGGAAGGGTAGGTACCGGGCTTATTGGCGCCAGCCAGATACAGGTCGATGATCGAGTTGTTGGTCGGCTGAGAAGAATTGTTCTGATAAAGAGGTGTTTTGCCTTCCCAGACCGTCTTGCGGTGAAAAACAGAAACCCGGTTGTAGCTCACCGTAAAAACTCCGGCCCGGATCGGATTTTCTTCGTCTTCTGTTTTGAGGGTGGTGAGCGAAAGAGAAAAGCTTCCCAGTGGCATTCCGGATTTATCGGCGCTCACGGTACCATCACGGAAAGTACTGTTGGTGGTGTTGAGATAAGGCATCAGACTGAGCTGTACTTCAGACTTTCTCAAAAGACCCGGAGCAGCCGGATTCACACCCAATGCTGCACCTTCTCCACCGACTCCCATCTGTACACCGCCCATGCCCATACTTTTCGTAGACCCGAAAATGGAATTCTGGCCAAACCTCGGAGCCGTATCGTAAAATCCCTGTGCCTGTAAACGGGTAGAAATAGCGAAGATGGCCAATGTCAGAAAAACGAAACTCCGGATCATTCTTATTTGAAAAATCATAGTCTTGTGTTCCGCTTCGTGGGCTTACCGTCTTCTTCCACCGCTCATTTTTGCCCCTCCGCTGTTGCCACCTCTGGAGCCATTGCCTGTTGACGATCCACTTGTAGAATTGCCTGAACCTGAGCTGTTGTTGTTGCGAAAAAAGTCGTTGCTGCTGTTATTATTGCTGTTATTGTTGTTGCTGCGCCAGAATCCGGAATTGTTGGTGGAGTTGCGATCCGGATTGTTTGTTACCGGCGGCGGGCTCACCACCTGACCCTGGTTGGAATTCGATTCATGTCGGAAGATCGAAGAATTGGGGCGTGTGCTTGGTGTTGCCGTATTTGGATTGTTTACCACTGGTTGTCCACCCGGTTGTTGTGGTTCGGTGTTCATTCGTCCTCCCCGAACCGGCGTTCCAAAACGTCCTCCTGTAGCACCCGCATCTCCGCCTGTCATGCCCGAAATCGGAAGATTGGTTTTGATCAGTCCGCCTGAAGCAGACGGTTCGTTGTTGTTGTTACCCGGATTGAAGTAGGTCCCGGTTTGGTAAGGGTTGTAAAAGTTCGAATAAGGAGAATAATTCCATGAATTGAATGGATTGTATCCGTAATAGCCAAAGGCCGGAGAATAAAACGGATCGTAGTTGTTGTAAAAAAGTGAATTGCCAAATCCCATACCATAACCCATTCCGTAGTTCATTCCGTATCCCATGCCAAAACCGGAATTCATCATCCACGGATTGTACGGACGGGTTCCCAGAATAAGACTTGAGCCCCAGCCTGAGCCATACCACATAGGATAACACATCGAAAATGAGGATCCATAATTGTACGGTCCCGGCATCCATGAATAACCGCCTGAGTAATATCCTGAATAATAAGGAGATGAAAAGTTTGAGTTGAAGGAATCGTTGTAGTAATTGTTCGAAGTCGAGTTCCCGTTGGAGCCGGATTTTCCGGATGCCTTATAATTGGGATTCACATATTCCGCGTCAGAACCAGATGAAGAAGCATTCGCTTCCTGTGATGCTTTTTTCATTGAAGCGATGGAGGCGGCTTCCTTTTCTTTCCGGATGTCGGAAGAATTGAAATACGCATCATCGGTTTCAGTCTGAGAAGTGCTGACACTGGCACAGCCCGTGGCCCAGAATAAACTGATGGAAACCAGGGTGGCAAATGGTAGTCGGTTGAAAAAAATCGTGTTCATGGTCGGTTAAGTTTACGTTCCCGAAGCCTGTTAGAAACAGTAAAAATAATAATCTATTGCCATTCATTTGAGATTTTAATCTAAAATCGCCCTCTTTTTCATTTCGATCTCAGGAAATCGAACGACCATTATGAGCAAAGCACTTCCAAAACGCAGCGAAGATTATTCCGGCTGGTACAACGAACTGGTAAAACGGGCCGATCTGGCCGAAAACTCAGCCGTCCGTGGTTGCATGGTAATCAAACCCTATGGCTTTGCCATTTGGGAAAAAATGCAGCAGACACTGGACCGTATGTTTAAAG
Organism: Spirosoma fluviale; assembly: GCA_945883425.1. Lineage (GTDB taxonomy): Bacteria > Bacteroidota > Bacteroidia > Cytophagales > Flexibacteraceae > CAMDMI01. The sequence goes on from CAMCXM010000074.1 coordinate 11,554, forward strand.
AAACAGGCCATTCCAATGCCTATTTCCCACTTTTTGTACCGAAAAGTTTATTCGAAGCCGAAGAGCAAAACGCGGAAGGTTTCGCCAAAGAATGCGCTGTGGTAACCCACTATCGCCTTAAAAACGACCCTGACAAAAAAGGAAAACTGATGGTGGATCCGGAAGCCCGTCTGGAAGAAGAACTCATCGTTCGCCCAACATCCGAAGCCATTATCTGGAGCACATACAAAGGCTGGATTCAATCGTACCGCGATTTGCCTTTGCTCATCAACCAATGGGCCAACGTGGTTCGCTGGGAAATGAGGACCCGTCTGTTTTTGAGAACGGCCGAGTTCTTATGGCAGGAAGGGCATACCGCTCACTCCACCAAAGCTGAAGCCATTGAGGAAACAGAGAAAATGCTGGGCGTATATGCCGAGTTTGCCGAAAACTTCCTCGCACTTCCTGTGGTGAAAGGTGTGAAAACTCCAAACGAACGTTTCGCAGGAGCTTTGGATACCTATTGCATCGAGGCTTTGATGCAGGACGGAAAAGCATTACAGGCCGGAACCAGTCACTTTCTCGGACAGAACTTTGCAAAAGCATTTGATGTAAAATTCACCGACAAAACCGGAACTCTGGATTACGTCTGGGGCACATCCTGGGGCGTTAGCACAAGGCTCATGGGTGCCCTCATTATGGCGCATTCTGACGACAACGGATTGGTGCTTCCTCCAAAACTGGCTCCGCATCAGGTAGTGATTGTGCCAATTGTTTTTGGTGATGATAATGCAGTTTTACTGGAGACGTGTAAACAATTGAAAGCAAGACTTTTGAAGGCCGGCATTTCAGTCCTTTTGGATGACCGTGACACGCAGAAACCAGGTTGGAAATTTGCCGAATACGAACTGAAAGGTGTGCCGGTTCGTCTGGCCATCGGTAACCGTGATCTGCAGAACAACAGCATCGAACTGGCCCGCCGTGATACCCTCACCAAAGAGACGGTGTCGCTCGATGGAATTGAAGATCGCATTCTCAATCTGCTCGACGAAATTCAGGAAAGCATTTACAAAAAGGCACTGGCTTTCCGCGAGAAGCAGACTCAGAAAGTGGACGATTACGAAACCTTTAAAAAGCAGCTGGACGAAAATCCGGGCTTTATCCTCGCTCATTGGGACGGAACGCCGGAAACCGAAGAGCGCATCAAAACTGAAACCAAGGCAACCATCCGTTGCATTCCTTTGGATCAGGAGAAAGAGGAGGGTGTTTGTATGGTCACTGGCAAACCTTCTTCCGGACGGGTCCTTTTTGCCAGAGCATATTAAACCCCAATTCCGCAATAGGAAAAACTATTGGTTTATAAGGGATTGATGTTGCTAAAGCTCCAACTTCGTTTTTCAACTTACGTCCTCTACAAGGGAGAGGGAGGAATTCAACCTTCCTAAGTTATCTGCCTTGAAATTGGTGTGAAGCAGCCCCTGACTTAATTCCTAATTCTCAATTTGGCGCCAATGGCGCCACTGTCAGCCTCAATTCCTAATTCCTAATTCCTAATTCTTAATTCCTAATTCTGAGATCCCGTCTTCCATTTCTCATAATGAAAAAGGAGCTTCTCTTTCCATTCTTCTTGTGGAATGAAATTCCAGTTTTCTGCCAAACGTATTTTCTCCATGATGGCGGCCTGACGCAAACCCCGGCGACGGGCTTCTGAATAGGGCAGGTCAGAAAACGTCACCATCGTGTACAATGGAATCCAATCGGGAATGCCACTTTTTACCAGTACACTTTCAAGTTTCTTTTTCAACTGAAAATCCGGATCAGCGACCAAATCCCGCATTTCAATAAAATTATCCAGTGCCAGTTGACTGATGGCTTCTGCATCGGGACGTCGTTTTTCTGAAAAGTCTTCAAACAAACCATCCCAGTTGGTGTGCTGACCGAGCATTTCCATCAGAAGTCGGCAATCCTCAAATCCGGCATTCATGCCCTGTCCGTAAAAAGGCACAACAGCATGGGCTGCATCGCCAATCAGCAGGAAATTCTGGTTGTTCCAGGGAGCGCAACGGATGGTGACGAGCGAGGCGACCGGATGGTTCTGAAACTGTTGCAAGTAATCAGGCATCAAGGGAATAAGATCGGCAAATTCTTCTTCAAACAGACGGCGTATTTCCTCCGGGGTTTTAATGGTTTCAAAAGACGCATTTCCTTCAAACGGATAAAATAAGGTGGCTGTAAACGTGCCGTCCTGATTAGGCAACGCAATCATCATAAACGATTTGCGTGGCCATATGTGGAGCCCGTCTTTTCGGGTGGCCCAGTTTCCTTTCGGATCGGGGTGGATGGTGAATTCTTTGTACCCGTGTTCGATGTAGGTCTGCTGGTAGAAGAACTTGTCTTCCCGCATCATCTCGTATCGAAGCGCCGAAAAAGCACCGTCTGATCCAATGAATGCATCGGCTTCGATCCGATGACGGAGTCCTTCGATGTCAGACACATACGAAAGCGATTTGTCGAAGGAGAATTTCTCGACTTTACTCTCAAAATAGATTTTGATGCCGGGCAGTTTTTCGGCTTCGTCGAGAAGGAAACAGTTGAGTTTGTAGCGGGAGATGGCGTAAATGGCCTGGTCTTTTTCGCCATACGGAAAAAAGGATTGGTCCCCATTTTCGGAATGAACTACTCTTCCGTACATGGGCATGGCCAGAGGGCGGAGGTCGTCGGCAAGGCCTGCGGCTTCAAGGGCCCGCCATCCACGGTGACTCAGTGCCAGATTAATGGAGCGTAAATTGCTATATGATTTAAACCGTAGATCGGGACGCTTTTCGTGTATTTCGACTTTGAATCCTTTTTTGGCCAGAAAGATGGCGAGCAATGACCCGACAAGACCGGCACCGAAAATGGCAATTTTATTGCCGGATGAAATGGTTTTCTGCATGATTGGTGGCAGACGAATAACGGACGGATCCGGGATTTTTCTGCCGATTTTTCTGATACAAAAATAGGGGAGGATTCAGTTTTTGCAGGGAATAATATGAATGAGAAAGATCAACCGGCAAAGACCGATTCTTTCGCTTTACAGACCTTTACGTTTGTTGTCTTGTTGGTCATGTTGGTCATGTTCGACCAGGCCTCTGCCGACTTAAGTTTTACAACCAGCTTGCAACCAAGTCTTTGTAAGGCACCGTCCCTGAGGAACAACCTTTTGTCAGTTTTTAAAAACAACTTTCATAAAAGAAAGCATTGAACTAAGACATCAGATTATCCTTCTTTCAATAAAAAAATATGGGTTTTAACACAGGATACCAAAGGATACTTTCGTAGATTCAAGTCGATATTATGTTTATTTGAGATATTAAATTTTTATTTGTCGTTATGAATAAGGCAGAATTGTTTTTTGAAGCCGGTGTGGATGGAGGAGGAGAGGCCCTCTATCGTAGACCCGATGGTACATTTTTCACCTCAGGAAGTAGTGGTGGTATGCTCGATATAGAGGAAGATCCGATTGTTTCCTGGAAGGAGGAATACCCTGATTTTCAAAATTACTGGGACAATTTCGTTCGAAAGAATGATAATTTTTGGCCTTGTTTTTTTCCATTATTTATTCATCCTGACGCATTTCCAGTTATTCAAAAAGCCATTGATGGATTTTTTGACGGTGAAAATGAAGCAATTGAAGTTCGGTCCGATTTCAATTATCATTTTGATAATTGGATCCGGGCTATGGATAGAAAACATTAGTTAACTTCATCGGCTGCCACGATGCGGTCGATCAAATGGGATAAGGCTTTCATTCCATTCTTTTCGGGTCGTTACCTAAAAGATCAGCGGGGCGGGCGGCAAAACCATCGATTCCGATTTCCATTCTGTTTCTTGATATAGGAAACCGGTTTTGCAAAAACGGTGCCGGAAAAGGGGGAAGTATTTAACTTAAGTCTTATTAGGAATTTGATGGTGCCTCACATCGTAATCCTTAATCAACCGAATGAGTAATTCAAGTTCTTCGCTTTCAGGCGATCCAGGTTTTGAGTGGAAAATTGCCATCATTCGAATGGAAGCCTTTTGATAGTCATCTTCTGTTGTTAGTACTTTCCAGTTCATAATTTTGGCCGATTGATTTTCAGGTTGCTGATTGAAAATCAAAAATAACAAAAAGCTGTATCCAAGGTGGGGTATTCCGGTTAACAAAAATTAAGTGTGTCATTTGTGCATAAAGTTCTGCCTATTGCAGAAACTTGTTGTTTTAAACCAATTTGTTGATTTCTAACTGTTCTTCTTTTTTTGGATTTATTTTGAATCGAAAACCTTATATCAAATTCATGAGGATCTGTTTATCCATATTATTAATACTGACTCTGATCAGCAACTCATTCGCTCAAATCCCGTTTGACACCACCGGTGGCCGATTCCGGGATTTTGTGTTTGATACCATCTCCATCACTCAGAATCTGCCTTATTCCACAGCGCTAAATGCCGCGGGTCAGATGCAAACCCTTAATATGGACATTTACCGGCCTTACAACGATCCCATGCAGGCTCGTCCGTTTATGGTGCTGGTTCACGGGGGAAGTTTTTTGCAAGGAAATAAATCGGATCTGGAAGAAACCTGCCGGGCCTTTGCCCGAAAAGGGTACGTGACCGTTTCCATTCAATATCGTTTAGGTTACTCTTCTTTTACCGCCGCAGGCGCAGTTCAAACGGTGATTCGGGCAACGCAGGATCTCAAAAATGCCGTCCGCTTTTTGAGAAAGTCCGTCACGTTATCCAATCCATATCAACTTCATCCCGACTACGCCTTTGTCGGTGGCGTTTCAGCCGGTGCCATTGCGTCGCTGCATGCTGCCTACATGGATCAGCTCTCTGAAATCCTTCCGGGCCAGACGATTCCGTCATTGGATAGTCTGCATAACGCCGGACAGATTCCCGGATTTGACTGGCGTTTCAAAGCCGTTATTAACATTGCGGGCGGAATTGGCGATACCAACTGGATTGAGCCGGGCGATGTGCCGGTAACTTCGTTACATGGAACCGCCGATGTGGTGGTGCCTTATGAAACGGGCAGTTTCGGCGGGGCCTTTTCGCTGTTTGGCAGTCTTCCGATTTTTGAACGTACCCAAAATCTGGGCATTCGGTCTGAGCTCCGTCCGTTTGAAGGAGCGGGTCATGATTATTCTGTTGGCAACCCCTGGGCGGTGGATACCACCATTTCCCGGATTACGTCGTTTTTATTTCCGTTTTTGACCAACCCCGCCACACAAACGGAAAGTCCGCAAATAAAAAATCCGGTTCGTGTTTTTATGCAGTCCGATGGCTGGCAGGTGGAAGCCGGGACGCCGGGTTTTGATGTGAAACTGTACGATTTTCAGGGACGGATCCTCCAACAAAAAAGCGAAGGGTCAGCTTCGCTTTCGATTCCGGCCACTTCAGGCGGACGGGTTCTTTTGATTACGACAAGCGAGGGCTTGCGGAAATCCTGGATTTTACCCGCATACCAACTCTGATGTACAGCTGGTCGAAGCCAGTTGATGAATTAATACTTGATGATGCTGTGGTCGATCTCGTCGGCATAAGCCAGAATGCCACCCCGGAGATTGAACAGATTGCGGAAAGCGAATTTCTCCTCCAGATTTAAAATGGCTGTCTTCGAACGCTGCCCGCTTCGGCAATGGATCACCACGGTTTTGTCTTTGGAAATTTTGTCGGCATTGTCGAGAATGGAGCCCACCGGAATCAGTTCACCTCCCAGATTGGAGATATCGGCTTCGTATGGTTCCCGAACATCGATCAGTTGAAAATCCTCCCCGGAATCAATCATTTGTTTCAATTCCTGAACGGTAACTTCTTTCATTGTTGTATCTGCTTATTAGATTCTTATAGAGTTTGGTTCGCAATATCATTTTTTTCGGTCAGCAGAACAAAGTTTTCCACGTTTACAGGGTGAAACAAAAGATTCTCTCCGTCCAATGGCCAACTATTCCGGACGGAATTTTTACAGATTGACGGATTGGATTCAAATTTCAATGCTTGCATCTGCCGTTTGATGAAGCGGGCTGGGCCTGAAAAGCGTTTCAGGTGCATGGTTAGTGGTTATGGGTTATTAGTTTAGGGTGTGTCAATGCCTAAAAAACGTTGACTGTTTTTTGCCGTTTCCTGTGGTTCTATCTGGCATTCAGCTGCCGGGAAAGCGTTTCAGGTGCATGGTTAGTGGTTAGTGGTTATGGGTTATTAGTTAAGAGTTTGTCAATTGTTCAAGCCTAAAAAACGTTGACCGTTTTTTGCCGTTTCTTGTGGTTGTATCTTGCATTCAGCTGCAGAGCAGCCTGCATGTTAAGTGCGCCATGCATGGATAAACGCTAAGGTGCGATTCAAGCGAGAATCTAGTCCTTAAGAAGCCGGATGACCGGAATTTGAGAGCCGAAGGCAAGGGTGTCCCGAGCGATTGGGAATCTGAAGGAAGCCACAGGCGAAATGCGGAGCT
>CAMCXM010000075.1 GCA_945883425.1 Spirosoma fluviale
TGAACTGCAAAAAATCAGATAAGTCAATTCAACCAGCCTTTCACTTCGAACGAATAACAAATTGAATGTGCAATATTCTGATCTGTAGTATTTTGGGCTCAGATTGCATTTCTTTGATCGGGATGCAACTCTACTAAGCATACTGAAATTCAATGATCCAGATCTAAATGTTTGGCTTGAAAACAGGCTCTTTTCCAGACTATTTCCTGCTGCCAATTTCTAATTTTTCTTCCTGATTAAACCCTTTTGAACTTGTTGTCTCTTAGGTTTGATTTTCACATTTAAACAAAATAGAAACCATGAAATCAGACCACTTTGTATCAGCCATCCACGGTAAAAGCCAACATTTGATGTCACTGCTTTTCCTCTTCATCCTTCTTTCAGGCTCCGCTTTTGCCCAACGACCAGCCCGTGATTCAGCCCGGGCTGCAAAACACGCAACCAGCAATTTGTCTGCCGACCAGAAAAAGAAAATGGCGGAACTCAGAACCCAACTGAAGAAAGATATTCTTCCTTTGAAGAACCAGCTGGGAGAGAAAAAAGCAAAAATGCGCACTCTTGAAACTGCTGATAAGGCCGACATCGCAGCGATTAATGCACTGATCGATGAGATTCAAAGTCTGCAAGGAAAAATCATGAAACTTCATGCCACGCAGCGCCAGGAAATCCGCAAAATGCTGACTCCAGAGCAGCGGGTAGATTTTGATCTCAAAGGGATGCGTAAAGAAAAGAAACATCGCAAAGGGAAGAAAGGTCACCATTCGGAAGAACATAGAATGGAGGAATAGAATTTCACCCCAACCCTCAAAAGAAAAAAGCCACGCTTTACAACGTAGCTTTTTTTATTTAACAGAATGACAGAACTACGCCATTTCTACTTTTACTTTCTTACCGCGAACTACGTTTCCTGCCATTGCTTTCACAATTGCGGAGGCCAGATCAGCAGGCACATCAACGAATGAAAATTTCTCTTCAATCCCAATGTAGCCCAAACGTTTTCCACTGATTTTCGCTTCAGATGCAATGGCACCCACCAGATCCGAAGGTCGGATCTGAGCATTGCGACCAAGATTGAAACGGATTTTCACCATTTTCTCGGTGTCTTTGCGGGCAATGCCGTGACCAGTTCCTGGAGGACGACCTCTGCCTGGACGACGTTCACCACCATCATTGGACTCATAACGACTCCGGCTCTCTCTACGATCTCCTCCACGTTCAAACGAACCACGTTCTCTTTCACGCTCTCTCGACATTTTATCAAGCAATGGATCCTCCGATGTCGGAACGGAACCCATTCCTTTGCCAATCATATACGCCAGCAATTGCTTCGGATCGAAACCTTCCGCCTCCAGTTGATCGACCACGCTGGCCCATTGCTGACTGCCTTCTTCAGCCGATTCTTCTTTCAGTTTCTGAAGAAAATCAGATTGGTGTTTGTAGGCGATGGCTTGCAAGGAAGGAATTTTCTCCTTTGTCATTTCATCACCCGTAAAACGCTCAATGATTCTCAGTTGGCGGGAATCGGATTTCATTACCAGAGCGAACGAATGCCCTGAACGACCCGCACGACCTGTCCGGCCAATACGGTGTACATAGTATTCTGTGTCTCTCGGCAGATCGATGTTGAAAACGGCCTCAACGTTGGACACGTCAATTCCACGTGCCGCCACATCGGTGGCAACCAGCAATGGAACCTGTCCGTTTTTAAACTTCCTCATTACGGAGGTGCGTTGCAGCTGGGCCATGTCGCCATGGATGGCTTCCGCCATATATCCTTTTTCAGCCAGTTGCTGAACCAGTTTATCCACACCCAATTTGGTATTGCAGAAAGCGATGGCTCTTTCAAAACCATAAAAATTGATCAGACGAAGCACCACTTCAGATTTATCTTCCGGGTGAACGTCGAGATAGTGTTGCGTGATATCTGGTTTGTTGGCAGCCGATTTAGCGACTTCAATCAGTTCGTATTTACCGAGATACTGGTTTGAAATCTGACGGATCTGCTTCGACATAGTAGCTGAAAACAGAGCAATCTGCGGACTGGATTTTACATAATCCAGAATCAGACGAATGTCTTCCTCAAAACCCATGCTGAGCATTTCATCGGCTTCATCAAGCACGATGTATTTGAGGTTTTCAACTTTAAGTGTATTACGCTTCAGGTGATCGATGATCCGGCCTGGCGTACCGATTACGATCTGGCTTCCTTGTTTCAGAAGTTTGATCTGACGTTCGATTGATTCACCTCCGTAAACAGGAGTTGTGAACAATCCATTTGTGACACGGGTAAATTTCTTAATTTCCGTGTTAACCTGGTTGGCAAGTTCCCTTGTCGGACATAAAACCAGTGCCTGTGTTTCCGAAGAAAATGCATCTACATTTTCCAGCATCGGAAGCCCGTAGGCGAGAGTTTTTCCGGATCCGGTGGCTGCCAGACCCATAATATTATGGCCCTGCAAAAGGGCAGGAATGGCTTGTGACTGGATGGGAGTTGGCTGAGTAATTTGCTGTTGCTCAAGGATCTGTACGTACTCTTCGGACAGACCGAGCTCATTAAAATTTTGTAACATTTAAACCTGCGCTGCCTAAAATCAGGCAATCGGGCCGCAAGGTAGTCTAAATATGAGCCAAAACCGAATTTTGACAGATAAAAGTAAATCTAAATCAATCAGTTAACCGAAATTGTATCGAAAAGATTCTTAAATACAACCAGATTTTCCTTCACTTTTTTAGAGCGATTCAGGAACGTATCAAACTCCGTCCGGAGCTCTTTTTCCTGTGTGTTTTGTGGGAGACGGACGTTTTTTCCGAAGAGCGATGATTTCACCAGACTCCACTCTTTAATGTCCGCATCCAGTGCCATGATTGCCCGGTTAATCCGGTCGATGGCATCATTCAAAGTTGTGTAATGTGTCATAACGGGAGGCGTTTTAGTTTCTGCTATCGATTGTAAATCAAGCGGGACTTTCTGTGCAAACGAATGACGGTTTCTGAAATTTGGTACGAAGACAGATTTGACTTCGTTCGCACATCTCAGCCGGTGTAATTTGTTTTCCAGACTTTCAGGTTGGACCTTTGAAACATTCATCCAAATTGTAGGTTTGCTGTAACCTTGATTTCTATCGAATTGTCCTGATCATACGTACCATCTTCAGAAAAATCCAGATATAATGCTATCATTTTCTAAAAGAAATACCAATTCAGAATTGATGGATGATTTCAATATGCCAAAGGAAGAACTGGATATCAACCTGTTGGAACTGGAAACAATCAATCGATGGCTGGGGGGATATTCTGTAAGTTTTTCAGGACTTTCAAAGCTTAATTTACCCAAAGACAGGGAAATTATAGTGGTTGATATAGGGTGCGGGGGTGGCGATGGCATGATTTCGATGCAACAGTTCCTGCATAAAAGAGGCATAAAAGCAAAAATGATCGGCGTGGATGCGAATCCGAAAGTGTTGGATTATGCCCGAAAACGGTGTAAAAACCACCCGGATTTTCAATTGGAATGCCTGCCGTTTCAAAATCTGACCGGACTGAATGCGGATGTATTTCACTGTTCTCTTTTTGCTCATCATTTTTATGATGATGATCTTTCAACTCTTGCCAAACTGATGGCTACAGCCCGAGTCGGATTTGTAGTGAACGACCTTCATCGTCACTGGCTGGCCTATCATTCCATTTCGATTCTTACCCAGCTGTTCTCAAAGAGCTACCTCGTACGAAACGATGCCCGGTTGAGCGTAGCCAAAGGTTTTAGCCAGGATGAACTTCTCCAACTTTTTTCATTTCCCCAAAGTCATGAGGTCTCAGTCCGTTGGAAATGGGCATTTCGTTGGTTGGCCACCGGTCAAAAAAGGACGGTATCATGAAAGATCTGGCCATCATCGGAGGCGGACTGGCAGGACTAATTGCCGGACTTATCGCACGAAGAATGGGACATTCGGTGGTGCTGTATGAAAAAAAAGGATATCCATTTCATAAAGTGTGTGGTGAATATCTTTCTCTTGAATCGGAACCCATTCTTCGTTGGCTTGGTTTGCCCATTGAAGAATGGAAACTTCCGTTGCTTACCCAGTTCCGAATTACGCATCCAAACGGGAGGGAATTCAAGGCGCAATTACCGCTCGGTGGAATCGGGATCAGTCGGTTTACACTGGACCATTTTCTGCAGGCAAAACTCATGGAAGAGGGGGGAACTGTCCTTGATAATACACGTGTCACCTCCATTTCCACCCTTGATAACAACCACATCATCATCAGCGACCATCCGGAATTCCAGGAACAAGAGGCCCGGATTGTTTTTACTGCAGCAGGACGAAACCGACCCTCCTTTCCGGCTCTGCAAGAAACCGGACAAACCGGCAAGCGATATGTGGGTGTCAAACTTCATGTATCAGCGGATATTCCAACGAATCAAATTGAGCTTCATCATTTTCCGGGCGGGTATTGCGGAATTTCGGCCATCGAAAACGGAGGTTATTGTCTATGTTACCTCATTGAAGAATCGATGATCAAAATATGCCGGGGAAATCTGGAAGAGACGGAGCAGCGATATCTTCACCAGAACCCAACTCTGAAACGATATTTTACCCAATTCCCAAAACTGACAGAACGCGTGTCCACGGCCGGTGTCTTTTTCACGGCACGAAATGTTCATGCAGACGGTATGTTGTTTCTTGGAGATACAGCCGGCATGATTCCGCCACTGGCCGGAAACGGAATGAGCATGGCTATACATTCTGCCGTGCTGGCAACAAATCTGGCACACCGTCATTTTACAGGCAGTCTGGGAAAACAGGACCTGGGAATGCTGTACGAATCGGAATGGAATCAGGCATTTTCAGGTAGATTGCGGATGGCCCGGACATTACAATCCATCATGGAAAAGCCCGGAATGACAGCACTTTCAATGGCTGCATTCCAGGCTTTTCCTGGTTTATTTCGTTTGGCAGTATCTCAGACACACGGAACCAAAATACCAGTTCCTGTCTGGTAGATCTTATTCTTAATGGTGATGTCCGCCCGGCCCATGAACGTGACCGTGGGCGATTTCTTCTGAACTGGCTTCCCGCAGACTTTCAATTTTTCCTTTGAAGTAAAGCGTCTTGCCAGCAAGTGGATGGTTAAAATCCATTGTAACGGTTTCCTCACTTACTGCTTTCACTCTTCCTTCGAACTGATGACCATTGCCATCGTTCATTGGAATAATGTTTCCAACGGTTAGCAAATCCGGATGTTTGGCTGCTTCCTCCGCAAAAACGGAATAGGGAAGTTCCACAACATCATCGTCTGAACTTTGTCCGTAGGCTTCTTCCGGTTCAATGGAGATATCAAACAAATCACCTGATCTCAGACCTTCCAGGGCACTTTCAAAACCGGGGATCATCCCCCCTACTCCAAATAAAAAGGTGAGCGGGCGATCGGCTTCTGCTTTCTCCACAAATACCTTTGGCGTAGATCCCCCATCATTTATTTCAAGGGCATAGGTAACACTAACTACCTTATTTACTTCAACTTGCATGAAAATTGTTTCTGTTTTGCGGGCAAGGTAGTACAATAAATCAGATTTTTCTAAGCTCTCCGGAACCAGCGACCTTTTGTGAAAGCTTTTTAGGATTGCCTTTATACTGCACGTCGCCACTTCCTGCAATTTTCACCACCAGGCTTTCGGTTGCATTTACCTTTGCATCACCAGAACCAGCAATCTCAACAGTGACGGATTCGCAAACCAGATCCTGTGCCTGGACATCGCCTGAGCCATTAATTTCCAATTGGAACGATCCAGCCTTTCCGGCGATCAGCACATCACCAGATCCATTAATGGTGCCTTTGCAATTCACTGCATCCACCCGGGCAAGAATATCTCCACTTCCATTGATCTCGTATTCAAAATCGGAACTCCCGTTGGAGCTTTTCATTTTAAAGTCTCCCGAGCCATTGATTTTCACTTTTTTCAACATGCTGCTGGTGATACGAATATAGATTTTATCCCCTCCTTTCAGATTCCAGCTGCTCCAATTTTTCTTCTTGCTTTTGATCACGAGCACTTTACCTTCCATTACAATGTCGATCATTTTATGATTCTCTGCAGAACACTGGAGAACACAGGAGGCCATGTCTTCATCCACCCATTCCACATCTGCAGGGATTCGAAGATTGACTTCCTCAAACTCATCGATGTTGATTTTGTAAACATCGGCAAAGGCGGAACGCGAACAATTAAGTAGGCACAGCACACTAAATAGAATTGTTAACAACTTTTTCATAATTTCATTCTGAAAAGGAAAAATGCTTCTCATTGTTAACAAAGTAAGGCGATTTCGGATAAAAGGGAAAATGATGAAATAAATGGCGGATTGTCGTCCTGAAGGCACCAGAATACAACCACTGTCGAATTGCACAATGCGAAAGCAGTTTCCCGAAATCTGTAATTCGAAAAATAGAGTTTCAGGGTAGGAAAGGAATTCGTTTTCTTTGCCATATGCCCCGAAACAGTCCAAAATTCCAATCTTTTCAGGAAGTTGAATCGATTCACGAAATCCAGAATGTTCTCACCATCCAGTTTGAACAAGGTTTTCAGCACGTCAGGAGATTCAAAAATCAATGTATTCAGATTCAAATCAGCCGGATTCCGGAGCCCGATTTCTTTTCATATGCACTCGTTCCGCAGGATGCCTATCCAATGAACTGGGAAGAAGAAGATGATACGCTGGAAATTAATGCAAACGGTACTTTTTTTCTGGACACTGAAACCGGACAATGGCAATGGCATCAACTGAATGAAATGCTTCTGGAGTCAGAAACCGGACTTGGTTTTGGTTTTCTGGGTGAGGAAACCATCGCCACTTTTCATCTTAATAAAGGACAGAACTTTTTTGGTCTCGGCGAAAAAACAGGAGGACTGAACCGCGTGGGTTCCTCTTTTACAAATTGGAATACAGATGCGTTTGCCTACCATGATGGCCGGGATCCGCTCTATGTTTCGATACCATTGTATCTTTCTGTTCATCAAGGAATTTGCTATGGAATTCTGGTAGACAATACCTGCAAGACCCGATTTAATTTTGGTGCCAGCAACAAGCGAATGGTTCAGATTTCTGCGGCGATGTCGCCAATGAATCTGATATTTCTGCCAGGTCCGAAACCTGAGGATGTCCTCAAACATTACCATGAGCTTACCGGAACGATGGCCCTTCCTCCAAAATGGGCGTTGGGATTACAGCAATGTCGGTATAGCTATTACCCGGAACACGAGCTGATGACTGTCGCCCGTAATTTCAGATCCCGGAATATCCCTTGCGATGTTTTGTATCTGGACATACATTATATGGATGGCTACAAAGTTTTCACATCCGACAAGACGAGATTCCCGGATCTCAAAAAGATGTGTGAAGAACTCAATGAAATGGGATTCCGCGTGGTTCCTATCCAGGATCCGGGTGTGAAAACAGAAAAAGGGTACGAACCATATGAAGATGGTCTTGCCAACAATGTTTTCGTCCGTTATCCGGATGGTGAGCATTGGATTGCAGGTGTTTGGCCAGGTGATTGTGTTTTTCCTGATTTCACCGATCCCAAAGCCCGACGATGGTGGACCGAAAAAACAGCAAATTGGGTTTCAGAAAGCGGAGTTCACGGCCTTTGGAACGACATGAACGAACCGGCAACCTGGGGACAGGATGTGCCGGATATGCTGGAATTTTCTATGGAAGGTCGGGGCGGATCACATCTGGAGGCGCATAATGCATATGGGCAACTAATGGCGGAATCATCAAGGAATGGACTGATTCAGTGCCGTCCTGAAGAAAGACCGTTCGTTCTGACAAGAGCTGGTTACGCAGGGATTCACCGAACAGCGGCCGTTTGGTCAGGCGACAATATTGCCAGTGAGGAACATTATTTTCTGGGTATCCGCCTGGTCCTGAGCATGGCCATGAGCGGAGTTGCCTTTTCTGGTCCCGATGTTGGTGGATTTGTTGGTGACGCCGGACGGAATCTTTTTGTTCGATGGATTTCTGTCGCATCCTTTTTTCCGTTTTTCAGGCTCCATTCCATGATTGATTCGCGTGACAACGAACCCTGGTCGTACGGAGAACTGGCCGAAGCCATTGCCGGAAATTATATCCGGTTGCGATACAAACTATTGCCAACACTGTATTCTTCATTCAAGGAATCAAGCCTGACAGGAAAGCCAATTCTGAAACCCTATTTCTGGGAAAAGCCATTTCTGGAATTTGATTCAGCGTACCAGCATCAATTTTTCTGGTGCGATCAAATACTTATCATACCGGCTCATTCTGATCAACCTGCTGTGAAAGCAGATCTTCCTTCCGGTGATTGGTATCATCTTTTGACAGGTGAAAAATTTGAGGGAGGAAAACCAGTTTGGCTATCTGCAGACATTGATGCGTTGCCTGTTCTAATTCGTTCCGGTTCAATTCTGGCTACCCGACATCCGGGAAGTCATAGTTTGGACACAGGGAATGATAAATTGGACATCCACGTTTTCTACGGGCAGGGGAAATCGAATCTATATTTTTATGACGATGATGGCTTGAGTATTACACCGTCCTCTGATGAATTTTCAGAAGCCAGTGTGAGATTTGATTTCTCATCATCCCTACTTGAGATTGAAATGATTTCCGGTAATAAAAAACTGGATTTCAAAGCGATCTATCTCTGGCATTTCCCGGCAAATACCGAGATTCAATTCAAAAAACAAACATTTACATCTGCCCACGGGAACTGGAACTGGTTAGAACCACTCCCAAATTTTGATCCATTCGAAGTCAAAGGGAAGACCTACTTCAATGCTTGTCAGGTAATCCATTTACATTGATAAGATTCAGTTTTGTACTGAATGTTCTTTTGAAAATGAGTCTACATTTGCCTTTCATTAATTCTGCTTTAAAATTGAAAATCTTAATTGTCTTAACCTTTATACTTGGCGTTTCTCAATCTTTACTGGTAGCCCAATCCAGAGAAGACCTTGTACGAAAACACATTACATATTTAGCTTCAGATGCCATGGAAGGAAGGGCTCCCGGGACAAAAGGAGAGAAAATGGCTCAGGAATATATTGTACAGGTATTCAAGTCTTATGGACTGAAACCGGCAGGGAGCAAGAAGTACTTCCAGCCGTTTGACTACACGGAGCGCTCACATGCACACCATGCAGAAGGAAAAGGAATTGAACGAAAAGGGACCAATGTCATTGGCTATCTGGATAACAAAGCTGATAAAACCATTGTGATCGGAGCGCACTATGATCATTTAGGAAACGAAGATGGCCGGGGCTCATCGCTTGCTGCCGACCCGAGTGGACAAATCCACAATGGAGCTGACGATAATGCATCCGGAGTAGCTGGCCTTCTCGAACTTGCCAGAATTTTTTCCCAGAACAACAAAAATGAAAATGTGAATTTTCTCTTTATGGCGTATTCAGCTGAAGAAGCAGGACTCATCGGTTCCAAATTCTATACGCAGAATCCGGTAAAGCCGCTCAATCAGGTTCTTTGTATGTTGAATATGGATATGATTGGTCGTTTGAGGGATAGCACCAGGTCACTCATCATTGGCGGAGTAGGAACAAGTCCTGTCTGGATACCATTGGTGAAAAAGCTGAATTCTGAATTTGAGCTAAAATTCGACACTGCTGGTATGGGACCATCGGATCATGCCAGTTTCTATCTGAAAGATATTCCTGTCCTTCATTTTTTCTCTGGCACTCATAGCGACTACCACAAACCTTCTGATGATATTGAGAAAATCAACTTTCCGGGTGAGGTTAACATTCTAAACTACATCGTGAAAGTGGTGGATAGCTGTGCCCGCATTCCGTCCATTCCTTTCACTAAAACCAAGTCAAATGAGCGCAAAATGACAGCGTTTAAAGTAACACTTGGCATCATGGCTGATTATTCATTCGGTGGACCAGGGGTTAAAGTTGATGGAGTGAGTCCGGATAAACCTGCCGAAAAAGCCGGAATTCTGGCTGGAGACCTTATCATGAAAATCGGCGACTATGAAACAGCGGACATTTACAAATACATGGAAGCATTAGGCAAATTTGAGAAAGGACAGAAGACAGAGATCGAAATTAAGAGAGGAAATTCTGTTCTGAAGAAAGAGGTTATGTTCTAAAATCAAGACGTTCAAAAAAGCATTAGACCGACCGATGTCATTTCCATGATGCGATGGCTGGACAAACTATAGACTCAAAGAGACAACATCAGTTCAAAAATGGGTACAAAGTATGTCTTGTTTAACCGATGGGCCACCCTCTACGGAAGTCAGGGAGATCTTGTCAAGGCCGGCTGATGCCATAAGAAATCATCAAGCAATCAGCCGCCCGCTACCTGCCCCGACAAAATTAGACTGGCGGGCTACCTTTGCCTATCAGGTGAACATAAATACGGCTTTCAATAGCGAAACCTCATATAAAAAACGGTCCAGTTAATCGGGGGTTAAGATAATTCACATTTCAGGCTGATGCTATATCAGGAAAAATACGATTTGAATCCTTGTTGATTTAAATGAAAGACATACTTTTACCATCTCGGAGGCCCTCATAAACACGAACTGTGTTTCTGCGGAAATCCTTAACCTTTAAAAACCATACTATGATCCAGATTTTTACCTTACAAAGGGAATATCTCTTGCCAAAACGTATCTTAGAATTTGTAGGCAAGTCCCTTTTCCTGTTCAGTTTAATTTTATTTGGAAACGGTCCATTTTCTATGACAATGGCTCAAAATTCCGAATCCGACTTGTTTCTTAAAAACAAGGAGATTTCTATTAAAAAGGCCACCATTGAGCAATTGTTTGAATTGAAAAATGGAGCAAAATCGAAGGTAAGCCTTTCTTCAGATAAAGGCTCAAAAGCAGAATTCGACATAGAAATCTTGAACAACATGAACCCGGGCCAAACGTCGGGCGCCCTTTCCGCCATCATTTCCATTGGAAAAGAAGAAGCCCGGCTTTTGATGAACCGAAAGGAACGCAATGGAAAACTGGTTTATTGGTTAGCAATCCTGATGAGTCAAGGTTCTGAGGGATTCAAAATTCTGCAGGAAAGCAAGGATGAGTTTATCCTGATACGCATCCCAAAAAGTGAGATTGTAACAGAATAAGCCTACACCACGATGAAAAAAATATACACGTTATTTCTTTTTACCGGACTGCTATTTTTTAGCTTCCTTTCTTATGGACAAATTCCGGCTTTGAGCAGCAATTCCGGTTCCTTGTCTGTTTTACTCATTGATATGGACGGACATACAGACAATTCCGGATGGTGGACTACGGGTACGCTTGTGACCGCTGCTCCTGGATATTCGACTGCCCAGGCAACGGAAATTTTCAATCGGGTTTCTGAAGATTTCAGGCCTTTTGATATCAACGTTACGACCATCCAGTCTGTTTTCGATGCAGCCCCCGCAGCCAACCGCCAGAGAGTGGTCATTACGCCAAGCGATGGTTTTTATAATGTGAACGGAAACAGTGCAGGTGGTGTTGCCTACCTGGGAACTTTTGGTGGAGGTGATGTTCCATGTTGGGTTTTCAGCAATAAAATGGGTGGAAGTGCAGCAAATGCAGCCGAAGCAGCATCCCATGAACTGGGCCATACGCTGAGTTTGAATCACCACGCCCGGTATAATTCAGACTGTTCCTACAACACAGGATATCATTCAGGTCAAGGTTCCGGTCAAACTTCCTGGGCTCCGATCATGGGTGTAGGATACGGAAGAAATATTACGCAGTGGTATCACGGTGCGGCCAATTCGTCTTTATGTACCAGCAATATTCAGGATGATTTAAAAATCATAACCACAACCAATGGATTTAATTACCGGACAGATGATGTGGGGAATACACAAGCTACCGCCACCAATCTTCCAATATCCGGAGGTTTAGGAACTACCACTAAATTGATTTCTACAAATACGGATGTTGATTTCTTTAAAATAAGCATCCCAACCGCAGGTGTCTATTCTATTTCGGTCGCCCCTTTTGCTCAAAGCAGTTCCACCTATTCAGGAGCCAATCTGGATGCACAATTTAAAGTTTTGAATGCGGCTGGAACGGTTCTGGCAAATGTGGATCCGACCAGTACGCTCAATGCTTCGGCAAGCATGTTTTTTGCTGCGGGTGATTATTATATTTCTGTTGATGGGTCGGGTATTCCGAATTACATCGCCATTGGGGGTGTCGGTGCAGCGGATTATGGCAGCATCGGACAATATACCTTATCAATTTCTTCCCCAACTTGTACCGCAGGCTTCGTTTCACTCAACTCTGTTGAAAGATGTGGAGCAGGATCAGTCACCTTATCAGCTGTTCCATCCACATCTGGTACTGTTTCCTGGTTTTCCGCACCCACTGGCGGAACAGCCATTGCAACTGGTAATTCATTTACGACCCCATCCCTTTCAAGCACGACCACCTATTATGCTGAGGTTTCAAATGGATCCTGCATATCAGAAAGAACCGCTGTTAATGGCATAATTTCTGTTTCTCCTGTCCTTTCTGCGATATCAGGACCCACAACCGTTCAAGTTGGCAACACCATCCAATTGAGTCAAACCTCTAACCTTGGCGCCTGGTCATCCAGCAATCCAAACGTGGCAAGCGTTTCTTCATCCGGTTTGGTTACAGCTTCATCCGCCGGAACCGGATCGGTGGTAGTTTCATATTCAGCTACGGTTGGTTCCTGCCCAACGGTGATTGTTAGTAAAACCATTTCTGTTACAAGTCCAACCCCTTGCCCTGGGACACCAACTGTAACGGATGTGGAAGGAAATGTGTACAATACGATACTCATCGGAAGCCAATGTTGGACCAAAGAAAACCTCAAAACCAGCAAGTTTGCCAACAACACCAGCATTCCAGCGGTCACAATAGGCGCCGATTGGACCAACCTTACGACAGGTGCCTGGTGCAATTACAACAATAATATTCAGCAAAATCCGAGCTATGGAAAACTGTATAATTTTTATGCGGTAACCGATTCCAGGGCTGTTTGTCCATCTGGCTGGCATGTTCCGGATCAAAATGAATATAGTGCTGCATTGAATTTCCTTGGCGGTACAACTGTAGCAGGCGGAAAACTAAAATCTACCTCTCCACTTTGGAACCAACCCAATGCAGGAGCCACAGACTTTAGTGGATTTTCTGGTTTGCCAGTTGGCCAGAGGCTGGCTGACGGAAGCTTTTCTGGAACAGGAACTTTCGCTGGTTTCTGGACGGTTTCAAGTTCTTTTCAGAATGCCATCTCGTACTCTCTGACCAATGATACCCAAGTCATTACAAGCAATAATTCAAATGGCAAATCAGGACAATCCGTTCGTTGTGTGCAGGATGATGCCGGAGGAAAAACACCCACCATTCAGAGTACCTATGCAGGAAGCAGTTGTGGTCCAGGACCCGTTTACATGTATGCTTCTGCTTCTAAAGGATTTGTAAATTGGTATACCACACCCACTGGTGGAAGTCCTGTTTATACGGGAAATTCGTATCAAATATCGCTTTTGGCATCAACGACAACGTTTTACGTGGAAGCCATTTATGGGGTATTGACATCAGGTCCAAGAGTTCCTGTCCTGGCCACAATCAAGCCTTTGTTCAATCCTGGAAGTCTGGTTTCTGCAGATCAGAATCTTTGTACGAATGGCGACCCTTCGCCCATTACTTTTGGAGTTCAACCGGTCAGTGCTGATTCTATTCTTTATCAATGGTATTATCAGGATGGCCTGGTGTCTTGTCCAGTTGGAAATACGCTGACCGGCTGGACTTTAATTTCCGGAGCCATTTCAAATACATACGACCCGCCATCTGGCCTTGGTGTGAGCCGGACCTATGCTGTTCTCGTTACGCCCACATATAAAAGTCAAGGGCAGGGTGGAACAGTTGGTGGAAACAGTGGCCCTGTTTGCGGAGTTTCGTCCTGGGCATCCGGTTGTCGAAAGGTGACCGTTCAGCCTTTGGTTTCTTTTGGAAATATAGAAGCTGGCAACCAAAATCTGACCTATCCGGCAGACCCATCCCCAATTGCATTTTCAGGAAGTCCTTCGGGTGGTACAGGTAATTTTTCATACCAATGGTATTCTCAGAATGGCATCGTCGCCAGTCCTTTAGGTTCAAACCTCAGCGGATGGAATCTAATCCAGAATGCCAATGGCTCTACCTTTGATCCTCCTTCCGGATTGATGCAATCCATCTCTTATGCCTGTTTCGTTACGCCAATCGGAAATCCGGTATGTGCGGCAGGAGCCTGGGCAAATGGGGTCCGTCAGATTACGGTAACTTGCAATGGTTCACTCACCCTCGCAACGCCCAGTGCGATCAGCGGTCCGGCCGGAGTTTGTCGAAGCTCAACCGGTCAGGTTTTCACAACTCCAGCCATACCTGGCGCCACTTCCTACATCTGGACACTGCCGCAAGGAGCAACAGGAAGTTCTACCACAAACAGCATAAGCCTTTCGTTTTCATCTACATACATAACAGGAAATATTTGTGTAAAACCTGCTAATAACTGTATTCAGGGTACCAATTACTGTCGGAGCATTGTGTATTATTCTGCAAAACCAGCAAGTCCTGGTGCTATTTCCGGACCAGTTACTGGTGTTTGTTCGGGCAGCACCCAGGTGTATTCCATTGCGGCAGTGACCAATGCCACCAACTACAATTGGACCGCTCCAACCAATGCAAGCATTGTTTCCGGCCAGGGAACTACAACCGCAACGGTAAGCTTTAACGCTTCTTTTGTTTCCGGAACCTTGAGCGTAAATGCTTCTAACTGCATCGCCGGAACCAGCGCCAACAGAACGCTTACTCTTGCCAGCAAGCCCGGAACACCCAGTTCAATTACAGGAACTTTTCTGGGTGTGTGTGCAGGAAGCACCCAAACCTATAGTTGTCCAGTGGTAAGCGGAGCCAGCTTCTATACCTGGATTTTACCCGCGGGAACAACCATAAATTCGGGACAAGGAACCACCAGCATCAACATAACCATGGGGTCAGCTTTCGTAAGCGGAACCCTATCGGTAAGCTCGGGCAATGCCTGTGGAAACAGCGGTCTTAGATCGGTAACATTGTTGTCTAAACCATCTACACCTTCTTCCATCACTGGACCCATCACTGGAGTTTGCAAGGGAAGTACACAAAATTATTCCTGCCCGGTTTCAACCACTGGAGCAAGTTCCTATAACTGGACTGTTCCTGTAGGATCGACCATCAATAGTGGTCAGGGCACGAATGCCATAAATGTGACCCTGCCAGCTTCCTACCTCAGCGGAACAATTGCCGTAACGGCAGGAAACGCTTGTGGAAACAGTTCGGCAAGATCGATAACCGTCCGTTCTATACCCGCTACTCCTGGAACCATTTCTGGTCCAGCTTCCAATCTATGCAATGGTGGAATCTTTGCCTATAGTATTGCTGCTGTGGCTGGTACTACCAGCTATAACTGGATCCCTCCAGTTGGTTGTACCATTCAAACCAATACAGGAACGGCGATTACCATGTTCATTCCTGCCGGCTTTATCAGTGGCAACTTGTCGGTAAGTGGTACAAATGCATGTGGGACAAGCACTGCCAAAACTCTTGCACTTGTGGGTAAGCCTGGAACTCCATCAACCATTTTGGGAGCAGCTCAGGTTTGTCCTTCGGCTTTAGGGGTTCCATTTATTACAACTCCAATTGCAGGTCTGACCTACACATGGACGGTTCCGGCAAGCGTTTCAATAGCGACAGGACAAGGAACTGCAGCCACAACCATGAATTGGGGAACAGCTGCTGGAACGATTTATGTGAAAGCTACAAACAGCTGTGGAACTTCTTCCAATACATCCAAAGCCATAACTCTGGCAGCTTGCAGAACAGCATCCGATGGTAGTGAGTTAGCAGAAGAAATCCAGCAATCAACTCTTGGAATCGTTGTTTATCCAAACCCGGGTCAGGGCATGTACCAACTAAAACTGGAAGGAGCTCCATCAAAAGGAACTGTATACGTATACAACATGCAGGGCGTAGAGATTCTGAATCAATCAAAAGATGACCAAACGATGGAAATCAGGCTTAATCTTGAAACCCAACCGGCAGGTACTTATCTGATTCGTTACCAAACCAACTTCTTTTACAAAGATGCAAAGGTGGTGAAGGAATAAGTGAGCATCCTGAATTTTAAAAAAACCGTGTGCGTAAATGCATACGGTTTTTTTATACCCGGCATGGGAAATAACCAGGTGGTGAAAGCCAACTATGAGCTTGGTAGTAAGAATCATTAGTCCAAGACAAGGGTGTCCTTTGTGAGGAGGAAACTGAAAGAAGCCATACCAAAGTTTAAGGTCACGACCTTGTACAATGAGTTAAAAACAGTTAGTATTTCCTTTTTGACAAAGCACGGTTATTCAAAAACGAACTTATGATGTCTTAGCCACCTTATTGACCGGACGAAAATTCAAAAAGAGTTTAGTACATTTCAATTAAGGAAAACATGTAAAAGCAGAAACGGAAATTCACACCTGAGGAGAAGAATAGTATCCTCAAGGAAGCAGAACGGGGTAGTTCAACGGAAACCTACCGCAGGTACAAGGTAGTGTTCAAATAAATTATCTCCTGAAGAATTGGTTTGTTATTGAGTTCAATTCAATGTTGGTTTCGATTTATAAGGGATCTTAATTATCGGTGGGTTAGGGCATAAAAAAACCCCATCATTTCTGATGAGGTCTTTACTGATGATCGGGCGTGGCGCCTTCTGCGCCATTTCGCTGCGATCAAGCTACTTTTCCCTCTAATAGTTAGGGCATAAAAAAAACCCGTTATTTCTGACGAGGTTTTTACTGATGATCTGGAGTGGCGCCTTCTGCGCCATTTCGCTGCGCTCAAGCTACTTTTCCCATTAATAGTTAGGGCATAAAAAAACCCATCATTTCTGATGAGGTCTTTACTGATGATCTGTCGTGGCGCCTTCTGCACCATTTCGTTGCGCTCAAGCTACTTTTCCCTCTAATAGTTAGGGCATAAAAAAACCCCGTCATTTCTGACGAGGTCTTTACTGATGATCTGGCGTGGCGCCTTCTGCGCCATTTCGCTGCGCTCAAGCTACTTTTCCCTCTAATAGTTAGGGCATAAAAAAACCCCATCATTTCTGATGAGGTTTTTACTGATGATCTGGCGGCTACTTACTCTCCCACCGGTTAGGGCAGTACCATCAGCGTTACCGGGCTTAACTACTCTGTTCGGAATGGGAAGAGGTGAACACCGGCACTATTACCACCATGAAGTCTTTCAAATTCTTAAAAAAAGCAGCCAGTAAGTAGTAATCAGTATTCAGATCAGTATTGCTACCGATAACTGTCAACCAATTACCAAGTACCTGCTTTTTCCTGGCAAGTTGCGAGTTAGTAACCAAGGTTTGCAGAACCTCGTTCTTCTTAATCCACTCCAGAAGGAGTGGTCGTAAGGAAAGTTTCGGGTAATTAGTACTGCTCGGCTCAATCCATTACTGAACTTACACCTGCAGCCTATCAACGTCGTAATCTCCAACGTCCCTATATGGAATTCTCATCTTGGGGCGAGTTTCGCACTTAGATGCTTTCAGCACTTATCTCTTCCCAGCGTAGCTACACAGCGCTGCACCTGGCGGCACAACTGTTACACCAGCGGCTAGTCCAACCCGGTCCTCTCGTACTAAGGTCAGCCCCCCTCAAAATTCCTGCGCCCGCAACAGATAGAGACCGAACTGTCTCACGACGTTCTGAACCCAGCTCGCGTGCCACTTTAATCGGCGAACAGCCGAACCCTTGGGACCTTCTCCAGCCCCAGGATGTGACGAGCCGACATCGAGGTGCCAAACCTCCCCGTCGATGTGAGCTCTTGGGGG
>CAMCXM010000076.1 GCA_945883425.1 Spirosoma fluviale
AATTCAACCTTCCTCAGTTATCTGCCTTGAAATTGGTGTGAAGCACCACCCGACTTAACTCATAATTCTTCACTCTTAACTCATAACTCTTAACTTCTATATAGCTAATTTTAAATTATTGATAAAGAATGATTTACATTTGGCGGACAGGACCTCACCCCAGCCCTCTCCAAGGGAGAGGGAGGAATTCAACCTTCCTCAGTTATCTGCCTTGAAATTAGTGTGAAGCACCACCCGACTTAACTCATAACTCATAACTCATAACTCATAACTCATAACTCATAATTCTCTTCTTCCCATCAAGCATTTTTGTACGTCAATAACTTTGGTATTTTTACCCCCTGAACAACTTAGTGAATCTGTGAAACTCTTCCACCAATCTCTTTATCTGGGCCTTTTCCTGCTGGCAAGCCTTGCCAATGCCCAATCTGCCAGTCAACCAGTTCTCCAAAATGAAATCCGCTTGCGGCCCTTCATACTCTCAACACAGGTTCAGACGTTTGAGGAGTTTAGCCAGAAACCGATATCGGATACCATCGAAGGACGGTACGTTCGCCTGGTGCGCTTTGCCAAAATCCTGAACAAAGCCAGTAAAAAACTGCTTCAGGCAGACGGAATCCAATTGGAAGGATATGTTCCGTATAAATCATACCTGCTATCCTTTCCTGTATCCTATGCCCGGCAAAAGTTGGCTAATCTTCAGGCAACACACATTATTACCCTGTCTCCGGAAAACAAAGCCAGCCAGCCATTGTGGGCCGCAATAAATGCAGGTCAGGCCAATCAGGAAGATCCATTGGAGCTGGTGGTAGAATTATACGAGTCTGTTTCCATTGCCCGTGTCGAAAAAGAACTGAATGCATTCGGTGGTTCATCACCCTATGGTTCACAAAAGAATGCCCGGTTGCTGAAAACGACCGTTTCACAGGTCGCCAGTCTTTTACGGAAGCCTTTCGTCAGGCATGTGGAAATCGAACCCGGCGTGCCAGTTCCTGACGATACAAAAGGACGGAGTCTCCATCGCAGCAACGCCATCAACACCAGTTACAACGGCGGTTTGAAATACGATGGGAGAGGAGTCTCCATCGCTCTGGCCGACGATGGTCATGTAGGGCCGCATATTGATTTCAAAGGACGCCTCACCAGTTTTACCACAAGCAATGAGGGTTCACATGGTGATATGACCACCGGAATCTGCATCGGTGCAGCCAACATCGATCCCCGCTACAAAGGCATGGCAACAGGATCCAATCTTTACCTTTTTAATATTGGCTCGTATCCTCAGATCAACAATGCCATCCCGAATCTGGCCAATCTTAAAACGGTCATTACATCAACCAGTTATTCACAGGGTTGCAACCAATACACCAGCAGCTCAGCAGATGGGGACAATAAATTAAAGAACAACACACCCCTGACTTTCGTTTTTTCAGGCGGAAACAATGGAACAGCTGATTGCCAGTATGGGGCCGGACCGGGCTGGGGAAACATTACCGGAGGATATAAAAACGGTAAAAACACCATCGCCACCGGAAACATCGATGCCAATGGAAACATCGATCCGTCCAGTAGCCGTGGGCCTGCTCCCGATGGCCGGATCAAACCGGATATCTGCGCCAATGGACTTGGACAAATGTCAACCGACGAAAATTATACCTATTCAGTCGGAGGTGGTACGAGTGCCGCTTGTCCGGGTCTGGCAGGT
Source organism: Spirosoma fluviale (assembly GCA_945883425.1). Lineage (GTDB taxonomy): Bacteria > Bacteroidota > Bacteroidia > Cytophagales > Flexibacteraceae > CAMDMI01. The sequence goes on from CAMCXM010000076.1 coordinate 1,706, forward strand.
GTTACAGCCCAGCTTTACCATGCCTGGCGGGAAATAAAACAAGAAGCAAATCCGGACGGTGCCCTCATCAAAGGCATTCTTCTTAACACAGCCGATGATCTTGGAAAGACCGGGCCTGACTTTGTATACGGATGGGGCCGGGTCAATGCCCGCAAAGCGCTTCAGACCATTCAGAAGAGTCAGTATTTTACAGATTCTCTTGAGGATGGAGATTCTGCAACGTTTTCATTGAACATTCCGGCAGGTACACAGCAAATGAAAGTGATGTTGTACTGGGCCGATCCGGCAGGACTCACCAATTCCACCATCAATCTGGTCAACAACCTCGATCTACAGGTGCGTCGCCCGGATGGAAGTATCCTTCTTCCATGGAAACTAAACTCCGCTCCGGTGGCCAGTCTTCTTAATGCCGCAGCTGGTTTTGGAAAAGACAGTCTCAATAATATGGAACAGGTAAGTCTTAGTGTTCCAACTGCCGGTATTTACCAGTTCCGGGTTTCGGGTGCTTCGATCCCGGATGGTCCTCAACGGTTTTATGTGACTTATATGTTGGAAGACAGTACCATTGCCCTCACGTATCCCATCGGTGGTGAAGATTTTGCTCCCGGCCAGGCCGAAGTGATCCGTTGGGATGCTCCTGCTTCCACCACACCGTTTCGTTTGGAGTATTCTGCCAACAACGGCCAAACCTGGACCACCATTTCCAATCCGACTTCCACTGCCAGACAAGCAAGCTGGACGGTTCCGTCCTCGTTTGTAACAGGAGAGGGGCTGGTTCGTCTTTCCAGAGGCAGCCAATCCGTTGTCAGCCACCGGCCGTTTTCCTGTATCAACCCACCCGGCAATCTGCGGGTAACAAAGGCTTGTCTCGATTCCATCACACTTGCATGGAACGCCGTCACCGGGGCAAGTCTCTATCAGGTATATTTTCTTGGCGAGAAGTATATGGACTCAGTTGCCATCACCACCGGTACTCAGATTACATTGCCATACGATTTTTCTCAAACCCTTTGGTATAGTGTAGGGGCCATTTTCCCAAATGGAAACAAAGGCCGAAGGGCACTGGCCAAACAAAAAACACCCGGTGTTATCAACTGTATACTGTCGAATGATATTCAACTGGCACGCACGATTTCACCAAAGACTGGATTGACCTACAATTGCCAGTCATTCAGTAACTATCCTGTCAGTATCCGTCTGAGAAACAAAGGAATTTCCCCTGCCTCCGGCATCACTGTTACCTATCGGCTCAATTCGCTGACGCCAGTAACGGAAACCGTTCCCGGAAGTCTGGCGCCCGGCGATTCCATCGATTATCTCTTTACCACCAGCCTCAATCTCAATCCTTCCACAATTTATAAGCTTACGGTGGTGGCCAAGATGTCGACTGATCCATTTCCCATCAACGATAGTTCCATTGTATCGTTCAATACATCGGCACTGTTCAATGGCACCCTGACCCAGACATTCCAGTCGCTGACTTTTCCTCCTGCCAACTGGACGATCTCCAATCCAGCTTTCACAAGCACATGGGTTCGAAGTGAGGCCGTTATCGGGCCAACCGGATTTACAACCACAGCCGCCAAAATGGATAACTTTACCACCAATCAGGCTGGATCTAAGGATTATCTCCTGTCTCCTGTGGTGGACCTTACCAATATGAGTCTGGCCGTTCTCACGTTTGACCGGGCCTATGCCCCGCGTTCGAACCGGGCCGACAGTCTCCTCATTCAGGTGTCCACCGATTGCGGAGCCAGTTTTGTGCCGACTGCATACGCCAAAAATTATGCTCAACTGGCAACAGCACCCGCACAGGTCACTTTGTTTGCCCCGGCGACCGATGCCGACTGGCAACCAGATACACTCAATATGACACCCTTTGTCGGAAATAAAATCATTGTCCGTTTTGTAGCTGTTTCCCGCTTTGGAAATGCTTTGTTTGTAGACAATGTCCGTCTCAATGGCTTTACGGTTTCTGTTTTAGGTTCGGAAGAAAATGAGGAATTCCGGTTGTATCCCAATCCGGCCGAGACTGCGGTTCAGCTTTTGTTTCCGCATGCAATAGGAGGGAGGTCAACAGCAAGAATCTATGCGCAGGACGGCCGGTTGGTGTCCAGCGAGGTGCTTTCCGCTGAGGCAGAGCAAACAATCGATATTCAAAGACTTCCACCTGGTATCTATCAGATCCTGATCGAGACAGGAGAAGAGCGCTTTCAGGCTCGATTTCAACGACGATAACACAAGCGAAGTGGCCTTTCTTGAACGGATTTTTATTTTGCCGTCTTTTAAAAGTATATTCTCTGCTTACAGTATTCCTTTTGTGCATTCGAAAGGAATACTGCTTTTCATTGAAATCTGATTCTGGGCGGCTGGTCCCGTGCTTCGCTTTTACTCCTCGCGGCGCCGCTTGGCCCAAATTTGTAAAGGTGGAGTTTCGTGTTTTGCACCACTGCGGGGTAACCGCTTCTCCCGGGGCCGCTTCGTTTTTTTATCCACCATGTTTTAAATTCATCCAAACCCTTCTCATTTCATCTCAGGCCATATTTACTGGACAAGACTGTTGTTGAAATCCAGATTAGTTCGGTAAATGGGTTGGCAAACTCTTTTTTGAACAGTATCTTTTTGAGAATTTGATAAATTGAGTATTTGAGGAGTTATTTGCTGTCCCCAATCCAACGTTTTTCCAGAATCCGGATGGTTATTCCATGATCTGGATTAAATTTTATACTTTCGATTTTTGAAAATCGTTGTTATAATAAACATTGGATTAGGGCCTGCTTGTTGATTACACAGATTCTGTTATTCACCAAAGAATCGTGCCTGTTCAATTATTTGTGTTTTGGATTGGCAGATGCGAATTCAGAATCCTTGTCTGTTATAGAAGCGAAAAAGAAGAATGTAAAAACCGACATATTTTATGTATGGAATTGTAAATAAGGCAATTGAAGAACTGGTGATTGAAAATTTCGGCCAGCAAAAATGGGAGGAGGTAAAGGAACGCAGCGGTGTGGATATTGACTATTTTATTAGCAATGAGCCATATGATGATGATATCACATTTAAACTTGCCACGGCGGTTGCTGAGGTGATGTCGATCTCGATCAGTGATGTTCTGCGGTCATTTGGCGAATGGTGGGTGCTGCGTACCGGTAAGCAAAAGTACAGTGGCTTAATGGAAGCTGGTGGTTCTACTCTTATGCAATTTCTTATGAATCTGCCACATTTTCACAATCGTGTGATGCTTATTTATCCCCGTTTGACGCCTCCTGAGTTTACCACCAGTCACATCGAAGACTCCAGTATCTGGATTCACTACCGTTCGAAACGTGAAGGCCTGCAGGAATTTGTTTACGGACTTTTGTCGGGCTTATCAATTCTTTACGAAACACCCGTTACCATCGAACTCATGCAAAGCCGCGATTCAGGATCGGATCACGAAATATTCAAGGTATCCTGGTGATCGAAATGCAAAACAGTGTATTTCAATTTGAACGGGACCAATTCAACCAACTTTTTCCGTTTTACGTTCTTCTCGACACCAGTCTGACCATCGTTGATGTCGGGATGAGTCTGCTTAAAATGCGACCCGGCATTCTCAATAGCCCTTTTCAGGACCATTTCCTGCTTAAAAGGCCCACCATTGAGATCCTGAATTTTGATACATTGAATGACCGAATTCAGGAATTACTGATCGTTGAAATGTATCATGATACCCAATCGTTGCCTTTGCGGGGACAGTTGAAGTTGCTTGGAACAGGGCAGTTGATCTTTCTGGGAAGCCCGTGGTTCAACTCAGTCGATGAACTTGGGCAATACAATCTGTCGTTCAACGATTTCGCACTTCACGATCCGCAGGTTGATCTGCTCCATGTCTTAAAAAGTCAGGAAATCACTTCGGCTGAACTCAAAGAACTACTGAACAAAGTAAACAAACAAAAAAACGAGCTGAAAAGATTGTCTTTCGTCGCCAATTCTGACCACTACGGCGTTTTGTTCAGCGAAGTAAATGGCAATATTTCATGGGCAAACCAGGGTTTCTGCAAACTTACCGGTTATGAGTTACACGAGGTCCTGAACCAAACGCCAATCTCTCTCTTACGCGGACCACTTTCGGATAAGGAGATAATGCGCAGAATTGTGAATGACTTTGCAGAAGGTAAAAATTTTGATGTCAATTTGATTTGTTACCGGAAAGATGGCACTCATTTTCTGGGGCGTTGCGGTGGTCAGGCCGTGTATAACAGCGCCGGAAAGCTGATTGAATACTTTTCCCTTATTGAAGATGTTACATTGGCCAAAGCCAAAGAAGAACAGTTTCGTATCTTATCGCTCATAGCGGAACAAAACGTCAATGGGGTGGTGATCGCAGACGCAAATGGCCGGATCACGTGGGTGAACAAAGGCTTCGAACGAATCTCTGGTTACCATCTCGAAGAATTGATTGGCAAGAAACCCGGTGAGGTTCTTCAAGGCAACAATACCGATCCTGAAACCAACCTCTATTTGTCAAAAAAGATTCGATCAGGAGCGCCGTTTCAGTGCGAAATCCTCAATTATAATAAATCAGGAAAAGAATATTGGGTTCGTATCCACGGGCAGCCAATCCGCAACAAGTCAGGAAAAGTAACCAGTTATTTTGCAATCCAGGAAGATATAACCGTTGAAAGAGCAGGACAGGAAGCGCTCCGGAGAAGCGAAGAACGCTGGCAATTTGCCCTGGAGGGTGCCGGTGACGGTGTATGGGAGTATAATTTTCAGACAAGAGAAGTGTTTTACTCCAGGCAATACAAACAAATGCTTGGTTTTGAAGAAGGACAGTTTTCAGATGAATTTGAAGAATGGGAGAGCCGCATTCATCCCGATGATCGCATGGCTCTGAAAGAGACTGAGCTGCAATATAAAAGTGGCTTTGCCAGTCATCATCAAAGGGAGTTTCGGATGCGCAACGCAGCAGGACAGTACATCTGGATTCTGGACCGTGGAATGGTGGTAAGTCGACTCGAGAATGGCCAGCCATTAAGGATCATTGGGACACACACAGATATTACGGAACGAAAGTCGGCGGAACAGGCGCTTACATTCAAAGAAGAAAAGTACCGTAACATCATTGCCAATATGAATCTGGGCATTCTGGAAATGGATCTTGATGACCGTATTCAATATGCCAATCCAAGTTTTTGCCAGCTTTCCGGTTATCCACCAGACGAACTGGTAGGGGTTAAAGCAGGTGAATTGTTTGGTAATCATGGGAATCTGGCGGTGGCAGAAATGGAAGTCCGCAATAAACTTGGTGAAAAACTTTGGTGGCTGGCTTCCAGTGCACCCAGTTATAATGACAAAGGGGGAAGAATCGGTTCAATCGGAATTTACCTGGATATTACCAATCAGAAAAAACTGCAGGTAGAACTACGTGATGCAAGGGAGTCGGCAGAAGCGTCGTCCAGGGCCAAAGAAACATTCCTGGCCAACATGAGTCATGAAATACGCACACCTATGCATGCCATCTCCGGTATGGTGGGTATTTTGTTGAAAACCAAGCTCACCCCAATCCAGAAATTCCACCTTGAAGTAATCCGTTCGGCTTCGGAAAATATGATCATTATTCTGAATGACATTTTGGATCTGTCGAAACTGGAGGCCAGCAAACTGGTAATGGAGAAGGTGGGCTTTGAACTCGAGCCTGTACTGAAAAAAGCAGTTCAGGTGATGAAAATAAAAGCAAATGAGAAAAAGCTTGATCTCATTCTCAATGTTGAATTAAATGACATTGCTGGCGTACTCATTGGAGATCCTTTTCGTCTGAATCAGATTCTGTTCAACCTGATCAGCAATGCCATCAAGTTTACAATGACCGGACAGATAGAGGTTTCCTGCCAATTGGAAAGAAACGAAGGAAATCAACAGTTTCTCCGATTTGAAGTTTCCGATACCGGAATTGGAATGGATCCCGAATTTCTTGAACATCTTTTTGAGAAATTTTCGCAGGAACATCAGTCTACTTCCAGAACCTTTGGAGGTACTGGACTGGGAATGAACATTACCCGCGAACTTATTGCCCTGATGGGTGGGGCAATATCGGTTGAAAGCCAGAAAGGTAAGGGAAGCAGGTTTACATGTATTCTTCCATTTGAAACCGGGGCGAAACAAGATCTGCCGGTCGTGCCGAACGTAGATAACATTGGAGTTGTTTTCAAGGATCTCCAGGTTTTACTGGTAGATGATAATGAAATGAACCGGCTGTTAGTCAATACGCTCCTTCAAAATCTGGGTGCCGTCGTTACGGAAGCCGTAAATGGTCAGGACGCAGTGGACGTGGTAGCTGAAAAATCAGATTTTAATGTCATTCTGATGGATATTCAGATGCCGGTGATGGATGGAATTGAAGCAACGGCACAGATCCGCAAAAGGATAGGCAATAAAATTCCAATCATTGCCCTCACCGCCAATGCGATGAAATCAGATGTCGAAACCTATAAAAAAGCAGGAATGGATGCCGTTCTGCCAAAACCTTTTTCCGAATATGCTCTGGTGAATTTGCTTTCGTTGGTGCTTTCAAATAATGGATCAATGGAAGTCCTGGGAGAAGAAGTTAAATATTACGACCTTGAACTTTTGAAAGAAATGTCCGTCGGCAACGAGGAGTTTATTCCAAAAATGCTGGGTCTTTTTCTGAAACAGACTCCAGGTTTACTTAGGGAAATGAAAGAAGCCATCGGCCAGCATGATCTTGTCCGACTTTCAAAACTTGGCCACAAGATGAAATCGATGATCAGTACGCTTGGTATTTCAGAAGTGAAAGATGACATCAGGATACTGGAAAAGGCTGTATCGTTGAATGCTACTCCTGCACAGATAGAGCAAAGCTTCCGGAAATTGGAGACTATTCTTGGGATCGTATTCAGCCAACTTTCTCTCGAAATATCCAATTACTGAGCAGAAAATGACAGCATTTATCAGGTGTGAATTCATCTGATAGAGATGAGTTGGATGTTTATCTCTAGCTGACTTTGGAGGCGTGAAGTATCGGCCCCCAATTCCGCAACAGAAAAAGCTTTTGGTTCATAAATGATTGATGTTGCTAAAGCTCCAACTTCGTTTTTCACCTTAAGTCCTCTACATTGGAGAGCTTGTCCCGAGCCTGCCTCGGGAACCTGTCCCGAACTGGCTTCGGGAGTGGCTCTCATGGCGCCATGACGACAGATTTAGGTGAGGTTCTGAGGCATAGAAAATCAATCATTTAAATCCTATTGCATAATCTGGGATGAACACGAGAGTGTGAAATTTGCGGGCGAAGCCAAATGAAATGTCTTTGAGGACGCTCTCTGCCAGAGCAGGATCTGCGACATGGCGTCTGGGCCATAAATGAATGTGAATCAGTCGATTTGGATTAATTGATTTTTTCTATTGCGGAATCTGGGTTAAAGAAGGTCTTGATTTGGTAATCGGAGAACTAAATCGCGATTTCCTCAAATAAAAGATACAGAAATTGGCTTACTGTTTCTTTATCGTAACGCCGACTGTTTTTATTTGACAGCCGTTAATTACCGAAACAAAATAGTGGCCTTCCGTCATGTTCCTGGTTAGTATGGTAAAATCTTGTGGATTTTCCCATACTAAAGGAGCGTGTACTATTTGGCCAAATAAATTTCGAACCACGACAAAGCAATCGGATGGAATAACATTGGATGCAATCCGAACAGTGAACTGAAACAATGCCGGATTTGGGAAAACAGACAGACCATATGCCTCCAGATGTTTCGTGCTTATTCCCGTAATTGTTTCATTGTTGCCCCTTACACACATCACATAATTTTGGGCTGTTTTAAGATCGTATGTTGTAATGCCGAATTGTGTTTGCCAGAACCATGCTTTGGTTGTTTGATTGGGAAGTGTAGTGGATGACCAGTATTTTTTCACTCCGATAAATGGAAAGATCGTCGTGTTCACTGATGGGTTAGTTTTGGATTCATCGTTCAGGGATTGTAACTCCCGGATATTGGGAAGTCGCCAGTCGGTTTGTCCTGCCAAAGAAAGATTTTCAGCATAGTTCAAGGCATCTTCCCAGGTCAAAGCCGTTCCATTCAGCACTTTCTGCCAGGTAAGTTGGGTGAGGTTATCGGTAATGGTTCCATTGCCATTGTCAGTAAAATGCTGCGGTATCGTGGCAGGAGCAACTTGATCACGGACGGCACGCACATGAAATTTCTTGGTGCTGGTTGCCTGTCCGGCACTGATGGTTTCTGTCTTGGGGTGATTCCCGATACCACCGCCGGCATTGGTTGCCCAGATCTTGTTGACATCATTAGCCTGCCTGTCGCTTGTCCACCAGTATTCGGCCCCGGTGTTAACAAATACATTTCCATCCAACGCTGGGTTGGCCTTTTGAAGATTGAGAATACTGAATCCTTCATGCGCATTGGGAAGGCGCCAATTGGAATAGCCTCCCAACGTTAGCGTGTCGCAGTACAACATGGCATTTTCGATGGTCATTTCACCCCCGTCCTTAGACTGCCACATGAGCCCCGTCACGGTATCGGTTACCGTTCCGTTTCCATGCGAAATGAAAAATGGCGGATGGATGTTGTAGTCATGATCCTCGCCAAAGGTGTTGGTATAACTGATTGTCTCTCCCGTATCGGGAATCCGAAGCATGGTCTTTTGCGCCGATTGCCCGGATACAATTCCCGACAAGCCCGATAAAAACATCAACAGGAAACCGATGGCTTTTGGTCGATCAGGGAACAAAAAGCTTTTCGCTACATAGTTGATTTTCATATTCAAATTGAACAAAATAGATGCCGGACGGAATCGAATGAATGTCTGTTATCAGAGATGGATTTTTGATTTCCATCAGCTGAATTCCGGTTGATGAAATGATGCGCAATGATTTTGCTTCCAGTGGTTTACTGCCATTTGCTTCATTCAAAATTGAAAATCCTTTTAATGCCGGATTGAGTTGAATCCTCAAACGGCTGGCAGATTTTTGAAGAGCTGAAACGTCTGTCAAAGCCGGAACCGTAAACCGGGCCAGAACCAGATTGTCGAGTATCAGATTTGACGACCAGATAAAGCTGGCACTTCCCATGGCAGAATTTGCAAAGTTGGTGTATGCCGGTTGGTTGGTTACCTGAGCGGCGGTGTACAGCGAGGCTTGTGGCCAGCCACCGTCCTCAAACGAGGCGGTATTCCAGTCAGAAGGTATCGGATAATGCACCCCAAAACAATTTTGATTACAAGTAGGAGTGAGGGTAGCATTGGCCGACGACCGAACGCCGTTGGTGAGTTCCTGCACGTCGTTCACATTTTGCAATGGAGCGATGTAAAAGGTTTGGACTTTCCAGTTGGCGTTTGTCACTGTGCCATCGCTGAATTGGGCAATGAATCCCCCGTCGCCTGGGTGGTAATTATCGCCTGCCTGGATTTCAGAACCCAGTCCCGGATGCTCTTCCCAATCCACCAGTTTTACCGCAATGGTGTAGGGCCGGGCAACTCTGAATTTCACGACACTGGAATTGAACGGGGTAAACGGAACCGCATCCACACCCACCAGCACTCCATTGATGTACAGTTCAAAGTAATTGTCGGCAAACAGGTAGCCGGTTATGATATCGCCATTCGCATCAATTTCGGTTACCGGAACATTTGAAAGATTGGCAGCAGCCAGATTCGCAGGAGCCACCTGGTTGCAGGTGTTGTGCAGATCAGCCGCAAAAGGGCCGGTCTGAAATCGAGTTTCGGCTGGCACCACCCAGATTTTAGAATCGGTGGAAGTAATGGTTCCCAGAGGTGTCACATGATTGCTCGGACAATTGGGTAAAAGATTGGCCGAGGTGGTTGTTCCCTGTCCTTGGGTAATCGAGCCTGAGAACTGTGCAAATAGTCCGGAAGGCAGAAAACACAGGAAGGCAGGAATCAGAAATTTCATTGCTGTTTGAAATGAATCACTATGTAAAACTATTCTACTACCAGTTTTTTTATCACCAAAGAAGATCGCAAATGAACCCGGACAGAATATACACCTTTTGACAGGCACGTCATTGGCATCCCATTGGAGAAGGATTTCGTTTCAAAGACTTTGGTGCCGGATGCTGCGAAAATTTCTATGCTTTCAACATCTTCACCTGCCAGCTCTTTTCCCAAAGACAATGAAAATCCATTCACGGAAGGATTGGGAAAGATGGTTAATTCCTGAGAAGCTGAAATTGATTCCTGAACCGAAGTGGGCAAGAAACACACAGGCTGGTTATTCGTGTAGTTTGTTGTCGTAGTGCCGGCTGGAGTCACATAATTAAATGTGTAATGGTTACTCGCATCCCAGCTGTAATTCCATGCATAGTTCTGGCCATTTCGGGTGTAGGTCATGTTGTAACCATTGCCGGTTCCATTGGGTGTGAAGCTGGTAATTACTGCTCCATTCAGAGGTGTTCCGGCAGGTCGAACCGGACGGGCTGCCGCCTGCGGAATGATCTGCATCGTATTGTCTTCCGTTACTTTACCAACCATTTTACCAATCATATAGGGTGCAGAAGGAGAAGCATGATAATGATAAACTCCATTGGTTTCGAAATGTCCATGATTTGCATCCAAAGTCGCCATCTGTGAGCCGTCTGGTTCCACACTTCCATAAACCGCAAATCCATCCAATCCAAACGCAATGGGCCGGGATGTGTTGGACTGACTGTATAAATGGACAGGTGCGGTATGATAATGATAATCGTCTGCCCGGCCGGAATGCCCTCCCCATTGATCGAGTTGTCCGTCCAGAAAAGCATCAACTCCGGTGTTGGTATAAGGATTGAAGATTGCGATTCCATTCACTGCCACTGCAATGGCTCCCCTCAAAAAATGCTGCTGATTGACAGGAATGGCCGTATCGCCGATAACCGGATTCAATGGAATGGACCAGGCATTGCTTCCCGTATAGCATTGCGGAATCGGAACCTGCTGTTGCCAGCCGGTAATTCCCGTCATCATTTCGTGCTTCGCCAAACCTTTCGATTCAACATAAAAATAGGTCTGATCCCAGTGCGTGTACACGTCCGGTTTGAATGGAATAAAGGCTGAATCCATCACAAACGGATTGGTAGTGGTTTGTGTTTGCTGGACCGATTTGGTTTTAAAGCTGAAAAGAAGACAAAGGGTTGCCACCGAAAAAGTCACAGCAGATCCCATCATTCCCCTGGTTTTTAGAAGTTGTACTCCGGCAAATGCGGTCAGCAATGCAATTCCAATTCCGAAGAGCCATAGTTTGTTTTGGTTCTCACCTCTCTCGATTGTTGGTTGCAAAACAGGAACAACATTGGCATTCATGTTCGCGAGCTCTGCTTCCCGGTTCAGCACATAATCTTTGTCTTCTTTAGACAATGAATTCATCGGAAAATGAACCACCCGGAACTGGACATCTTCGATGTATACTTCACCTTTCTTCGAAAAGTAAAATGAACCTTCTATAGGTTTTTCTGAGCCTTTAATGTGCCATTTTCGCAAAACTACATGTTGGTAGTTCACCGAATGGGCCAGCAAAGCCAGACTGCCAGCCATACAGAACAGAAGGATAAACAGAAGCTTTTTCATTATTACTGCAGATTGATTTTACCTGTTGTTATTCCACTAATCTCTTTTTGAATACGATACATATACTGTCCACCCGGCATTCGTTTTCCGGAAGGATCGGTACCGTCCCAATGCACGACAAATTTGCCTTTGGGGACAGGAGTCCGGTTCAGGATGGTTCTAACCACACGTCCTTGTAAATCGAGGATTTCCATCCGGCAATGCTCATCCTGCTTTACTGAAAATTCGATTTGCAGATCTTTCTGCGCCGGGTTTGGATAGACCAGTTCATCTGCGTAATCGCTGTTCCACAAAATGGGAACTTCAGTGGTGAGAGAGTCATAGCAATTGACGGCACCAATAAAGTAGGTGGCCGAAACGTCTTTGTTATGCCGTGTTGGTGTTTCGCTGGCCGGTTTGTACACGCGTACATAGTCGACACGGACGCCGGCCGGACTTACATTCACCCGCATATGACCTGAATTCGGCTGGATCTGTCCTTCAAAATAACCGTAGTCATCGGCATACGAAACGCTCGAGAAATTCGGGTGACTGGGTTGCGGCGTTTCCTGGTAGATCAGGCAGTTTCGTTGTTGTTTTCCAAAGAAATGATCGTGTCCGTGGAAGAAAATATTAACCCGGTGTTCTTCCAGGAGATCCTTGATTGGCTTGTACCAACCGGGTCTTTTGGTGGCAAAGCCTTCGGTACCATCCAGATTTTTTCCGCCCCATTCATATAAATGAGAAACTTCCGCACCGCCCCGGCCCTCACCTGTGCCGCCAACAATCTGATGAGCAAACACAAATTTGTAGGTTGATGTACTGGTTTCCAGAGTCTTCTTCAGCCACTCGTACTGGTTGCGTCCCAGTGTCCATCTCCATCCATTGAGCGAATCGGGCTTCGGTTTGGTAAACCAATATGGATCAATCACGATAAACAATGCATCACCCCAGTTCCAGGCAAAATAACTTTTGCGTTTTCCTACGAAGGCTGTGTTTGATGTATCTCCTGTGTAGAAGCCGTCTGGATCCGGATTCATGAAATACTTGTTCCTCTCATTGGCATCCCAGACGGCAATGTTGTTGGGCGTGTTGTTCACAAACCAGCCAGTTTCTCCTTCATGATTTCCCAGAACATTGAACAATGGAATCGAATGACAGACCTTTTCATAATATCGCCGTTGCAGTTTACAGCGATAGGGAATGGTATCAAATGGAATGGTATTGGTCCCGGCTTTTTTCAGTTTGTCGGTCATGATGAAATCTCCCAGATCAATCATAAAGTCAGGGTTGTCATCCAGTTGGTTTTGCAGGCAGCGGGCATACACGACGGTATCGCTTTGTTCATCCAGATGCGGATCAGCCTGAATGGTGAATGTAAAAGATGTTCCGGCTGGTTTCTGTGTCACGCATTTTCTTTCCGGACGGGCAATAAAGGTAGACGCACCGGGACTCCTGTAAAGCACTTTAAAGTAATACTGGGTGTTCGGTTGCAAATCCTGAACGGTTACTTCGGCCGGTGAATTGGCGGAGAAGGTTTGCCACAACGTCTGAGAAACCAGATTTCCGGAAGTTGTTCCATACAAAATGGCCATTTCGACCGGGTCTCCAAAGATTGCCCGGACAGAAAATCCGGAAGCCGTTGGTTTTCCGACAATTTCAGAGTGAAGGATTGTCTGGCCATTGGCCTGCAGTAACGAGAATGACAGAAGAATGTAGAATAATCGAAATTTCATTTGTGCAGATCGATTGAGTTCAATAGTTGTTATTTGATGACCAGCATTTTAACCCGAACGGATTCATTGCCATCCAGCCATCTTACGGCATAAACTCCTTTCGGTAAATGAACAACATCGAACCGGCAGTCAGTCGATCCGGATGGGAGTATCTGTGTCTTTCGAATCTGACCCTGAAGGTCGACAAGTTCAAATTTCTGGTCCTGATCCGATGGTTTTCGGACAGTTAAATTCACGAAGTTCTCAGCCGGATTGGGGTAAAGTGCAATCGAGCTTTCGGCCGTTATTTTATCGGTTACCGCCGTTTGTGTACATGGACCGACCGTGTAACTGTAGGCAATTTCTCCATTCTGATGCAGCCCTCCGACGGTGTCCTGCGGAAGGTATGCCCGGACAAAATCCACCGTCACGCAATTTTCTTCCACTGTTACCCGAAGGTGTCCGGTTCCACCCAGTGTCACATCAGTATACGCATCCGCATTGGCAAGCATTCCGATCTCATAGGTAGAATCGGCTGGCATGGGTACTTCCTGATAAACCAGACTGTCCAGAGTTTCCTTCGCATACAGGTGGTCATGTCCTTGAAAAAAGATGTTCACTCCGGTTGATTTCATCAGTTGATGAATCGGAAGGCCCCATCCCGGACGGTACGTGTCGAATTGATAGTTGGTGTTATTTGCTCCGCTGTATCCTCCCCATTCACATCCTTTGGCTGTTTTAATTCCGCCCCGTCCTTGTCCGCGGGTGTGGTGGGCAAATACGAATTTGAACTTAGCGTTGCTGTTCTGAAGAGTGGTTTTAAGCCAGGAATACTGGGTAAATCCTAGAGTCCAGTCCCAGTTCTGGGGTTTGTCGTTGATGCTGCAATCACGGTACACATCCAAAACAACAAACAAGGCATCGCCCCAGGTCCAGGCATAATAGTTTTCAGGTAAGCCGATTCCATACGGTTCATTGGTCGTGTTTCCAGTGTAAAAGCTATTGGGAAAAGGATTCGGGTAATAGTATTTACGCGAATTGGTTCCGTAAACTGCAATGTTGTTCGGAGGTGTTTGGTTCAGGTAATAGCCTGTTTCACCTTCATGATTTCCTAGACAAACATAAAAAGGCATTGAATGACAGACCTCCGTGAGGTATTGAAGGTAATCTTTGTGGAGTGCATCCATATCGGCACTGGTTGTTTCGAGTGGCGTATGATCATCGCCGAAGATATCACCCAGCGACAACATGAAATCGGCACTGTCCTTTGCCTGATTGGCCAGGGTGACTTTATACATATTGCGAACTCCTTTCTTATCATAAAGGTGTTCGTCGGCTTCTACATTGAAACGGAATTTTGATCCCGGTGCTCTTTGGGTTCTGAATGTGTATTGAGGTGAAAAAGAAAAAGGACCGGTTGTTCCTGGTCTGTGGCGTAACCGGTAATAATATTTGGTGTTAGATGTCAATCCCTGAATATCGACTTCATCGGGCCGGTTTACCACATTGTTCATGGTAGGAGTGGTGTGATCAAATAGATTGGGATGATCACCGTATTCCAGATAAAACTCAACTGGTTGGTCGAATAACACACTGGCCGTCACCGATTGGTTGGTGGGCCTTCCGAGAATAATGGATTTAGTTTGTGCTTTTCCTTGAAGAACCACAGCAAGAAAAAATGCCAGTACTTTTATGAAGTTGGCGGTACTATTTTTTTTCATTGTTGCCTCTGATTCTTGTTTTTCAGATTGGTTTAACGCGTTCGGAAAAAAAATGAAACAATATTGGTAAAGGGATTATTGGGGTCAATCATGTTTATCACAATTCCTGTGTTATGGAATCGACCAATGCTACGTAAGTTCAGATCTGAAACCAGCCTCTTGCCTTGAATTAAATGGCAGCCTGCAGATTCAATGTTGAACTGTTAGATGCATGGCATTTATAGGTTCCGTTTTTTCGCTTCTCCCTGCAGTAAGGAATAGGCCCGCCGGAAATAAAAAAAGGAACCCAGTTACAAATCTGGGTTCCTTTTTTTATTTGCTTCCGTGGCTTTATTCCCCAATCACCACCTTCCGGTTGATCACATTCCGTCCGTCTGAAATTCGGATGGAATAGGTTCCGCTGTGAAGTGTAGCTGTCTCGAAATATGCGATGGTACTGCCTTGTACTAGGACGGTTTCCTTCACCATGCGACCCGTCACATCGATGAGCTGAACCTGCATGTTTCCTTTTGATAGTGTTCCCAGCTGAATGGCGATCAGTTCGTTGGTTGGATTTGGGAAGATGCTGACATTCAGATCCTGCTTTTCCAGCTCACTGGTGGCAGTGGTCGGAACAAAAGTGGTAACCGTCTCATTGATGGTGGTAACCTTAGTGGCCGATTTTACACCATAAAATGTGGGTCCCACTACATAAGGATAAGCCGAATTCCAGTTTTTATCAACGGTAGCAAAATAGCAGTAAATGCCCTGAGGGTATTCCGGTGTTACACAAAACCGTCCGTTGTGCCGGTCCATAAAATCGGGTGTGGCCGCAGATGTAGCAATGTATTCATAATCTTCCCGAAAATACCCCAGTGGGTACGTTGTGCT
>CAMCXM010000077.1 GCA_945883425.1 Spirosoma fluviale
AACCAAAGATATCAGGATGCCCATCGAGTTGGATGAGGGGTCTGAAATCATATGAAATGTGAATCGGAATGAAATTGAATTTGTATTCCAACCCGATCATTCCTCCGACACCCCAGTAAGGCTGCAGTTTTGATGCATTCACTTTTACAAAACCCGTTTGGGCACCGAATCCGACAAAGGCATTGAGGCGCCGTCCAATTATGCGGGAGTGAAAACGAGGAACTAGTGCTGCCCCAAACTCTCTTTGACGGAAATCAACAATCCCTTCGATGGTGACAGTTTTGAAAATTCGTTGAACCATTGATAAGCCAATGGAAGACTCGTCCATCCGGATTCCGGACGAACGGACATACACCTGACTGGATGCGGAAAAAGGGCTCCACAAACAGAAAATGAGCATTAGAATCAATCCATTTTTCATCGCACGGGGCAAAAAAAAAGCAGTCCTGATTGAACTGCTTTTCTACTTGTAGCGGGAACAGGACTCGAACCTGTGACCTTTGGGTTATGAGCCCAACGAGCTACCATCTGCTCCATCCCGCGATTTGGACTGCAAAAGTATGGAAATTAATTTACCCTGACGTTTTTATTTGAAAAGAATTTGAGGATGATTTTGAAACAGACACTTTTCCACCTGAATGTTGGGAATCGAAAACCATCCTGTTGCATTTATGTTTTTCTGATAACCTCGACCCGACGCCTGTTTGGATTGAATGTATATTTGCCCTGAATGAAAAACCTTTCCTGGATATCAACCCTGGTTATTGCTCTTACCGCAAGTCTGGGTGCATTGTATATTGACCGAAACTTCCTTCGAAACAATGAACTGCCATATGTCTCACTGGCAGAAAGACAAAAGGATGTTCTGGGTAAATACTTGTCAGACACCCTGCCGGCCTTTGGTGCCAACGTCAATTTTGTTGCAGCCGCTGAAAGGGTTAAAAATGGAGTGGTGTACATTCGTTCACGATACAATGGTCCCACAAAATCACTTCAGGACATGCACAAGAACATTCCTGAC
The DNA here is from genome assembly GCA_945883425.1 of Spirosoma fluviale. Classification (GTDB taxonomy): domain Bacteria; phylum Bacteroidota; class Bacteroidia; order Cytophagales; family Flexibacteraceae; genus CAMDMI01. Next base: position 1,022 of record CAMCXM010000077.1, read on the forward strand.
TTTGAGGATCTCTTTCAGGATCCGTCACGAAGAAATGAATCGAGTGGTTCCGGTGTGATCATAACAGATGACGGATTCATTGTGACCAATTATCATGTGGTTGATGAAGCCTCTGAAGTTGAGGTGATCCTTCATAACAAACAAAGTTACAGGGCAACCATAGTTGGAAAAGACCCTACGACCGATCTGGCCTTGTTAAAAATAGAAGCAAAACGACTTCCATTTATAAAATATGGAGATTCCGATAAACTGCAGATTGGAGAATGGGTGCTGGCCATTGGAAATCCTTTTGATTTAACATCGACGGTAACAGCCGGAATTATTTCTGGAAAAGCCCGAAGCATCAATATTCTGAGAGAAAAGTCAAATCTGGCCATCGAATCCTTTATTCAGACTGATGCGGCCGTAAACCCGGGAAATTCGGGAGGCGCACTTGTCAATCTTCAAGGTGATCTGATCGGAATCAACACCGCCATCGCCTCTCCGACAGGCTCATATTCCGGATATTCATTTGCCATACCTGCTAATCTGGTCCTAAAGGTGATTCAGGATCTAAAGGAATTCGGATCCGTTCAAAGAGCATTATTAGGCGTTTCCGTGATGGATGTGGATGCCAATCTGGCCCGTGAACTTTCCCTTAAAGAAATCGAAGGGGTGTATGTACGCGGAGTGAATGCCGGATCAGCAGCAGAAAAAGCAGGCATCAAAAAAGGAGACCTTATTGTCTCCATCAATGATAAAGCGGTGAATTCGGTTCCTGAGCTGCAGGAAGTTATCGGACGATACCGGCCCGGAGTAAAAGTAAAAACCCGGATCAAACGAGAAGGGAAAATTCTGGATCTTGCATTAACTCTGAAAAACGAAGCAGGAACCACCGCCCTGAGAAATAACCCAGGAAAAAGTGAAACCGACGTACCAGAACTGGGGGCGACGTTTCAGATTCCGGATCAGGAAAAATTGGAAACAATGGGAATTGATGGCGGAATTGAAATCACATCATTACGGGACGGCCCACTTCAATCCGCAGGTTTGGAAACCGGTTACATCATCACCCGCATCGACAAAAAACCAGTGAGAGACCCAGCCAGCCTCCGTGCATATTTCCTGAATGTGAAAGGTGGAATACTGGTTGAGGCCCTTAATCCGTTAGGGCAAAAGGAGTATTTTGCGGTGGTAAAGTGACAGAGGCCCGAATCCATTGGGATAAACCTTCGACCCAATCTGGCCTGTCATTCACGCATGGAATCAACTCCCAATGCTCCCCTCCTGCGGCTTCGAAAACTTCACGGTATTCATCTCCAATTTCTTCTGTCGTTTCCAGACAATCCGCGACAAAGGAAGGTGACAAAGCCAATACCCGTTTAATTCCCTGAGAAGGCCACTTTTTTATCACTTCATCTGTATATGGCTTAATCCAAGGATCACGGCCAAGTCTGGATTGAAAACTGGTTGTGTACTCCGAATCCGCTAAACCAACTTTTCGTGCGATCAATCGGCTGGTTTCGAAACACTGCGCTCTGTAACAAAGCGCATTTCCTTTGTGATAGGATTGGCAACAATCAGCCGAAAGGCAGGTTTTCGTATCATCTCCCTTTCGGATATGCCTCTCAGGCAATCCATGATAGGTAAACAGAATCTGATCAAATTTCCCGGATGCCCGGGCTTCCTGAATTTGCTTCACAATCGGATCCAGAAAAAAGGACTGATTGAAAAACGGACCAGTAAAGTGAAATGCAGGTATCGTTTGCCAGGTTGCCATGATCTGGCTCGCCATTTCAAAAACAGAACCATTTGTTGCAGATGCATATTGCGGGAATAATGGGACCACAACAATCCGGTCAACCTGGGCTTTTTTCATTAATTTAAGTCCCTCCTCAATGGACGGCTTCATGTATCGCATAGCCAATTTAACAATGAAACCTTCTCCTAATTCCTTTTGAACCAATTCCTCCAGTCTGAGTCCGTAAACCTTTAATGGAGAACCTTCTTCCATCCAAACTTTGCGGTACACCGCTGCTGATTTCGGGGCACGGAACGGGGCAATGATTCCATTAACCAGCAGGAAACGGGGAAGAAACGGAAAGTCAATTACGCGGCCATCCATAAGGAATTGGCGGAGATATCGTCGGACATCACCAGTGGAAGTAGAGTCGGGAGTACCCAGATTTACGAGCAAAATACCAGTATTCATACAATAGACAGAATTAGTAGAGAACCATAGAAACCGCTGCAAAGTTTTGGCACTTTCCCCGAATAACCTTGATTTAATTTTGTTTTTACCCTTTTTTTCCACTTTAAGTTCTAAATTCTTATGTTTGCGTTTCTGAATAAAAGCTGGCAAACAGGCAGGGTCTCTTCATGACAGGTCAAAATCTTACATTTGTAGAATCAGGCGAAGGGCTTCCCGTCATCTTCCTGCACGGGTTTTGCGAAACCAAGGAATTGTGGAACAACTTCTTAGAGCCACTTTCCTCTGTTTGCCGGGTGATTTTGATGGACCTTCCCGGATTTGGCAACAATCCGCCTTTAGACGGACCACTTACCATAGCCGACATGGCAGAGCAAGTGTATAGCACGCTCGTCAGCAATGGGATAGAGCAATGTATTATGATCGGGCACAGCATGGGAGGCTATGTTGCTCTCGCTTTTTGCGAAAAATTTCCATCGAGATTGAAAGGCCTCGGGCTTTTTCATTCGACTGCTTATCCTGACACGATCGAAAAGAAGCAGGCCCGTGACAAAACCATAGAATTCATCGAACGGTACGGAACCGAGGAATTTGTAGAAGAATTCGTTCCTCCCTTATTTTTTGAAGGGCGGAGAAAAGATTTCAAAGACGAAATTAAAGCCATGGTGGAAATGGGAAAAAAAGCCCATAAAAACTCGGTTATCGAGTCCATCCGAGCAATGAGAGACCGAAAAGACAGAACTAAAGTTCTTGAAAAGAGCCACTGTCCCGTCCTCTTTATTGTAGGCAAAAACGATATTGCGATACCATTTGCAGGCAGTCAGGGGCAATATTCTATGCCCAGCTACAGCACCGTGCATATTCTCAACAACACAGGCCACATGGGCATGATTGAATGGGAAAAAGAGACGCTGTTTATGGTGGATCAGTTTATTCAAAGGATCAAAAAGTTTTACATTTAAATTAAATCAGTATGTTCAAAAAAGCACTAACCGTAATTCTTCTGGCAGGCTTTTGGCTATCTTCAGCTTTTACTGCCAGAACCTCAGGAGAAACATGGACTGCTACCATCCAACTTGAAGGGAAGTCTAAACCAATTACTCTTGTTTCTGAAGCCGTTTATGGCGGATATAATTCTGTCGAGAAGAAGATTTTTCTTTTCGGCAAAAACCACATGTTCCAAAACAAGGCAGATAACTCAAATGCCCAGATTTTCAGAGATTTGTGTACAACAAATGCATCTGGTCAATTCCAGTTTGAATTGAATTCTGTTAATTCTGAAGTTGCCCCGGCTACTCCCAAAATGCACAACGGCAACATCAGTTTCAAAAAGAAACACCTCATTGCCGGCACCATTCAACAAATCAAATCCGGAACTCAGTCTGGTAAAAAAATTGTCGTGAAGGGAGACTTTAAAGAACTTGGCCTTCAGATGACCGATGAAGCAAACCAAATTATGACCGGTAAATTTACGCTGACCTTTACATCAAAGAACTAAATCAATGAAACTGAAACAAATACTCTTATCAGCAACTTTTTCATTGGTTGCTATTTCCGCAGGATTTGCACAGGTTTGTCCGGCTCCAAATCCCGGCGATGCAAACTGTTTCCAAACTTCCCGACCATCAAATGGAAATCCACTTATAAACTGGCCTCCTATTCCTAATCAGGATTGCTGCAATGCCATTCCATTGTGCCAGTCTGTGAATATTGTTGAAAATGAAACCATTATTCCAGAAGGTGCACCAGGAGGGACACTCTATCCAGGCTGTGTTCAGAATGAACTTCCAAACGATGCCAATACTTGCTTTTCAAACAACGAGAAAGGAACTACCTGGTATAAATTTCAGATCAGACCACTTCCAGGCGGTAATACTGCACCAGGATCACCTGCCGGTAAACTACGATTCCGCATTATTCCGGGTGACGTTTATGATGATCCAAACTATGATCCATTTGCTGATGATGGTGCGACAGGTTTAGGTGCGACAGATTACGACTTTCTGTTGTTCAAAATTCCGGCAAGTGCCGCTACCGATGGTGCCGCTTGCGGAGCCATTAAAAACAGTACAGCATTCGGCACAAACGGTTCTGTGATTGCAAGTTGTAACTGGACTGGTACCAGAGGACCAACCGGTCTTTTTGAACCAGGAACCGGAACTGAATTTGCTCAGGGACCCGCTACCCGTTTTAACAAAACATTGGATGTGAAAGTGGGCGACTTATTTTATCTGGCAGTCGATAACTTTTCAGTAAACACACTTGGCTTTACTGTAGATTTCAGAGGTCTTGCTGAACTTCAATCTGGTGAAAACACGGATTCTACTGCTATTGTAAATCCTCCTCCAACTGATTCCATTAAAATTGCTAAAATTAAGAATCCAGAATGTCAATCTCAGGATTTCATCCTGACCTTCGACAAACCAGTTCGTTGCGATTCTGTTTCAACTGAAAAGTTCCAGATTATTTGTCCACAACTGCCGTCTTTATCAATGGTGTCAATTGCTCCGGTCAACGGATGTAACCCAGGTGGTCAGGATTCAGCTTTTGTTTTCACTGTCAATCCTTTTACTCCAGGCATCACGTTTCAAATTGTCATCACAAAAGACATTCGGGATATTTGTGGCAATAAAGTATTGTTCGATACAGCAAGCTTTAAAATTGATTCTTTAAAGCCATTAACATTCAGTATAACAGGAAAACAACCATCCTGCGGTATTACTGAACTGACAGTTGAATTTGCGAAACCTGTTTTCTGCGACTCGGTAAAAGCTTCCAAATGGCAGATCCTGAACAATGGAACTCCTTTCGGAGTCGTGAAAAAAGTGAGAAGGTTAAATGGCTTATCTGGCGGCCCAGGATGTCTGGACACTTTATATGTCCTTTCATTCACCAAGGCAATCAAAGATTCATTGAATTTACAGTTGGCGCTCAACGGAGTGATTAAAGATTTCTGCGGAAATCCTGTTATTCTTGATTCACTTCCATTCCGCATCAATCCATTTCTTTCTTTAAAAGGCGAGCCGCTGGTCGTTTGTCCAAAGAAAACCACAACTCTGACGGCTGTTCTCGATAGTACATTTGATGGTTATTCTGTTGATTCTCTGTCATTCCGATGGTCCAATCTCAACAACAGCTTACAATTGGTAGAAGATGATTCGACCTCCTTTGCTCCCAACAATGAAGGAATTGTGAAAATCAAACGCGACCTTATCTTTCCGGAAACAGTGAAGTATCAGGTAATCGTTAGAAACCTCATCAATGGTTGTATCGATACAGCCGCTGTTCCTGTACGTTTCTCGGCTCGTCCGGATCTTGAAGAGCCAAATATTCTTACGTATTGCTTTGGTGAACAGTTTACATTCAAACCCGTATTTACAAACGCCAAACCAAGTGAACTTGTCTATAGCTGGTACCGGAAACCAAACAATCTGGATACCCTTTCAAAGGACAGTGTCTTCTCACAAACCGTAGACTCTGCGTTGGTGGCGAAAGGTTTGGAGCAGATTTATGTTCTGAACACAAGGTTTACCGATTCGTTGGGTGGTTGCATTGCCAACCCAACTGAATTGAAAATCCGATATGGTCGTCACATTATGCCAAAAATTGATTTGGATTCGTCTCTAAGGAACGCTTCCATCACGCCAGCAGACTTTACCTTCGGAAATACCAGTAAGTTCAAGCCGGCCAAGTCAAATGCTCGATTTGATTGGAACTTCGGACAGGTACTTACTCCTGTTCGGACCGTTACCGGACTGGATGCACAATCCTCTGTATACAGCGATCCTGGCGCATATAATGTACGATTAACTGCTTATGATACTTTATATGCGACAACCGTACAGGTTGGTAAAATCTGCCAGAATACAGACAGCATTGAAATCAATGTTCAAAACCTGATTCCTTCCCTGGTCACTTCAAATGGTGATGGTGTAAATGATAACTTTTACATTGAAGGTATGCGTCCGAACACATTCAGCATGAAACTATACAATCGTTGGGGTAAGCTGGTTGGAGAACAAGATCCGTTTGAAATTAATGGATGGGATCCAAAAGCAGTTGCTCCAGGAACATACTACTATATTCTGACCGAACGCAGAAGTGGAAAAACGTTGGTTAGCTGGTTAAACATCAGCAGACAATAAACGATTTATGACTCTCAAAAAAACAGCCGGCTAAACCGGCTGTTTTTTTTTGCCAAGCCAATCAGCAGGAAGTACACATCAAAAAAATCCGGTCACTTTTGTAAGACAGAATTACACATTGGAGAAAGTTCTTGACTTTTTACTTTACAAAGACGATGCACCACTGATTTTTACGTCAGTAGAATTCTGGGTTTTCTTTGGAATATTCCTGCTTTTCTTTTCCGCCACATATCGGATACGGAAGGTAAAGAACTTTGTCATCCTGGTTTTCAGTCTGTTTTTCTATTATAAATCTTCCGGATGGGCTGTTCTGCTCTTATTGTTTTCCATCAATCAGGATTATTGGATTGCCCGTTTTATTGGCCATACTGAAAACCCTATTCGAAAAAAAGTCTGGATCTCGATCAGTGTGACAACCAATTTATTGGTCCTCTCCTATTTCAAATACGCTTTCCTTTTTGTTGACTGGATCAATTCTGCTTTTGGCACTCAGCTGACAAAGCAAAACTGGATTGTCGCCATTCTTCCCGGACATGACTTACTGAAACTGGACCCAGATCATATTCTGCTACCGGTTGGTATTTCATTCTTTATATTTCACTCACTCAGTTATACAATTGATGTCTTCAGAGGAATTGTGAAACCTCTAACCAATTGGGTGGATTATGCTGTATTTGTAAGCTTTTTTCCTGAGTTGGTCGCAGGGCCAATCGTTCGTGCCCGTGACTTTGTCGATCAACTTGTCTCTCCTTTTGTACCAGACCGGAAAATGTTTGGCAAAGGAATATTGCTTATTCTGGGAGGTCTGTTTAAGAAAATCGTGATTTCTGACACCATCAGTACTGGAATTGTTGACCGTGTTTTTGATCAACCTGAGCTTGTCAGTTCTGTGGAAACCTGGATCGCGGTTTATGGCTACGGCATTCAGATTTTCTGTGATTTTTCTGGCTACACAGATATCGCAATTGGGATCGCTCTCATTTTGGGATATCAATTGAAACCCAATTTTGATCAGCCATATAAGTCCATCAACATTACCGAGTTCTGGAGAAGATGGCATATTTCACTTTCGGTCTGGTTACGGGATTATTTATACATTCCATTAGGAGGAAATCGGAAGGGCAATGTGAGAACGTACATCAATCTCCTCATAACCATGTTGCTTGGAGGACTGTGGCATGGTGCAAGTGCAAAATTCATTTTATGGGGTGGTCTGCATGGCGCTGCCCTTGCACTACATAAATTCGGAGTTGGGCTTGCTCCCCGAATTTCAGAAAAGATACCGTCCGCAATGGGTTGGTTCGCAACGTTTCATTTTGTTCTTTTCTGCTGGATTCCTTTCCGGGCCGATACATTTGATCAGGCTATGGCTGTATTTCAGCACTTGTGGATACCCGCACCCTTCGAATTGATACTGTCCGTTTTCTCGCAGCTTGCGCTGGTTGCTTCCCTTTTACTTTTGGGGATTCTTCTGCATGTTCTGCCGGATAGCTGGAAGAGATTTGTGAATCACCAGTTTGAAAAATCACCCGTCTGGCTCCTGGCCTTGGTAACTCTGTCCTCCGTTATTCTGATCTTTCAATTCAAATCAGCCGAAAGCCAGCCATTTATCTATTTTCAGTTTTAACGCAGACGTCCTATTTGCTGAGCTCCAGAAGTACGGGTTTTATTTGATTTCGGGCAAACTCGTATTCTTTTTCCACGGTCTCCCACTTTTCCATCAATAGCCGCATATCGTCGTTTTGTTTTAACATTCTCTCAATCAGGCTGAGCGTAAACGCCGAATCCGGCATCCCCATTGCCGTAAATGTGGAAACCAACTTATGAACCAGCCTAACCGCATCAGCAGAATTTGACTTTTCAAGATGCAGCCTCACCGATTCCATTTCTTTTGAAATATCATCCACAAAAACCTCCAGTATGTATCGGAAAGTTTCCGGATCCTTACCGAACTTATCTTTGATAAACTCAAAGTCAATTATCTGACTGGCTAAATCCAGATCAGGTACGGTTTCAACTATGTCCCGTGAATCCTGGTCAGAAAACGAGAACTTACGGAGAACCCTAAGTAAGTCTTTCTGTTGATAGGGTTTTGTGATGAAATCATTCATTCCGGCATCCTGCGTGAGGACCTTCGTTTCGGTAAATGCATCTGCTGTTAATGCCACTATCGGAATCTGATTGGCGGGAGGCTTTATTGTTTTCCTGACAAATCTGGCTACTTCAAAACCATCAATTTCCGGCATTTGAAGATCAAGTAGGATTAGATCATAGGTCCGCCTTTGCAGTTTGGCAATGGCTTCAAATCCATCATTTGCCACTTCTACATTCACGCCCCAACCAGTGAGAATCTGCTTTGCCAATAATTGATTTATCTTGTTATCCTCCACCAGCAAAACCTTCAGGTGAGTAAACCGATTGGATCCAAGTTCCTCTATTTCAGCTACCGGTTGAACATCCTTTGCACCCGCTTTCAGGTAGGGAATTCGGAACGTGAACACAGATCCACGCCCCAATTCACTTTCAACCTGAATTTCACCTTCCTGCATTTCGACCAATCTCTTCGTAATAGAAAGTCCAAGGCCTGTTCCCTGGGCTTTAAAACGGCGGCTGCTTTGCACTTGAGTGAAGCTATGGAAAATATTCTGAAGGTGCTCGCGGGGAATACCAATTCCAGTATCACTTACTTTAAATTCAAGAAGAATATCGGTTTCGGATTCCTTTATCACCTCCACAACCAGCTTGATTTTACCTGTTTGTGTGAACTTGAGGCTGTTGCCCAGGAGATTCAGGAGAATTTGCGAAAGACGGACGGAATCGCCCCGAAGCAGGTTGGGAATGGTTCCTGAAATCTGAATCTCGTACACCAGATTCCGTGACTGAGCTGAAATCTTGATGCTTTTGTTGAGTTCGTCCAGAACCTGAAAAAAATCAAACGTATGAATATCAAAACTGAATTTTCCTGCCTCTATTTTTGAGAAATCGAGAATATCATTGATAATGGTAAGGAGATTATTTGCTGAAAACCGGATCGCTTTGAGATTTTCGGTAGAGTTATCATCCATCCTTTTATTGAGCAGCAACTCGGTCAATCCAAGAATGGCGTTCATTGGGGTCCGGATTTCGTGGCTCATTGACGAAAGGAATGCCGATTTGGCACGGGCATCTGCCTGAGCGGCCTCTTTGGCAGCCAGCAATTGATCTTCATTTGCTTTTGTTTTGCTTATATCTCTGGCAAATACAGACACGCCAAAAATCTGCTTAGAAGTATCAAAAAGAGGATTGAACGTAACCTGAACCCAGATTTTTCGGAACAACGGATCACCAAATTCACTTATCAGCATCGTCCTTTTCCCATCTCGGGCATTCTGGCAAGCTTCCTTAAAATCTGCGTGAACTATGGTTTTGCAAATAATCTGTTCCGGCTCCATCCCAAGATAAATCTCCTGCCCGTAACAGTTGAGCATTTCCGATTTATGGGAATCGTTGAAAATCAGGTAGCAACCATCTTTATCAATGGCAAATATCTGATCTTCTGAACTTTCCATAATAGAAAGCAACATGTCGGTTGATTGATTCTTTTCAGGTTGAAGCACTGGTTTTCAATAGATGAAATAATTCCAGTCACAAAATTGAAAGGAATTCACGTCTGAAAAATTCAGAGGCTGGAAGACTGCGTACTTTTTGATCCAATTTAATCCAATCCTGGCTTTTTTCATTTCTATGGTATTCTGAGTTTATGAGTTGCCAAATTCTAAATTACTGACGCTCAAATAATACCAGTCAGAATCATTCGATTTTTTGCCGCCCGGCAGAATGCAATATTCTCTGCTTCATCTCTCTAATTTCATCCTTAATTCTCTTGAAAATCCATTCCAATACCCACCGATGAAGAATTAAAGAATGTAATTGAATCGAATTTCGCCGAATCAAACTTTACAAAAGGAGGGTCCACATTTTTGCACTATTTTTGCAATCTTTTGCAAAACTGCAATACGTACAGATCCAACTCATGCTAAATCTGCTCACCAAGGCCATATCGGCCGTTTTTGGTACCAAATCGGAAAAAGATCTTAAAGAACTTTACCCATTCGTTCATAAAGTAAACGACGCCTGGCAAAAAATAAATGGCGTCACCAATGATCAGCTCAGGGCTAAAACCCAGGAATTCAAGGAATTTCTCAATGGTCAGTTAAAAGAAATCGACACCCAGATTTCTGAAATCAGGGCCACCATTGACAAACAATCTGATCTTTCAGTTACGGAGAAAGAAAAGCTTTTCGTTCAGATCGATAAACTTGAACTGGATCGCAACAAGCGCCTTGAAGAGCTACTACTCGAAATTCTTCCAGAGGCATTTGCTGTTGTAAAAGAAACAGCCCGTCGTTTTGCTTCATCCGATGGAATTGAAGTAACGGCCACAGAACTTGACAAAGAATATTCCCAGCACAAAGACAGCGTTCTGATCAACGGGGATAAAGCTTTCTGGAGTTCTACATGGAAAGTTGCCGGACATGATCTCAGATGGGACATGGTTCACTACGATGTTCAATTGATCGGTGGAACAGTGCTTCATCAAGGAAAAATTTCGGAGATGGCAACCGGTGAAGGTAAAACCCTGGTTTCGACATTACCTGCTTACCTGAACGCACTTGGTGGAAGAGGTGTTCACATTGTTACAGTGAATGATTACCTGGCCAAACGTGACTCGGAATGGATGGGAACGTTGTTTGAATTTCACGGTATGCGGGTGGATTGCATCGATAAGCACCAACCCAATACAGAAGAAAGACGGAAAGCCTATCTAGCCGATATCACCTACGGCACAAATAATGAGTTTGGTTTTGACTATCTGAGGGACAATATGGCCCATGGTAAAGAAGAACTGGTTCAGCGGAAACTGCACTATGCAATGGTGGATGAAGTCGATTCCGTTCTTGTTGATGATGCCCGGACGCCACTGATTATTTCAGGTCCGATGGCACAAGGTGACCGTCAGGATTTTGAATCGTTGAAGCCAAGAATTTCAAAATTGGTCGAAGCCCAGAAAGCACTGGTTCAGAAACTGTTAGTTGATGCAAAAAAACTAATCGGAGAAGGGAATGATAAAGATGGTGGACTCGCGTTGTTCCGAGCTCATCGTGGTTTACCAAAATACAAGCCATTGATCAAATTTCTGAGTGAATCCGGAATGCGGGTAATTCTTCAGAAAACGGAAAATCTTCATCTGGAAGACAATCAGAAGCGTATGCCCGATGCTGATAAGGTATTGTATTTCACCATAGACGAGCGGAACAACAGCATCGATCTCACCGAGCAGGGAATTGACTACATCACATCGGCTGGCGAAGATCCTCAATTCTTCATTCTTCCGGACATCGGAGCGGCTATGGCGGTGATCGAAAATAATAAATCGCTCACACCACAACAGGTTATCGAGGAGAAAGACCTCCTGGTAAGCGATTATTCTGAAAAATCTCAGCGGATCCACACCGTTCAGCAACTACTCAAAGCGTATTGCCTGTTTGAAAAAGAAGTGGAGTACATCATCGTCGAGGGAAAAATTAAAATCGTAGATGAGCAAACGGGTCGTATTATGGAAGGCCGCCGTTATTCTGACGGTTTGCACCAAGCGATTGAAGCGAAGGAAAGTGTAAAAATTGAAGACGCCACCCAAACCTACGCCACAGTAACCCTCCAGAATTATTTCCGGATGTACCATAAACTTTCGGGTATGACGGGTACGGCAGAAACTGAAGCCGGCGAATTCTGGCAGATTTATAAACTGGATGTGGTGACGATTCCGACCAATAAAAAAGCGGTCAGAAAAGATTCAGAAGACAAAGTATATAAGACAGTACGGGAGAAATTTAATGCCGTTGTTGAAGAAATTGAAATATTGACAAAAGCAGACCGTCCGGTTCTGGTGGGTACCACATCCGTGGAGATCTCCGAATTACTGAGTCGACTGCTCAAGCTTCGAAATATCAAACACCAGGTACTGAACGCGAAGTATCACCAGAAAGAAGCAGAGATCGTATCAGAAGCTGGTAAACCAGGAACCGTAACCATTGCCACCAACATGGCAGGTCGTGGTACCGATATTAAACTAACGGAAGTATCCCGGAATGCGGGCGGACTTGCCATCATTGGTACCGAAAGACACGAATCCCGACGGGTAGACCGTCAGTTAAGAGGACGTTCCGGTCGTCAGGGAGATCCGGGAAGCTCGCAGTTTTTTGTGAGTCTTGAGGACGATCTGATGCGTTTGTTTGGTTCAGAACGAATCAGCAAGCTGATGGACCGTATGGGATTCCAGGAAGGAGAGGTCATTCAGCATTCGATGATCACCAATTCCATTGAAAGAGCCCAAAAGAAAGTAGAAGAAAACAACTTTGGTATACGAAAGAGATTGCTGGAGTATGATGATGTAATGAACTCTCAGAGAGAAGTTATTTACAAACGTCGCCGCAATGCACTTTTGGGAGATCGCCTTGAACTCGATATCCAGAATCTGATCTGGGATACCTGTGCAAATCTGGTGGAAAGCAATCGTGTGGGCCAGATCGATTTTGAGAAATTCCAGATGGAATGCCAGCATAATTTTGCTTTCATCCCTGATTTTACAGAAGAGTTTTTCCGGAGCGAGAAAAAAGAAAGTCTCACTTCCAAGCTGTTTGCTCAGGTTAGCCACACCTACCGTGAACGTATCAAGATGATGCGAAAACAGACACTGCCTGTTTTCAGTCAGATTAATGAAGAACAAGGAGGCCGGATTGAAAATGTAATTGTGCCGGTAACCGATGGAAAACGGTTCATGCAGGTAGCAGTTCCATTGAAAAAAGTACTGGAAAACGAAGGTGCTGAACTGGTAAAAATCATTCAGCAACAAGCATCCCTCATTTTCATTGACCAGACCTGGAAAGAACATCTCCGGGATATGGATGATCTGAAGCAATCGGTGAACAATGCCGTTTATGAGCAGAAAGATCCGTTGCTGGTGTATAAGTTCGAAGCGTTAAAACTGTTTAAGACATTTATTTTCAAGGTGAATGAAGAGTTGGTTACCTTTATTCTGAAAGCTGGAATCCATGCCGAAGAGCAGCAACCGATTCCACAGCAAAGGCCTTCAAGACCTGAACCGAAACCTGTTCTGAAAGAAAGCAGAGCTCCGGAACCAGCCATGGCCGGCTCAATGCCAAATTATGAGGAAGAAAATGCACCACCCATTCCGAAAAGCCAGCCGGTTAAAGCTGACAAAATTGCGAATCGGAACGATCGGGTTACCGTCCGTTATTTCAATGGTGAATTGAAACGGGATGTGAAGTTTAAGACAGTGGAAGAGGATATTCTTGCAAACCGCTGCGTAGTAGTTGACATGTAACAGTAATCCAATTCAGCTAATGCAAAAGAAGAAAGTCCAAGCGGGCTTTCTTTTTTTTTGTTCCAACCGAATTTTTTCCGCCTATCCGCCGTATAGTACGAACATAAAAATTTCAAATAATTTTTACATAGATTCTTGATGTATTAAGAATCTATGTCTATGTTTGTTTTATGAATCACTCAGAACTTATAAAAGGAACTCTTTCAACTCTGATTCTTCGGCTACTTGAAGAGCGGAAAAGAATGTATGGGTATGAGATCGCCCAGTGCATAAAAGAAATGTCCGACGGGAAGATTCTTGTCAAGGAAGGATCTCTTTATCCGGCTCTTCACAAACTGGAAGCGGATGGACTCTTATCTGTTGAAGAAGAGTTTATCGGTAAGCGAGTCCGCCGATACTACCGGTTAACGGAGAAAGGCCAGTCTCAATCTGCACTTGCCATCAGGGAGCTTCGGTCCTTTCTGGCTACGATGGAAAATATGATCACACAAACCAATCCTTTACCAATATGACCGTGTTAACAGATGAACAATTTGACTTGCTGGAATCGCACCTCAAATCTGCAGGGCTGCATAAAAAAGGGCTGTACAACGACTTGCTGGATCATTATTATTGTCTGACAACGTATTATATGGACAGTGGCCTTCCGTTCCGGGAATCCAGCATGAAGGCATACAAGGAACTGGCTCCCAATGGTTTTAACGAAATCGAACAGGAATTAAACATCTTTCTAACTATAAACATTCAAATGCGTATGAACCGAATTCTGTATTCCGGCGCTTTAGTAGCTGCCATAGGACAAACTGTGTATATCTTGTTTAAAACACTCCGGTGGCCTGGAGCAATTCCAGCATTAATGATCGGTTGTTTAGCACTTTTTTTAATGGTGGTACCCGTTTTGCTGATCCGATTTATGACTTCAGGAAACCGTTATTCTACATCTGATCGGTTTCGATATCTTTCAGGGTTGGCTGGCATCTGCTTATTCGCTATGGGTTCGGTGTTTAAAATCATGCACTGGCCATCCGCCAATATTCAGATCATCCTGGGGACTGCATTGCTTGCTCTTCTGTTTTTTCCACTGTTCTTTTGGCAGCAATACAAAAAGGCAACAGAAGAAGCCTTGCAAACCCGGATTGCCTGAGTTACACTGCTGATTACAGACGTATTCAAACTTTCCTCAAGAGCCCGCTTCTCGCGGGCTTTTTGATTGTAAACAAAGCCTTCTCAAAAAAGCCCCACCCTAAAACTTCCAGAAAGCGCTTCGCTCCTCGTGACTTAATCTTCTTTTCCAAGGACATCGCCTCAGAGCGAGTTTCTACCTCCTGACTCCAGACCAATTCCCATGGAATACCGTGTTTGATGGACGGTGTCTGGCCGGAATTGTGGCGACGAAGACGATCTGACAGATCGTTGCATTGGCCTGTGTAGTACTTGCCAAGGCTCTTTGACTCTAATATGTAAACGCAATACATAAAAAAAGTCCAGCCAACTGGCTGGACTTAAGTCGGGGTGGCCAGATTCGAACTGACGACCTTGGCGCCATGGCGCCACGCGATGCCGGGCTACGATAACCCTTCCAGAAATCGTTTTGCTCCCCGTGATTTAATCTTCTTTTCTAAGGAAATCGCCTCAGAACGAGTTTCTACCTTCTGACTCCAGACCAGGTCCCACGGAATCCCATGTTTGATCGAAGGTGACTGGCCGGAATTGTGGCGACGAAGACGATCTGACAGATCGTTGCCTTGGCCTGTGTAGTACTTGCCAAGGCTCTTTGACTCTAATATGTAAACGCAATACATAAAAAAAGTCCAGCCAACTGGCTGGACTTAACTAATGTCGGGGTGGCCAGATTCGAACTGACGACCTTGGCGCCATGGCGCCACGCGATGCCGGGCTACGACAAGTCTTCAAGAAAGCGTTTCGCACCTCGTGATTTAATCTTCTTCTCTAAAGCCATCGCTTCAGCACGACTCCCTACCGCCTGACTCCAGACTAATTCCCAGGGAATACCGTGTTTGATCGAGGGTGTCTGGCCGGAATTGTGGCGACGAAGACGATCTGATAGATCGTTGCATTGGCCTGTGTAGTACTTGCCAGTCCTCTTTGACTCTAATACGTAAACACAATACATAAAAAAAGTCCAGCCAACTGGCTGGACTTAAGTCGGGGTGGCCAGATTCGAACTGACGACCTTGGCGCCATGGCGCCACGCGATGCCGGGCTACGCTACATCTTCCAGAAAGCGCTTCGCTCCTCGTGACTTAATCTTCTTTTCCAAACTCATGGCCTCCGAACGTGTTGATACTTCTTTGCTCCAGACCAATTCCCATGGAATACCGTATTTGATGGACGGTGTCTGGCCGGAATTGTGGCGACGAAGACGATCTGATAGATCGTTGCATTGGCCTGTGTAGTACTTGCCAGTCCTCTTTGACTCTAATACGTAAACACAATACATAAAAAAAGTCCAGCC
>CAMCXM010000078.1 GCA_945883425.1 Spirosoma fluviale
ATAATACCGTCTGTATTTCGGAACTGGAGCTTGTGGAGCCGGAATTATGGATGCGAAGATTGCCGGAATCGGCGATGGCCTTTGCCAGACATCTGGCGAAACTGGCCGGATCATAAAACGGGTTTCTTTCAGACACAACGGACTGAAAGAAACCCTGGTAAATATAGTGTAGATTACGAAGGCATTGCATCCAGCAACAGATAAGGAATGGCCATTTTACGCCACTCTGATCCATTGTGATACATGGCCTGATCGCGGACCAGACTGTAAAAGCTATCCCACTGAGCTGGCTGAACTGCCTGGCAACCAATGGGAGACGTTGTGCCGACAGCACCTTTCAGAATATCCATTCCGGATTCCAGCTCTTCCGTTTCAGTAGAACCATCGCGGATAACGGTAACCGTTCCTTCTTTTTGAAGTATGGCAGGATACTTTTCCTTTTTCCCTCTGTAGTTATCGAAACGATAGCACATCCAAAGCCCGGCCTGTAAAACAGGAACCTGAAGATCAGTTGGCGTTTTTCTCCGTTTTACCCGCGGATCGGTGTTGGCGTGAAAGGCAACCAGAGCCGAAGGCGAATATACGAAAAGGGCATCCTGATAAATTTGAGGCGTTTCGGAATCAGCTTCAATTCCGGTGTTTTTGTAATAGCCCCGAACAGCGACCATAAACACTTCGTGTTTGGCGAGCTTTTTCTTGTAAGGCTTTAAAAGAGCGAGAATCTCTTTCGCACTAATGCGTAAGCGGCTCTCAGGCAAAATAGAGGAGGACATGTATGATGTTGTTTGTGTTGTGCAAGCAATATACAGTGGAAAATACGTGAATTTTTCGTTTACACGATTAAATGACAGAAATCAATTTCTGTAAAGTCTATTTAGACGATAAGTTGGTTCAGGAAAATATACAGATTTTAGAAAACATTGGTACTAATTAAAATTTCATTATTTTTTTTATCGGCCAGAAATGATGGATTTCATCTATCCACAGCAGCGATATTTTTTTTCAATTTCTCACTCAATACCATTAGCTCGAGTGCCCAACTTTAAATTTATGGAACGAGATGAGGGAAAGCGTTTTTGAAATGAGTTTCACTCAATGGGAATCTTATATTTGGACAAGTCTCATGGCACGCCAGGTCTTAAAAGCAGGTACAAATTTCAACCGGTAGGCCACTCTCATCTTCTCAAAAAAGCCCTCTGCAAACAGGAAAAAGGCTTACTGTCGCAGGTTGGCTCGTCATTATTTGATCTCTACTTTTAAAGGAGGAACGTTCGTTTGCTGGAATTACTTTTTTCCCGAACCGCACACGTTCGAACGTAAAGTTGAAATTATTTCCCATACCGACGCTGACTCAAAATATTGACGGCTCAGGATTTGGGCCTGCAAAAGGGACTGTTTACCTGTTCGAAACACCGCAAAAGAAACCTGCATCTTCTAGTATTTTAAGAACTTTAGGATTCAAACAATAGAAAATCCTGTGCTTCGGAATTACCGTTTGCTCCGTTTTAGATATCTCAGATTCTACCAGAACATGAGCATCTCACAATGTTTGCTTCCGAAAGTGGGCTGCTTCTTCTTCATTTGCACCATGATCACGGAAAATTCTGCCATTCGCCAACAAGTGGCCACCGAACTAAACCTCAGCACACAACAGATTTCTGCTGTTGAAAAATTACTTTCCGAAGGCGCAACCGTTCCTTTCATCGCCCGGTATCGCAAAGAAGTAACCGGGAGCCTGGATGAAGTTCAGATTGCTGCCATCCGGGATCGGTTAGAACAACTGGAAGAACTCCGGAAACGTAAAGAATTTGTCCTGAAAAGTATTGAGGAACAAGAAAAGTTGACTCCTGAACTTCGCAAAAAGATTGAAGGTGTCGTCTTGTTATCCGAAGTTGAGGATCTCTATCTTCCGTACAAACCGAAAAGGAAAACGAGAGCGACCATCGCCAAAGAAAAGGGGCTTGAACCACTCGCCATGCGATTATTGGAGCAGGAAGGATTTTCGGTTGACAAAGAGGCGGCTCAGTTTATTTCATCCGAAAAAGGCGTAGCCAGTATTGACGAGGCCCTCGCCGGAGCCCGGGATATCATCGCCGAAACCATCAATGAACATGCCGAAACCCGGCAGGAAATCCGGAATGTATTCAAAAAGACCGCCGTTATCACCGCAAAAGTGTATCCCGGAAAAGAAACCGAAGGACAGAAATACCGGGATTATTTTGAATGGACAGAACCGCTCTCTCAGGCCCCCAGCCACAGGATACTGGCCATACGTCGTGCAGAAGCCGAACAGATTCTGAGTCTGGATATTTCACCCGATGAAGAACAGGCCAACGACCGCATTCAAAGGCGCTGGGTGAAATCCGGTAATGCCGCTGGAAATCAGGTGAGTATGGCGGCTAAAGATTGCTTTAAGCGCTTAATGAAGCCATCTCTGGAAACGGAATTCCGACTGGAAAGCAAAGAAAGGGCCGATGTGGAAGCCATCCGGATTTTTGCAGAAAATGTAAGGCAATTGCTGATGTCGGCTCCTATGGGTCAGAAACGTACGCTGGCCATCGATCCGGGATTCCGGACAGGCTGTAAAGTAGTTTGTCTGGATGCGCAAGGTAAACTCATTCATTTTGAAGCGATTTATCCCCACGAACCACAAAGGCAGACCACACAGTCGGGCAAGACAATTCAATATCTGGTTGAGAAATTCAACATGGAAGCCATTGCGATTGGAAATGGCACAGCGGGACGCGAAACAGAAGAATTTGTGAAGCGAATTGGATTACCTGCTTCGGTTCCGGTTGTGATGGTGAACGAAAGTGGTGCCTCCATCTACTCCGCATCGGAAGTTGCAAGGGAGGAGTTTCCGGATCAGGATATAACCGTCCGCGGGGCCGTTTCAATTGGCCGCCGATTAATGGATCCAATGGCGGAGCTGGTGAAGATAGATCCCAAATCGATCGGTGTCGGTCAGTATCAGCATGATGTAGATCAGAAATTACTGAAGTCTTGTTTGGATGATGTGGTCATGCGCAGTGTAAATGGAGTAGGAGTGGAGGTGAATACAGCCAGTAAGCAGTTGCTCAGTTACGTTTCTGGACTGGGCCCTGTTCTGGCGCAGAATATTGTGGATTTCCGAAATCAGAACGGCCCTTTTCCTTCACGGTCTGCCCTCAAAAAGGTTCCGCGGATGGGAGAAAAAGCATTTGAACAATGTGCGGGTTTTCTTCGGATCCGGTCTGCTAAAAATCCGCTGGATGCATCCGCTGTTCATCCTGAGCGATACGATCTGGTGAATCAAATGGCCAAAGATCTTTGGTGTACCCCGGCAGACCTGATTGCCAATGCTGAAATCAGACAAAAGATAGACGTTAAAAAGTACATCAATGGGGATGTGGGCCTCCCCACATTGAAAGATATTGTGGCTGAACTTGCCCGTCCAGGACTCGATCCCCGTGATAAATTTGAAGTGTTTCAATATCAGGACGGTATCGAAAAAATGAGTGATCTGCGTCCTGGTATGTCACTTCCTGGTATTGTGACCAACATTACGGCATTCGGTGCCTTTGTCGATATTGGTGTGCACCAGGATGGATTGGTTCATACCAGCCAACTGGCCAACCGGTTTGTAAAAGACCCCAATGAAATCGTGAAACTTGGCCAGAAGGTAACCGTCCGGGTGGTGGAAGTGGATGCCGCCAGAAAGCGTATTTCCTTATCAATGAAAGATGAAACCGGAATACCGACCGCCAGGAAAAAGCAGCCCGAAGCGGAAACCAATATCCAGGATCAATTGAAAAAGTTGCAGGGAAAGTGGAAATAGCCACGAATGAAAAATCCCTTCTGTCTCAGATGAAATTCTAAAACAGAAGGGATTTTTTTATGATATGATCCGATTTATTGCGGACAATCGATTTCGAATTGCCAGCTGGTTCCTTTTGTGGTGTCGCTGCAATTGCTCTGGATAAACAACTCGGCTTTGGTTCCCTGAACAGGGTCATATTGATATGAATATTCTTTCCAACCCTGCCTTCTCTGGGCACCGGCCGCCAATCCGGAACAAGAAGGAAGATAGGCAGCTGGAGGTTTTGTATTGGATGAACTCAGAATATAGGTTGCGTTGTATTTGAGATCAAACCGATCTGAGGTTTTGTTTGAAGTGGAAGAATCCATCGACAGGAAACGAACTTTCAACGTGCCGGGTTTGTCGCCAAGATTGATTTTTCGGTAGATAAGTCCCTGCTTATTTTTACCCTGCAGTGTAAAGCTACAACCTTCTGGTTCCAGTAACCGGACAACCTGTTTAATTTTCTGCGTGTAAAAAGAGTCTGCCGCAACCCCGCCGACAAATTTTACCAGTTTGGCAGAAACGAGCATGTTCAGATATCCCGCTCTTACAAGGCTTGGAATTGAAAATGTTATACTGTTTGAACCAGATTGTTTGATGAGCCAATGTCCTGTAGTAGGTGGCATTTCAAGATACAGTTGTCGAACCTGGTAAGTATTTGGTGCTCCTTTACCCGTGAACTTCAATGTTACAGGAACACCTTCATAAACAAACGAAGTATCCTGGTTGCCTACGATGTACCAATTTCGATTGTCACTTGTGTCAGATGGAGCGGGTGCTTCTTCATCATAAAAATCAGATGGTAACTGAAGTGCTTTCAACACTCCTTCAATGTCACTGGCAGGGTCAAGTCTTGGATCTGTGTCCGGGATTTCAAGAGTTGCCTTTGAACATCCTCCCAAAATGAGGAAAACCAATGCAGTCGAAAGTAAGGTTAACTTCATGTGAATATTCTATTTTGATTAGTTGATCGTACCTATAAGCTGTATTGAAAACTGAAAATTACTCAGATCGGGGCCTTTGATGAAATACTTGTTGGAAAGCGTTCCAAACAGCCGCATACCAAAATTCTCGCTGAATTCATACCCGACACCAAACATATAGCCCAGGCTTACTTTCGGTTGCACTTTGCTTGTCTTGTATTCGTTTTTATAAAATGTTGAATAATAATACGCGAACAGAGAATCACCAGTCGTGCCCCGCTCCATTTCGCGTGTCAGGGTTCCGGAAGCCAGAATATCAGCGGTAAAACCAAATTCTCCGAACACCTGCTTTCCGATCCGTACAGAAAGAGGAACGCTTACATAATTAGCTCGGTACTTTTCCAGAAGTACAATTTTATCTTCATACGTCAGAATCGATTTATTGACCATCTGAAGTGTGTGAGAGTATCCTCGTCGTTGATACATTAAGCCTGCACCAAAGGATAGGTAAGAGTCAAATCCCTGACTTTTCGGATTCAGGAAAAACCGGTATTGTGCCCCTGCCATAAAGAAAAACAGGTTTTTTGATGGCGAATCAGAATACACATAGCTGTTGTTGATGGATTTAAGGAGACCCACCGGACTTACCGAAAATTCTCCTGACGCCATGTTGAACGACGGCCCGATAAAAATATCAAAATTGTCTTTAAAGAACTCCAGACCATTTCCTCTTCCACCTTTCCGGCGTTTCTTCAGAAGTGATTTTTCATAAATACCGGCAGTTGCAATCTGGCAGGAAAGCAACAGGAGCATTGCAGGAATCCACATTCTGGCTTTGTTTTTCTGCATTGGTTTGAGTGTTGTTATTTTGATTGGAAACGAGTCGGAACGAACGTTCAAAGAAGGCCTATCTGGTAAATAAAAAAAAATGAATTGGCTGTGCTACCCATGAAATTAGACAGTCTCACTGAAATTCCGTTTCATTCCAGCTTTGATACGAAATGACCGACAGAAGTCACCTTTTGTCATAAAAACGAAACAGCCTAAGCCGGAACAACATCATTAAACCGGTCGACGATCATCTGCCTTTGTTTGCAACTCATTCTTTTTCAGAATTAAATCCTGTTCACTCGGATTCAAAGGCTGCCAAATTTGATCGATAGCCATTTTCGTAAATGGCATCCGAGTTCCGGTCTTCATTCAATCTCGAAAGTCAAACCAGGTTCATTTTTTGGTAAAAATTCAAGGATCAGAAAATGAAAAAAAAATAGTCGGAGTCCAATTTAAAGCCTCCGATCTTTCAAATAAGCGACTAGGAAAGACGGCCGGAATCCAATTCTGAGTGCCAATCTGGTTTTAGGTTCATGAAACCGACCGGATTTTAGATGTTGATTCTTATATCTTCGACTGTTCGCAAAGGGCCCAAAAAACACGGGGCAGTCCAAAGTGCTATATGTTTACCGCCAGACCTGTTGGCATCAACTATCTTTTAGCCCAGAGAACGCAAAAGAAAATCTATTCCAAGCCCAACCTGCTTCAAATAATGCCAAGGCGTAACAAGTCAGAAGTTCTTGCCGTTTCTCACTTTCAGGACAGCCCCGTTATTTTTTGATTTTTTCAGAAAACGGTTACCTGCGTTGTTCCAGAATCCAGACACCATTGGCCGGAATCCGAAGCTTGTCATCCGTCAATACCATGGTTTGCCCGCTGATGATTTCTTTGAACGGACCTGTTTTTCCATTGAGTTCTTTAAATCGGTTCGCATTCAGAACTTTCGGTTTATCGCTGCCGTTGACCACGACCATAACGGTTTGATTAGCGGTTGTCCGGAAATAGGTATACACATTGCTATCCGGTAAATAGTGTGTGAATTTTCCTTTGGCGACAGCTTCTGAGGTTTTTCTCCATTGAAGCAGGTTCTGATGAAAACGAAAGACGGAATCGATATGTCCTTTCCGGTTTGATTCAGCAAACAGATTGAGCGAATCACCAGCCCATCCACCTGGAAAATCATGTCTCACATTGGAATGTGCCGCACCGTCACCTGTCATTCCAATTTCGCCTCCATAGTATAATTGAGGTACACCTCTCAATGTCAATATCATAGCAATTCCCTGGCGAAACTTATTATCATCTCCCTTCTGCGTGGTAATGAATCTTGATAAATCATGGTTGTCAACAAAAATCAAATGCCGGGAAGGATCTTTGTAAAGAAAATCCTGGCTCAGAGATGTGTAAATTTTCTGAAGGCCACCTTCCCAACTTCCCTTTTCCTGTAAACCTTTGGTGATGGCAAAATAGAGAGGGAAATCGGTCACCGTTGGCAAGCCTGCTTTGTACCCGTCCTGATTTTTGGCCCCTTTTGTAAAATACGATTCAAGTGAAGGTTGATCTACCCAAACTTCCCCAACCAGACTGAATGAAGGAAATTCTTTCAAAATGGCATCACACCACCGGGTCATATATTCTTTGTCGTTGTAAGGATACGTGTCCATCCGGATTCCGTCAATTCCGGTTTCGGCAATCCACCATAAGGAATTCTGAATCAGATAATTGGCCAGAAGTGGATTTCGCTGATTCAGATCCGGCATGTGAACATCAAACCAACCGTCCAGCATTTTATCCTGATCCGTTTTAGCCATGTTGGGATCCGGCACCGTCTCAATCCGGAAATTACTTCGGTTAAACGGATCGCCCACCGGATGTACCCAATCACTTGCCGGAAGGTCCTCCATCCACCAGTGTTTACTGCCAATGTGGTTGGCCACCATATCCTGAACCATTTTGAGGCCATTCTGGTGACATTTCTGAATCAGTTTTTTATACTCATCCAGGCTTCCAAAACGGGGATCAACCTTATATAAATCGGTAAATGAATAGCCGTGGTACGACGAATAGGGTTGGTTGTTTTCTAGAATGGGATTAATCCAGAGTGTGGTTACGCCAAGGTTTTTGAAATAGTCAAGGTTCTTATCAATTCCGGCCAGATCACCACCATGCCGTCCATATGGTTGTTCCCGTGCCATTTTCTCAAGTGCCCCTTCCGGATTGTCATTCGATGGATCGCCATTGGCAAAACGGTCCGGCATAATCAGGTACAACACATCTTCCGGACCATACCCCGTGGCACCTTTCGCCATTGATGTTCTTGATTTGAGCGAATACTCAATGGTTTTGGTTCGTTTTCCATCCGAAAGGCGGATGTGGTAAACGCCGGGTCTGGCATTTGGGGCCACTTCCATATCCAGAAACAGGTAGTTTTCGCTGTTGGTCTGAATGGTCTTTTTCAGCTTTAAACCAGTTTCTGTTTTGGCGATACTGGCCGTGCAGGACTTAATTTTATCTCCGTGAACAAGGATCTGAAGATGCGTGTCCTTCATCCCGGTCCACCAATGCATGGGTTCTACATGTTTGATATCCAGGGTTTGGGCAGAAGATTTCCAGGATAATGCATTCAGGATAATTGGTAATGAACAGAGTACGTAAGAAAGTTTCATATGGCAAATAACGTAACGCAACTTAAAAAAAATGCGATTTTATTTGGGTCGTGAAATGGACATCCCACATGATTCAAGACAGAAAGAATTTCCGTCTGATCGTCAGCTTATTCCTTTTGATTTTACTAAACGGCTTTCAAGCGTTGGCGCAAACGGATTTCTGGCATCAGCCACTTGAGTCACTTCCCCAGCGGCCGGGATATGTGCCGGGTAGTTTCCGATTTGAGTTGTACTTCCCTCTCCTGAAAAACAAAAGGGTTGGCCTCGTCGTCAATCATACCAGCCAGCACAACGGACGGCACCTCGTGGATACCCTCCTTGCATCCGGCGTTCAGATCAAAAAGATTTTCGCTCCGGAACATGGATTCCGCGGAAAGGCTCCAGAAGGTGAAATGGTAAAATCAGAAACCGATCCAAAAACCGGACTACCCCTGATTTCATTGTACGGCAAATCAAAAAAGCCGACCGCTGAAATGCTGGCAGATGTCGATGTGGTTTTGTTTGATATCCAGGATGTGGGAGCCAGGTTCTACACCTATATATCCACCATGAAATTGGTGATGGAAGCCTGCAATGAAAACCAGAAGCGCTTTATTGTATGCGATCGTTTCAATCCACTTGGGTATTGTACTGGCGGACCTGTGCTTGAGAAAGGACTGGAATCGTTTGTGGGTGCGTTTCCCATTCCGACTGTTCATGGACTTACAGTGGGCGAACTGGCGAAAATGGCGAAAGGACAAAACTGGATAGCAAAATCCAAACGACTGAAAATGAATGTGATTCCTTGTTTTGGTTACAGTCACAAGGACACCAACTTTCCTTCGGTTCCACCATCACCCAATCTCGGAACTCCGTTGGCGATTCTGGCTTACCCGCACTTGTGTTTATTTGAAGGAACAAACTGGAGTGTCGGCCGGGGAACGTCCATGCCATTTATGGTTTTTGGTTTCCCCGATTCTGCACGAGGATCATTTCAGTTTACTCCATTCCGGGTCGACAGCCATCAGGTAAAACCATTGTACAATGGCAAAGTCTGTTATGGAACCAAGCTCGAACGGGATTCCATCTCAAACTGTTTCTCTCTGAAATTTCTCATTCAGGCCTGGAAGCGATCGAAAGGGGATTCAACCTTTTTTAATTCGTTTTTCCCGAGACTGGCCGGGACACATTTGGTAAAGGACTATATCAGAAGAGGAGAGGAGCCGATTTTTGACCAGACTGCCTGGTTAAAGAAAAGGAAGAAATACCTTTTATATCCGGAATAACCGAAATAAAACGGTTTCCTGTTTGGCCTTCCTGCAATTTGTTTTTCTTTGTCGCATGGTTTTCAATTTATCCGCACAATCAAGCCTGGCTCAGGTTTACCTGAAGGAGCTTCGGGATGTCAACATTCAAAAAGACCGGGGCCGTTTCCGGAAAAATCTGGAACGACTTGGGCAGATTCTAGCGTACGAAATCAGCAAATCGCTTCCTTTTCAATTGGAAGAAGTTGAAACACCCATCGCCACTGCTGAAATTTCGGTTCCAAAAGAAAAACCTGTATTGTGTTGCATCATGCGGGCGGGCATTCCGTTTTTCAACGGATTTTCCGACTACTTCGATCATTCCGACTGCGCCTTTGTCGGAGCTTATCGTGGAAAGCACCACAAAGATTTCAGCTTTGATGTGGAACTCGATTATGTGGCTTCACCGTCTTTGGAAGGACGGACACTCATTCTCATCGACCCGATGCTGGCAACCGGAAAGTCGATTGTAAAAGCCTATGAAGCCTTGAAAAAATTGGGAGAACCGGCTGCCCTCCACATTGCAGCTGTCATTGCCGCTCCGGAAGGAATCGACTGGATCGAAAGTCGCCTCCCTCAGGCTGATATCTGGACCGCTTCCATTGACAAGGAACTGAACCCACATTTTTATATCGTTCCGGGTCTGGGAGATGCCGGCGACCTTGCGTTTGGTCCCAAACAAGAATAAGGCACACCGTCCTTTTTTTTATTTCAGAAACCCTTCGGATTCAAACCTGAATTCCTTTCATTCTTTGGATGGAAATCAGATTTGCGTACCCATCGTTTGGAAAACCGGAATAATTCCAAAACATTCTATGCCCGTATAAAATGACTTGGTTACTGACGAAACAATAATTTGAGCATGAAGTACTTGCAAATCCAAACCCTTGGCTAATTTCGCATCTCAAACACTTGGAAACCTTGCAGGAAAACTATATTTGCTGGCATTCCAACGCCCTGGGGCGAACAATGGAAATGCTCACATTCGGTCACGCTGGTGTACCCGTTCTTTTGTTCCCCACCTCGATGGGGCGTTATTATCAGAACAAGGACTTTCATCTTCTCGATTCCATCGAATGGTTCGTAAACAATGGGATTGTGAAAGTGTATTGTCCTGATTCTGTCGATGAGGCTTCCTGGTATAACAAATCAATCCATCCGTTTGACAGGGTCAACACCCACATGGCCTACGATAAATACATTCGCGAGGAAGTGTATCCAATGATGGCTAATGAAACCGGTATTGGCCGGATCGCCACGGCAGGTTGTTCGTTTGGTGCCTATCATGCCACCAATTTTGCATTCCGCTATCCGGAACTTGTGGCCTGGTGTTTCAATATGGGAGGAGCATTTGACATTAAAATGCAGATGGACGGGCAATTCAACGACGATGCCTATTTCCACAACCCGATTGATTATATCGTACACGCAAACCATCCCGATCTTTGGCGGATGGGTATTGTGCTCGGGGTGGGTGAGCACGACTTCTGCCGTGCAGCCAACGAAAATCTATCATTGGTTTTAGCCACAAAAGGAATCGAACATTGGCTTGACATCACACCGGGCGGAATCCACGACTGGCCAGCCTGGAGAGAAATGTTCCCACGGTATTTATCCAGAATTTAATAATCTTCTTTCCAGATATTCAATCAATAGTAAAATGAAAAAAGTAGGAATTCTTTATGGTCAGGAAAGTACGTTTCCTCAGGCCTTTATCGAAGCAGTTAACGCAAAAAAAGAAAAGAACATCTTCGCTGAAGCCGTTCATATCGACAAAGTTCTTCAGGGTGAAGCCACTGATTATGCGGTCATCATTGATCGGATTAGCCAGGACGTTCCATTTTACCGTGGATACTTGAAAAATGCCGCGATATGCGGAACGGCTGTCCTCAATAATCCTTTTTGGTGGAGTGCAGATGAGAAGTTTTTCAATAATGCCCTTGCGACAAAAGTAGGAGTGCCGGTTCCGAAAACCGTTTTGCTTCCTTCCAACCAACTTCCAACCGACACCAATTCCAATTCATTTCGAAATCTGGCCTATCCGCTGGATTGGGAATCCATTTTTCAATATGTAACATTCCCTGCTTACTTTAAACCATTCGCTGGTGGAGGCTGGAAAAATGTGTACAAACTTGAAAACGCAGAAGACTTCTTCAAAGCGTATTCCGAAACCGGGCAGCTGGTGATGATGCTTCAGGAAGAAGTGGTTTTCGACGATTACTATCGTTGCTATTGTCTGGGTGGAAAGGAAGTTCGGATCATGCAATATGAGCCGAGAAATCCTCATCACCTGCGTTATGTAACAGATGCGAAACCAGCGGGTAAGAAGCTTCTGGCTACAATTAAAGACTATGTTCTTCGATTGAATAAAGCCTTGGGATATGATTTCAATACAGTGGAATTTGCCATTCGCGATGGTGTTCCTTTGGCCATCGATTTCTGCAATCCGGCTCCGGATGCGGATGTGAATTCTGTGGGTCAGGAAAACTTCGATTGGGTTGTGGAAAATGCAGCAAAAATGGCAATCGCCCGGGCCAAAGCACACAAAGACGGTCAGCTGAATCTCACCTGGGGTTCATTTGTAACCGAAGCAACGGCTGGAAAACTGGTTTCTGCCGAGACTTCGAAATAAATTTTAAAAAAAATGTCAATTTCAGAGAGGCACTCTTTTATGGGGTGCTTCTCTGATTTATTTTCGCCATAATCTTTACGTTTTAATCCTCCTCTCTTTTTGAATTTATTTTATGGAATATACGCTCGGCATTGAAGAAGAATTTATGGTAATCGACCCTGAAACCAAGGAGTTGCGTTCTCACATGCAACAAATTGTGGAAGGAGGAAAGACCTTGCTGAAAGAACAGGTAAAAGCCGAGATGCACCAGGCTGTGGTCGAGGTGGGCACCAATATCTGCCGCAATATTCAGGAAGCGAGAAAAGAGGTGACATATCTCCGTAAAGTGATCGCCGATCTGGCTAACAATTCAGGTCTTCAGATTGGTGCTGCTGGGACCCATCCGTTTTCACTTTGGTCTGAACAGGAAATCACCGATCATCCAAGATATGAAGAGATTGTGAACCAGTTGCAGGACACTGCCCGTGGCAATCTGATTTTCGGGCTGCATGTACATGTAGGTATCGACAATCGTGTAGAAGGCCTGGACCTTATGAATGCCGTCAGTTATTTTTTGCCTCATATTTTCGCCTTGTCCACCAATTCTCCTTTTTGGGAAGGACGCAACACCGGATTTAAGTCATTCAGGACCAAAGTATTCGACAAATTTCCACGTACCGGAATTCCGGAGTTTTTCTCATCGGTTGGAGAATATGATGATTACATCAATCTACTGATTAAAACAGGTTGCATCGACAACGCCAAGAAAATCTGGTGGGACATCCGGTTGCATCCTTTCTTCAATACCATTGAATTCCGCATATGTGATGTACCAATGCTGGTGGATGAAACCATCGCACTGGCAGCGGTGATGCAGGCATTGATTGCCAAGCTTTACAAGCTCATGAAGCAGAACCTCAATTTCCGCATTTATCGCAAAGCACTCATCAGCGAAAACAAGTGGCGTGCCGCACGGTATGGACTGGATGGAAAACTCATCGATTTTGGAAAACAGGAAGAAGTGGATACCAGAGCACTTGTACACGAATTACTGGAGTTCATCGATGATGTGGTGGATGATCTTGGCAGCCGGAAAGAAATCGAATATGTTTACAAAATAATTGAAAATGGTACGGGTGCTGATCGTCAGCTTCGTGTGTATCAGGAAACCGGAGATTTGAAAAAAGTTGTTGATTATATTGTGCAACAAACAAATCATGGATTAGTTTAGCACCTTGAAACTCCACCCTTGAATTTTTACAGTAATCTATACCTTTTAAACGTTCGCCAATGCTATACAAAGTCTCCCTCCGAAACTGCCATGACGAGGAAGTTCTGATCTCTGAAGAGACTTACAAACTCATTACTGAAAGTCCGGTTTATGCATCCAAAAAGATGGCTGAAAACCTTAGGAAACACAGCAATGGTTATGCTTTTTATCAAAAGAACCATCCTCAAAAGGACGGAACCTATGTGAATGAAACCTTGTATCTGCATAAGATTATGGCAGAGCATTTTTTAGGCACACCGGAATCTGAAGAGCATAAATACGTGATGTTTAAAAACGGCAACAAACTGGATTGCCGCCTCGAAAATCTTTGCTGGGCCACACGCTCTGAAATTACCAGGAATACAAAGAAACACCACTCTAAATCTGGGTTTCGGGGTGTTTACAAAGAAGGAGACCGTTTCAGGGCCACCTTGTACAACCGGGCAGAACGGATTGACATTGGTTTTTTCGAAACTGCAGAAGAAGCTGCTGCCGCATACAATCAGAAATCAATGGAAATTTTCGGAAGGACTAGAAGTCTAAACAGGCTGGAAGAAACCCCGAAGACAGAGACACAAAAAATCGCAAACGACTTCAGAAATTAAAATGAAAAAGACCTGTTAAGCAGGTCTTTTTCATTTTAATTCAAGTATGACTTATGAGGGATGAAGTCAGAACCATCGTTGCAATTAGTGCGTAACCCCATCACATCAACAATGATCCGGGCCCGGTAATGGTGAAAGAAGGATAATGCCGGAAGATTCTTCTATTTTTCGTTGAGATAGCCGATCATCAGTTCGGCTGCCTTTTCAGATGCTCCGGGTTTGCCGATTTTACTGATTACATCGTCGTAACCTTTCAGGATTTCGAGTCTGCCTGATTCACCCATCATAATCTTTTGAAGTTCCTGCCGAAGGTTTGCGGGTGAGAAATCATTCTGAATCAGCTCTTTCACCACTTCTTTTCCGGCGATCAGATTCACCAGGGAAATAAAATTCACCTTGATCAGCATTTTGATCACGTAGTAAGTAATGAAATTAACGCGGTACACAACCACTTGCGGAACCCGAAGAATGGCAGTTTCAAGAGTGGCCGTCCCACTCGTTACGATGGCCACTTCTGCATTGTGAAGCAGGTCATAGGTTTGTTCATACACAATATGTACCCGACCGTTCCGCCGAAATTGCTCGTAATACCGGGATGGATAGTTATCTACACCCGCCACAACAAACTGATGACCCGGAAAGGCAGGCAAAATGCTCAGCATCCGGAAAAGTGTACTCTCGATTTCATTGCTCCGGCTTCCTGGAAGCACGGCAATGATGGGCTTGTCTTCAAGTGCGTTGTCTTTGATGAAATCGGGATTGGGTGTGAACTGCGAAATGGCATCCAGAACCGGATTTCCTACGTAATCAACTTTGTAGTCAAACTTTGCAAAAAACTCCTTTTCAAAAGGAAGGATCACAAACATCCGGTCTACAAACTTCTTGATCTTCTCTGCTCTCTTTACATTCCATGCCCAGATTTTCGGGGATATGTAGTAGAACACTTTCACGCCCAGCCTCTTTGCAAAAGCAGCCACACGCATATTGAAGCCGCCATAGTCTATAAGAATAAGCACATCAGGACGGTTCTCCACCAATTCCTTTTTTACCTGGTTCAAAGCGGAACGGATCACTCCGAGCTTTTCAATAATTTCAAATAAACCAATGATGGCCAGCTCTTCATAGTTCTTGCTTAGTTTCACACCGGCATCGTGCATGTATCCTCCACCAATACCCATTGCCTCGGCTTCCGGATCCCGTTTCCGGATTTCCTTGTACAAATTCGCTCCGTGCATGTCGCCGGAACGTTCACCTGCAATGAGATAGTATTTCATTTACGATAGAAATGGGGGTGGAGTAAAACGAAGATTTGGCGGGAATCTACTCACCAAAATACTCTACGTAGTTCTTGTGCGTTTCCTGAAGCGTAATTTTATACAACTTCCCGGTTGAATTTGTTGAGATTGGCAGAGCGAGAATATCCCAGAACTCCTTTACCAGATTTTCGCAACTTGTCATTTTACCCTTCAGAAAATCAACGTCCATATTCAGGTTCCGATGGTCGATTTTATCGATAATCAGAGTTTTCATCAAATGCCCAAGTTTCTTAAGATCAATCACAAAACCCGTCATCGGATTGGGAGTACCCACGACCGTTACTGTCAGTTCGAAATTGTGTCCATGAAAATACTCATTGGCGCAGGGACCAAAGCATTCTTCATTTTCCTCTTTTGTCCAGGCAGGATTGTAGAGCTTGTGAGCTGCGTTGAAAAATTCTTTACGGCTTATATAGACCATTTTACTGTCTTGTCTTGAGATGTCCGGAGTTTGCTGAATAATGGCACTGAAATAAATCCGGAGCTAAAACGATTCCTTTCGGGATGTTTCGCGGAGCAAATATAGGAAGAAGGGCACACCTACCAAGGAAGTAACCAAACCGATTGGCAATCCATACGGAAGAAAAATGATGCGGGACAACAAATCACAGGCCGCCAGGAAAGCAGATCCAACCAGAAATGTAAGTGGGAGGAAGGCACTGCTTGTAACATGCACCAATTTCCGGGTCCAATAAGGAACCACCAAACCCACAAAACCAATGGGACCTGCCATACTTACCACGCAGGCTGTCAGGAAGGCACAAAGAATGAGCAACCAACGTTTCATGACAAAAACACGGATGCCGATGCTTTCTGCTTTATCGTCACCAAGCAGCAATAATGGCCAGGTGTGCCGTCCTGCAAAAAAGGCGGCCAGCCCCAATGCTGACATTCCACCGATGGGAAGGACGGTATCCCAGGTCGCTTTGTCCAGATTACCAAAAGTCCAGAACAATAAGTGCCGCACTTCATTTTGACGGGCCGCGACAAACGTGAGCAGACTTAATATACTGTTTGCCAACATAGAGACAGCCACTCCAATCAGCAGAAACCGTCCGTTATCCGGATTCTTCCGACCTGAAACAAAGGCAAGCACAAGAAACGAGGAGCCTAAAGCACCGACAAAACCCCAGATTGGCACCCAATAGAAAGACATCATAAAGCCTGGCAACCAACCAGTCATGGCCAGATTAATACCCAATGAAGCGCCACTTGCAGTCCCCATGGTGTATGGATCGGCCAAAGGATTTCGGACCAGAATCTGCATGCCCTGACCTGCAATGGCCAGAACACCACCCGCAATCAGAGCGAGAAAAAATCGGGGCATCCTGACATTCCAAATCAGGGTGCTTGCAAGGTTTTCCGGATTTGGGTGGAAAATCGCAGAAAAGAACTCCTGCCAGTTCATAGGCACTGTGCCAGACCTTTCCGAAAATAGGAATATGGCAAGAATCAAAATACACAATAAAAAGAAGTAGTATGATGTGTTATTATTTTTCAAGGCATTTCCTGTGTAGCTACAAATGTAATGTAAAGTAGCAATGCGGTTCTGCTACCATCAAATGGTCTTGTACTTTTGATTTCAGATTATGCCCGTACCACGTTGGTACAGGCTTAACGAAACCGCACGGTTTCGCCCTATTGAAATGAAACACAATAAAACTACGCCATCTCAGCTAAAGACAGAAAATATGCAGTATATGGAACTTGATAATCAGGCTTTTAGTCTTGAAAAAATCAAAAGTCCGGC
>CAMCXM010000079.1 GCA_945883425.1 Spirosoma fluviale
AAATTCGATTGGCATATGTCCAATCTGGTAGGGTTCATCAGGCTAAATCTGTTCGTTAAAATCTCACTCCTCAAATGGCTCCATGAACCGTTCCTAAAACCACCTAAACCACCCCCAAAATCAACACAATTGGCCTTCCAATTCTGATCATTAAGACCCATTTCTCGAGCTGACCAAAAATCGGCCAGGATTCTTATGTCTTGCAGCATCCGCTTAAATCCTGAAATCGTTTAGGACAGATGTGATTCCGTCTTGATCTGGTGTAATGATTTATTGGCAAAAAACATGTCTTGAATAAGGCGGTTACAATGGTCTGTGATCCGAAGCAGGTAGCTTTGAAGAATATCCAGGTAGGTCCTTTCTTCTTCAATAAATTCCTCCACTTCTTTCAGATTCAGTTGCCCGGTTTCAAGGGAAACAAACCGGTCGCCTTCTTTTTTTCGTTTGTACCAGATGTATTTGCAGATGGCGACGATGTAGGTTTTTAGGCTGGCGTTTGGTTGAAAGTTATCTTTTCGCATTTTTTCCAGAAACACCAGCATGGCATCCTGGAAAAGATCTTCGGCATCGGCTTCTGTACCCTGATGTTTCAGAATAATGTTTCGTACAGAATGAAAATGTTCTTCATACAGCAGCCCAAAAGCCCGGTTATTTTCTCCTTTCAGGTCCTGAATCAACTTTGAATTCTCAAGCATATTATTTGAAATGAGCCATTTTGCCGTAGATGATTTCGCCTGTCACCTGCCCCTGAATCCAAAATGAAAGCAAACCAAATGGCAACTTTCTGTTTATCGTAAACTCAGTTCCGGACGACATCTGTTCATCGACCACTTGCCCGCTCAGGCTGAAGACAACCAGTTTCCGGATTTCATTTGAAGGATTTTTTGAAAGGATCGACCAATTCCCGGTTTCTGGACGGAAAAGAGCCAGATAAGCCCGTTCCCCTGGATTAATAATTGTCAAACTGATAATTTCGGACGAAACCAGCCGGCCATAAATCAGCTTGTAAAAGGACGGAGCGTTGTAAATCGGTGCTTCGTCTAAAAATGAAAATCGTTGTTCTGTTTCAGGATCGCCGCACACACCCGGAATTTCACCAATTTCTGTAAACCTGAGCCCATCAAAAGACCGAAAAATCTGGATACCATCGCAAGATTTTCCGGCATTCATCTGGATTGTCAGTGCGACACTCCCATTTGATTCCTGTGCCTGAAATGTGCCCCAATCATACTCTCTCTGGCTGATTCCGGTAATCGGAATCAGAAATATAAACCCAAAGATGAACAGGATTATTTTCATTGGCTTACAGGTGCTGTTGAGGGTTGTTTGGTTTGTGGTTGGTGAACCGAGTTGGCAAATAATAGCAATTCTTTGGGGCTATGATAACCACTTGTTTGTGCGGTCACCTTTCCTTCCGGTGAAACCACAAGTAAGGAGGGATATCCGAATAATCCATAGTGGTCTGCCAGATACTTACCTTCTTCCGTTTCTCCATTAATGGCGATGTTGATGAACCGGTTGTTAAAATAGGCTCCCACTTTTTTATCAGCAAAGGTTTTTCGTTTCAGTTTTTTGCATGGACCGCACCATGTGGCATAAACATCCAGAAATATTTCTTTGTTTTCCTTTTGCGCCTGAATCAAAGCATTCTCCCAGGTGCCCCGGTAAAACTGGATTCCTTCCGGTTCGCTTTTTGCGATCGAGGGATATGGTTTTGGAATGGAATATAAGGTGCCTAAAACCAAAACCGTAAAAATCAGAATCAACACAGTCTTCATGTTCTATTTGCGGATAAGCTCCATTGGAATTTCGATGGTGACTTCGTCGCCAACAATTGCGGTGGCCGCCCAGCTTCCGGTTCCAACCCCGAAATCCGTCCGGTTGATTTTGCATGTGGCCAGCAATCCCAGAATATGGGTGCCTTTCATCATGGGATGATCCATTTCACCCGTTACTTTGAAGGGAATTGCGATATCATGTGTGGTGTTGCGGATGGTAATTTTCCCATGGACGATATAGTCTGTTTCAGATTTCTTCTCGAATCGGGTGGAGGAAAAGGTCATTTTGGGGTAGGCTTTGGAATCAAAAAAATCGGGTGACTGAAGGTGCTTGTCCCGCTTTTCATCTTCCGTATACACCGTTTTCACATCGATGGAAAACTCAGCTTTGCTACCTTCCAGGTTGGTTGGGGAAAAAGAAAAACTGCCATCGAAAGAGGTGAACCTACCTGTTACTTTCGAATAGAAGTGGTTGATTGAAAAGGTAACTGATGTGTGTGATTTATCAAGTTTCCAGGCTGGTGCATTTTGTGCCGGCAACATGAAAACGGTTGAGATAAAAGCCGTCAGCGAAAGAGCAATTGTTTTGAGGAATTGTTTCATTGTTTTGTTTTTCTCTTAGTGTCTGTTTTCTGAAATCATCACCCGCCCGGATCCAAAAAACCTCTACTTTTTTTCCATTCGTTGAATTTCTTTCAAAATGGTGTCCGGATTCATATAGCGTTCCGGAGTTTGGTCAGAACTTTTTTCACGATCGAATTGTTTCATTTTCAGTTTGTTCCTCACTTCCCTGCTCCAGGCAAGAAGCTTAAAACCTAGTCCATGCTCAATACAGATCCGATCTGTGTTAAATTCAAACTGGTCTCCATACTTCTTTGAAAAAGTATAAAGAAAAGCGTGACGCAGAAAGCCAAAAAATCCGAATCGTTTCAGATCGGCCACATGGCTTAGCTCATGACCCAATACACCAATCTGGGCATCGGTGGATAAGTTTTTAAAGAGAATTGAGTCCAGCATTCGAATTGTTTTTCGTGAAATCGTGATCGTGTAAGTCCGCTTTTCATGTCGCCGGAAAAGACTCCGAAATGTAGGAGCGGTGGCAAGCGGCGCTAGTCTGGTTTTCTCCACAAAGCGGATTCTGATGTTATTTAATTCTGGAAAATGCGAAAGGGCCATCCGGCATTGCTGCTCCCATTTTTCAGGATAATGCCTGGTTTCCTGATGAACCACCGTTCCGGAATCGGGAGAAAGTTGAATGCTGTTTCCTGCGCACGTCGATGATGCCGGCATAAAAGCCAGAAATGCTCCAAGAACAAGTATATATTGTCTCAATTCAGAATGCTTCAGCCAAAACCACATATAAATTAATGTCCTTTCCTGCCCGAGCTACGTCCAATCGCAGATTTACGTTGTCTTCCTTTTTAATTTGCCAGCGAAGTCCCGCACCTAAATGGTAGTGGACTTTCTCTATTAATTCCGATGCAGCTTTTCCGACATCTCCCATTCCTGAAAAAACAGTGACGCCAAAACGACCGGATATCTTCTGCCTCCACTCTGCCTGTAAAACCCAAAGTTGCTGGTCGCGATGCCTGCCAAAATAAAATCCTCTCATTAAATCTGCGCCACCAAGCCCGGGCATCATCCGGAAAGGTGTGTTTGCTGTGGCCGCCTGGTAAACAAACTGCGTTGCCAGAGTGGCCGAACAGGAATTTAAAAACAGGTATTTTCTGAAATCAAAGTTGAACATTTGGAAGGGTTTTTGGCCCCGGAAGTAGAAATAGGTGGCACGGACATCCAGGTAATGTCCCTTTTTTGGATTTAAGGCAAAGTCGCGTTTATCCCAGATCAAGGCCGGACCAAGGCCACCCACAAAATAGCCCTTCCCGCCAATTGCCATTTCTAGCTTCTCCATGCCCATAGGGGTTCTGGATTTTGGCATGTGCAAAGCTTCTGACCGTAAAATGAATCCCATATAAACATCCTTTCTGATTCTGGAAAGTAAGAGATTTGAAAACCGGAACATGTCGGCCTGGTAAAAAACCGGTGGGCAATCGTTTAATTGAGACGACCCGATTCCAAAATATATTTCAGGGAATCGCAATAGATCAAGATTGCCCATTACCAACCGCCGATTGCCTTTTGTGAACAGAAACCAGGAATTTTCAAAGAGGACCTGTCGTTTTTGGGTAAAAGAGATATAATGCTGTATGTTCCCTTTTTTTCGGGTGGTATCGAATCGGTCTTGAAGATTTGCGTATGCCAAACCTCCGGCAGCGATGCCCGTTTCGGGGAGGTAATAGGCTGACGGAAGAAGTGTGTACCGAATCCGGATTCCTCCGGAGTCGGGAAGGATTGCAGCATGACTTTCAAATGCAATAAAACCCGTGATCAAAAGGACCCTGGTTTTTGCTTTTTTAAAGAATATCCACATCCCTCCTTTACTTTTTTAGATGGTTTAGAGTTTGTAAGCAATCCCAACCATAAACGTCAGCGATTTGTTGCGGTACCGGTCGTTGTTGAGGATGTCTTTGCGTTCGGTTTGCAGCTCGGAAAACAGAAAGGAAGCCCCCGCTTTCACGGCCCACTTCGGACTGAAAAAATAGCGGGCATACAATTCAGAATTGAGCGAACCCAGATCGTTTTCGCTTACCAGCAACAGATTGAAGGGATACGGTTTGGCAGACGGTGCGAAGTTTCCGTAACCACTGCTTTGGATGGTGCCCGACGATTTCTTCCCGAAACTGAAACCGATGGCGTCGATGTTGAATCCAATCTGAAATTTCGGACTGAAATCGTATTGCAGATAAATGGCGGCATTGAGCGAATTCACATTTACAGAACCTGCTTTCAGTGTATCGAGATTCTCTTCAAAGGTTTCAGAAAACAAGACCTGCGGACCTTCCTGTTTTGATGTGAGCTTGGCGGGTGCTGTGATGAATTCCTGGTCTTTTGAAAAGTAGGAATTGAAGCGTACGCCATACCCGATCCGGAATTTTCGGGCTTTCCCCACGCCATACAGATGCAACCAAGAAGCGGCTCCGGTGAACTGGTTTCCGTTTCCACTTACCGTCAGCTCTGCCATCTGGTTCCATCTGAGAGGAGTTGACGCTGTCGAATCCGACTGTGTGTAGCCATTGGCGCGTTTGAAGTTCTTGGGATCGGGCTCTACTTTTTCGCTCCGGGCGCCCATGGCGTAGGCGCACCATCCGCCATAGGTTGGTTCGTAGCCAGCGGGATTTTTCTGGAAGGTTTCGAGGTTTTTGGCATTGGCGAAGTGGTATTCGATGCCTTTGTACGCCGTCCGGAATTTGTTGCTTCCTTTCAATGCTTTTCCGGAATAGTGTGAAACCGGATCGTATCCCTGTATGGCGAGTGGTGCTTTGTCCAGCCAGAAGTGTTTCAGCAGAAGGGCGTTTTCATTGGAATTGGTCCGTGCCTGTGACAGCAAAGGAGCAAACAGGCAGGCCAGAAGAAACAGTCGGAATGTCATATTGGTAAAGAAGATGTGGCAAAGGACGGTTCCCCTCATTCCCTGAAATGTCGGGCAGGCGACAATGTCTCTTTTTTTAAAATGATTTTCCCGAGATGGTAACCACCGGATTCCCGCCTCATTTTTTATTTTCCGGAACCAAACAGCTCGTTTCGGGGTTTTCTTTACAAAAGGAATTCCGGCCAGGAAGGGTGCTGGAAAATCAGGCACCCCCATTCCTTAACCACCGGAAGTCTCGGTGCGTATGAAAAACGTAATCGTAATCGGAGGGGGTTTTGCCGGTCTTCGTTTTA
Source organism: Spirosoma fluviale (assembly GCA_945883425.1). GTDB lineage: Bacteria > Bacteroidota > Bacteroidia > Cytophagales > Flexibacteraceae > CAMDMI01. The sequence continues at coordinate 5,562 of CAMCXM010000079.1, forward strand.
TCGAAACGCTCGATGACAGAAAGTTTAGCGTTCTCCTCATCGACAAACTCAACCACCACCAGTTTCAGCCACTTTTCTACCAGGTTGCCACTTCGCAGCTGGAGCCCAGCAGCATTTCATTTCCACTTCGGAAAGTCCTTCAGAACCGGAAAAACCTCCAGATTCGGATGGCCGATGTGGAAGCGGTGGACCCGAATCGGAAGACCATTCAGACCAGCATCGGTTCTTTTCCTTACGATTATCTGGTGATTGCCACCGGTTGCAGCACCAACTTTTTTGGAAATGCCGATCTGGAGAAACACGCCTTCGGGTTGAAATCCACCTACGATGCCATCACCATCCGGAATACCATCCTGCAGAGTTTTGAGGATTACCTCACGGTGGATGAAAGTGAAAAAGAACATCTCCTCAATCTGGTGAATGCCGGTGCGGGTCCAACCGGTGTGGAGCTGGCAGGAGCGTTTGCCGAAATCAAACGGAACATTCTTCCCAAAGACTTTCCCAACATCGACTTCCGTCATTTCAATATTCATTTGCTGGAAGGAAGCGCCCACACCCTCAATGCGATGAGTGACGAAGCCAAAGTGGCTTCCGAAAAATACCTCAAAGAACTGGGCGTGAAGGTTCAGACATCGGTTTTGGTGAAATCGTACGACGGCAAACTGGTGACGTTGAGCACAGGTGAAACCATAAAAAGTCGCCACGTGATCTGGGCCGCCGGTGTAAAAGGAAACCTGATTGCGGGTATTCCGGACGGTTCCGTCTTTCATCACAACCGCTACATCGTCGATCGTTTTAACCAGATAAAGGAAACAGAAGGGATTTTTGCTGTGGGTGATGTGGCCTTGATGGAAACACCGAATTATCCGAAAGGTCACCCGCAGGTAGCCAATGTGGCGATCAACCAGGCAGCCAACCTGGCCCGGAACCTGAAGGCCTGGCAGGAAAAGAAGGAACCGAAAGAATTTGAATATCAGGATCTGGGCTCCATGGCCACGGTTGGTAAACACAAAGCAGTAGTGGACCTTCCCTTTGTAAAGTTCAAAGGATATTTTGCCTGGTTTGTGTGGATGTTTTTGCACCTGATGCTGATCCTGAGTGTGCGGAACAAGATCATCATTTTCATCAACTGGGCGTGGACCTACGTGACCAAAGACACGTCGCTGCGACTGATTCTGACGGCAGATAAAAAGAGCGAAGAGGTGCCGGTTTCCTGAAGATAAATTTTAATGGCAGCTCTGTTCAACGGACTTTTCAGACCTCTTCCAGAACCGATTCTCCTTTGGAGCCATCGCCGGAAGTCCATTGCCAGGTTTCGTGGAGACGGATTTTTCCGTTCGGAAGAATTTCGGGTTTGGAAAAACAGATGCCCGTCCGGAATTCGCCCTGGTCGTTGATCTGGTGGTAGCGCATTTCGATGTTGCCTTCCGGATCCACCAGTCCGATGAGGTGTCCTTTCCGGATTTTCCCTCCTGCGTAATTGGAAGTGAGAATGGCTCCGTCCTGTTGGTAGAGAAACAGGGTTTCTTCGGAGGTTTCGCCGTTGTCGGTATTACGGACGGGGCGGAAGGTTCGGTTGTGGTAGTTCATGCGGTAAAAAAAGTCAATTCGACCTGGATTATCCATTTAGAAGTGAGAAGACCTTCACGCCTTGATTCCAGTTTTTTACGGCCCCAAACCCCGAAGTGTGTTTTTAAAAGGTGAATCAAGGCTTACTGAACCGATTGAATAATCCAGGTTCAACCCAGCCGGGTTACATCCGGAATCACCACTTTTTTGCGGCCCTGAAAAAGTAGGATGCCTTCTGCTTCCAGTTGGTTGATCACCGTAGTCACCGTTTGGCGGGAGGTGGCGGTAAAAGAAGCAATGTCCTGATGGGTGAGAAACATGTCGATTTCGACCCGGTTGCCAGTTTGCTTTCCTTCATAACGGGCGTGTAGCCGGAAAAAATTGATCACACGGGTACGGGCATCTTTGAAGATGAGGTCGGAATATTTCTGGTTGATGATCTTGAGTTTTTCGCCCAACATTTTGGAGAACGGGATGGCCAGATCGGGTTTTTGGTTGAGAAGTGATTCGAAGTTTTCCAGGGAAAAGGAGCAGATGGACACTTCTTCCGTCATAGCCTGAGCAAATTCGTGGGATGTATTGCCGGATGGATTGAGGGTGACCTCACCGAAAATATCGCCTTCTTTCAGGATTTCGGTTACGATTTCCTGGTCCTTGTCATCATAATAAGCGATTTTGATCCGTCCTTTTTTGAGGATGTACAACCGGTTGATCTGCTCGTTTCCAAAATAAATGTAGTCGCCTTTGCTGGCTTGCATAAACGAAGAAATGACGCAGAGATCCTGAATCTCCTCCGTGTTCAGTTTGCTGAACAATTCATGATTGCGGAGATGCCAGAATTGCGAACCGACTGCTTCCAAAGGTTATAAATGTTTGATGATCTGAATGAGTGCTAAAACTACGAAAAAAGCGCCGATCCAGATTTCGGGCGGTTGCTTTTGAGAAAGGGCCAGAACGCGATTCTGATACCGGCGGCAAATTTCCACCCAACCCAGCAACTGACAGAACGCACCCATACCAGTCCCCAGAACGAAAGCCGCCGAAGAAATGCTGCTGTCTATTTCCAGACCCAGACTCATTTTATACCAGACCAGAATGGACAACCAGAACAAAGGCAGTTGCGGATTGAGAAGACCCAGTCCCAGTCCCTGCCAGAAGGGAAGTACGGATCGCGGTTTCGTATCTTCAGTTGGGATGGATTTTGGTTTGGTGCGGATGAGCCGGATGCCCATAACAAGGAAAATGAGGACAATTGCCCAGTCGAGATACCGGCCAGCCTGCGTGATTTGCCCGAGCCAGTGGCTTCCCGATATGGCGATTCCGGCATAGAGAAATTCGGGCAATGAACCCCCGAGGGCCAGCCAGCGGGCATCGCGAAACCGTCCGTTGAGAGAAAGCCTGAGGACACTGCCGTTTACCGGACCCAGTTGCAATGAGCCAAGGGCCGAAATGAACGCGGTAAGAAGGAAAATGAAAAAAGGCAGCAACCGGAAACAGGAATATGGTCGCAGTCTACAGGTTTTTAGTGGAAGGTTCACCATAGACGGTGCTGCGTGAGGGATGGAAGCGGAAATCCCGAAACCATTTTGTGCCGTTGAAAATGGGAGAAATGGTGAGGAATTGGAGCGGACAGCCCGACCCTGAATGGACAGCGTTTTCGCTGAGCATGAAGGGACACGCCCGCATGCGTTGCCTAAAACTCAATGATTTTGACCGTAAGAAAACCGTTACTTATGCTTTCACCGCCCACCGCATTTTGGTGGAGCGGGCACGTGGGTTGTCGAAAATTTCTTTGGCCGATGGCCGGATTGGTTCCAACGATATCTCACTGAAAATCCCTTCACGGAAATAATGCTGGAAGAACTTTTTTACCCTCCGGTCTTCTCCTGAATGAAAGGACAGAATCGCCACTCGTCCACCTGAAACCAAAGCATCGGGCAGTTTCTCCAGAAACTTTTCCAGCACCTCAAATTCCTGGTTCACGGCAATGCGCAGAGCCTGAAAACAACGCTGACTCGATTTTTTGATGGTCTCCGGGCGCTCGTCTTTCGGCACCACCACCAGCGTATCCCGGATGATGTCCCGCAACTGCCCCGTCGTTTCTACGGGCAGTCCTTTTGCAAGGCGGGAGGTGATGGCAACGGACAGAATCTCGGCATAGGGCTCATCGGCATTTTCGACCAGAATGGTTTGCAGTTCCTTTTGTGACAGCTTTTTCAAAAGTGCCGATGCGGGTTTGCCGCTTCTCGGATTGAGGCGAAGATCCAGCGGACCATCCGCCTTAAAGGTAAAGCCCCGTTCGGGATTGTCGATCTGCATGGACGAAACGCCCAGATCGGCCAGCACAAAATCGAGTTGTCCGGCCTGTTGCACAATGAGGTGGATGTCGCAGAAGTTCATTTTCTGAATCACCACCTGTTCTTCCCCAAAACCAAGTGCGGCCAAACGTTCTCTGGTTTTGGGCAGTTCGATCGGGTCGGCATCGATGGCGTAGAGGATTCCGTCCGGAGAAAGCTGGCGGAGCATTTCCAGGCTGTGGCCGCCGTAACCCAGCGTGGCATCGAGTCCTTTCTGTCCGGGTCTGATCTGCAGGAAATCCAGAATTTCATCCACACAAATGGACCGGTGCATGCCGGCGGGAGTGGCGCCTTTTTGCTTCACCTTTTCCACATCGGCGGCGTATTTATCGGGTTGTAGTTCTTTGTACTTTTCCTGAAAGGCTTTCGGGTGTGTGCCTTTGTAGCGGACCCGTCGGGCGGGTTTGGAAGAGGGTTGGTCCATGTGGTTCAATCGGGTTTACATTTTGTTTCGAGTTCTATCTCAATCGCTGCAATTAATTCTTTCACCGGTTCAAAAAGAGGAAGAACACGTTCTGCATCGTAGTCAAAAATATTTTCATAATCACCTTTTTGTCTACTATCAAAAAGCTCAGCAAGAAGTCTCCCATGTTTCTTATCAAATCTCCCGGTCTTGACAAAATGAAGGGAAAATTGGCTTTTGGTGGTAGAATGAGATTTGGTCAGAATGTTGTTCCAAACCAACAAAGCATTGACCGCGTAGAAAGCTGCGTAGTATAACCTGTTAATGGAGGAATTCCAGAATTCTGAATCGGCCAGCACTTTTGCAGCATCCAGTGTTTTATAAGCAGTTTCGAGTCGATGGGTCACATACTGCTTTTTTTCACTTTCACTCATAACCGAATTCCTTCTTTGGTTACATTGAAAAAAAAGGGTGTAACGTTTTGAGTGTGCAGCCAGTCACTTTTAGAATAAACAAACAACGAGAATGGTTCACCGGTTTCAAGCTCCAAATCATACAGATGGTTGCGCAAACCTCGTTCTTTCTGAATGTCAACGGGCCCGTCGGTCAGAACAAGGATATCCCAGTCTGAATCATTTCGATTGTCGCCCCTTGCCCTTGAACCAAATAAAATGATGTCTGCTGTTTTATCAACTTCAGAGATGTTTTTCCGGATCAACCGGTGTATTTCCTGATCAAAAGCTGAATTATGCTTTGAACTCATTTTCGCGGTATTCTAAATTCAAATATAATCTGATGATATGAATTATTCCGGTCAAAATTTCTTCGGAGCTTTCACCAAATCAGCAAAATCTTCAATGTGTCTCCGCCTGCCTGATTTTCTTTCCTTGCAAGGATGAAAAGACTCTGGAATGTAGGATTATGAAATACGCCAATCCTTTTCAGAACCGGCATTTCAGGTTGAATGAGAAAAAATAATGCCTCACCAACCGGATGATAAGAATTTCTTTTCTGGCCATCCGCAGAAAGTAAATTCTGGTTTTGAGTGTTTCCAACAACCTTTTGTGCATCCATCCGGTAAACAAAAAAGCCCTGCGTTAAGCAAGGCTTTTTTGTTTATATAAGAAAAGGAAAGTGTCAGACGGCTTTCCCCATCTGGTTCAAATGCCGAAGGTGAGAACCAACAGCCGACCAGAAGTTTTTATATTCCACGTATTTCACGTTGTACTCATCACAAGTCTCACAGATAATCTTATGCAGAGCCGGATAGTGAACATGGCTGATTTTCGGAAATAGATGATGAACCATTTGAAAGTTTAGTCCGCCCAGTAACCAGGTGAGTACTTTACTTTCGGTTCCGAAATTCACGGTTGTGTTGATTTGGTGAACCGACCACTCTGTTCCGATCAGAACGTTTTCGTTTTCGTCTTTCGTTGAAAAACTGGTGCCTTCTACAATATGAGCCAATTGGAAAATGATGGCCAATGTAAATCCACACGAAAGGCATAGAATCAGATATCCCAGAATGGCCAGTTTCGGTCCCATGAAAAAGGCGGGGATCCCGATAAAAATGGACACATGGACGATTTTTGTGATCCAGAATACAAAATGATCTCTTACAGTCAACTCATCCATTGGTGTGTGATCGGCAATTTTGCGGGTAAAGTATTTCTTGAAATCACGGTAGTAAATCCAGAACACGTACGTTAGGCTGTACAGAAAAAAGGCGTAATAAGCTTGAAATTTGTGGATCGGGATGTAGAGCTGATCGTCGTGCATCCGAAGGAAAGGCTTCAGGTCGATGTCGTCGTCTACCCCTTCAATATTGGTGTAGGTGTGGTGATTGATCACATGTTTCTGGTGCCAGAACTGAGAAATGCCACCCAGGAAATTCAGCGAGTATGCCATGATCCGGTTCACCACTTTGTTCGACGAATAGCTGCTGTGAGAGCCGTCGTGCATCACATTAAATCCAATAAGGGCAAAAATAATTCCCTGAAAGAAGTAGCAGGCAAACCATGCCAAACTTCCACTCGTAACCGCAAAAATCTGAACGAAATAATTAACTCCCAAAAGCCCAAACAGGATCACGGATTTGAGAAACAATTCGCTGTTTCCGTAGGTCGAAATTTGGTTTTCCTCGAAATAGGAGTTTACTTGTTTTCTAAGAATGGATAAGAAATTTTGATTCGATTTTTCAAATCTGATGTTCATGCAAATGTTGTATCTATAGAGTACTCTTGAACACTGCGTTTCAGTAATTGTTTAAATAAAAAAGTGACCGCAGCACCTCTGAAAACGGGAAAGCTAGCCCTAAACAACTGTACTTCCAATTTCTGGTCCTCATTATTTGAGGAGCCTGAATTTTATGAATACCCCTTTCAGTTTGCAGGATGATCAATTCTTCTATTCAAATGCACCTTTTTTCAGGTAAATATGTTGTTATCTTCGACAAGTTGATTTTTGCTGTTGCTCCTGACCGGATGGAAAAAAACCGGATGCCACAAAATAATTAAGGCTTGATTCAATCCTTTTTCAAACTTTGTACCTCTTTAACCGTCTTTCGATTGCCTATGATATGAAGCTGTACATTAACGATAAATACCTCCATCTTATCCGGGAATCCGATGCCGGTTCCATCCACTCTTCACCCGATTTCCGATTGTCTTCACTTGACGATATTTCACCTGCTTCTTTGTCGGGAGTTGTGTTGCTGGAACATACAATCGAAGATCACATCAGCCAGATACTTAACTGGATTGAATTCAAAAAGATTCCTAAAGTCCAAACCATAATCTGCCTCACCCCCGAATACAAGCTGGTCAAAAGCTTCATCAAAAGTCAGTTCCGTATTGTGGAAGCGGCTGGAGGTCTGGTTCGGAAGCGGGACAAATTCCTCCTCATTTTCCGTCTGGGCAAATGGGACCTTCCCAAAGGAAAGCTCGAAAAAGACGAAAAAGCGAAAATCGCAGCAGTTAGAGAAGTGATGGAAGAATGTGCCGTCGAAGCCGAACTGGTCGATAAGCTCTGTACCACCTGGCACACCTATATTCAGGAAGGAAAGCGGATTCTGAAGAAAACCACCTGGTATAACATGAACTGCCTCAATGATGCCAATATGGAACCTCAATACATTGAGAACATTGAAGACATTCGTTGGATGACAATCGACCAGGCCGACCATGCTCTGAAAAACAGCTACCGAAGCATTCAGGGTGTGATGGAATCCTGGAAACACCACCATCCGGAATCTTCCTGATCTGTTTTTTCCATTTATGGAAATTGAACTCCGGAAGAATGGGGTCTTCGCTTCTTTGCCTACCTTTGACCGACTATGAAAATTCTCATCCTCAACGGCCCCAACCTCAATCTGCTGGGCAAACGACAGCCTGAAATTTACGGGAATGTGTCGTTTGATGATTATTTCACCCGTTTACAGACGGAGTTCCCCCAGCACGAGCTGGTCTATTTTCAGTCGAACCACGAAGGCGCTTTGATCGACTTCCTTCAGGAAAACAGCGACGGTGCGCATGGACTGGTGATCAACGCCGGCGGACTTACCCACACGTCGGTATCTCTGGCGGATGCGGTTGCCAATCTGACCTTTCCGTCTGTCGAAGTACACATCTCCAATATTTTTGCCCGGGAAGAGTTTCGCCACCACAGTTACCTTTCGCCTGTGTGCAGAGGACTTGTCTGCGGACTCGGACTCACCGGATATTCACTCGCCATTTCCTATTTATCGCAAACCGTTTCTTCCTGATTTGCCATGACAACTTTTTTTCCGGGACCCAGTAAAGTAAGACCTGAGCTGGGCCAATATCTGCAGGACGCCTTTACCAATGGCATTCTCAGTGTCAGCCACCGCTCCGAAGCCTTCAATCAGATGTCGGAACAAACCCTGCAACTGCTCCGGGAGAAGCTGGCCATTCCCGATTCCTATACCATTCTCTATACCAGTTCGGCCACCGAATGCTGGGAAATCATTTCCCAATCGTTTACACGGAAAAAGGCAGCGCACTTTTCATCCGGTGCCTTTGGCGACAAATGGTTTCAGTATGCTCAGGCCATCCATCCGGCTGCGCATAAAGTTCCATTTCACGTAACCACTGAACTGGTGGCGGATTACATGGATGTGTTTGAAGACGATGAGATGATTTGTCTCACACAAAATGAAACATCCAACGGAACCCAGATTTCGTTTGACACCCTGTCTGAAATTCGGGGAGCGCATCCCAATCGGCTTGTAGCTCTGGATTGCACATCATCTATGGCCGGGATCAATCTTCCCTACATTCTGGGAGACATCTGGTTTGCCTCTGTTCAAAAATGTTTCGGACTTCCGGCTGGTCTTGGCTTGCTCATTTTGTCGCCAGCCGCTGTGGAAAGAGCAAGGGACATCAACGATACCCGTTTCTACAACAGTGCCCTGACGATGATCGGACACATCGAAAAATTCCAGACCAGCTGTACACCCAACGTGCTCGGCATTTATCTGCTCAACCGCGTTTTGCAGGATTCTCCCCGCATTGAAGAAACCGACGCCCTCCTTCGCAGCCGGATGGCCCGATATATTCAGGCGGCAGATGGAAAAAATCTTCGTCCGCTGGTGACAAACGATTCCGTCCGTTCGACGACGGTTCTGGCGGTTCAGGCCGATCCCGAGCTGATTGCTGGCATCAAAGCAGAAGCCAAAGCCGAGGGCATGCTGCTCGGTTCGGGTTATGGCAACTGGAAAAACGACACCTTCCGCATAGCCAACTTCCCGGCCTACACCGATGCTGAAGTGGACAAACTCATCTCATTTCTGAAACCAAGAGCCTAAGGACGGTATCGTTCGAATTGTGACATGACAGACGTGCAGAAACGGATTTCCGAACTCACCGACCGGATCCATTATCTCAACCACCGCTATTACCAGGACTCCGTTTCCGAAATATCGGACATGGAATTCGATGCCCTTCTGCGTGAACTGCAGGATCTGGAAAAACAGCATCCTGCACTGGCACAAACCGATTCTCCTACACAAAGGGTAGGAGGTGCGATCACCAAAGAATTCAGACAGATCCGGCACCAGTATCCGATGCTGTCTCTTGGCAATACCTATTCGCGGGAAGAGCTGCAGGAGTTTGACGAGCGGGTGAGGAAAGGACTCAACGGCGAACCATTTGAATATGTCTGTGAACTCAAAATTGATGGGGTTGCCATCAGTCTGATCTACGAAAACGGCGTTCTCACCCAGGCCATCACCCGGGGCGACGGTGTGCAGGGCGATGAGGTAACGGCCAATGCCCGGACCATCAAATCACTGCCTTTGAAGCTCCAAACCTCGGATTTTCCAGAGCGTTTTGAAGTGCGGGGCGAGATTTTTATGCCCTTCAAAGTGTTCGATGCCATCAATGTAGAACGCGAAGACATTGGCGAAGCGCCACTCGCCAATCCACGGAACGCCGCCAGCGGAACCATGAAAATGCAGGATTCTTCGGTGGTAGCCCAACGCAAACTCGATTGCTATCTCTATTATTTACTGGGAGAAAACCTTCCTTCCCAAAGCCACGAACAATCTCTGCTCCGTCTGAAAGAATGGGGTTTCCCTGTGTCCGATACCTGGCGGAAGTGCGCATCAGTGGAAGACATTTTCGCCTTTATTGAGCATTGGGACAAAGAACGATTCCATCTGCCCATGGGCATCGACGGGATTGTGATAAAGGTCAATTCCCTTCGCCAGCAAGAGGATCTCGGATTTACAGCCAAGATTCCCCGCTGGGCGATTTCGTATAAATACAAAGCCGAATCGGCGACCACCGTTCTGGAATCAATTTCCTACCAGGTGGGAAGAACCGGAGCCGTGACACCGGTGGCCAATCTGAAACCCGTTCAACTGGCCGGTACGAAAGTGAAACGGGCCTCCCTGCACAATGCCGACGAAATTGCCCGCCTCGATGTGCGGATTGGCGATTGGGTGTTTGTTGAAAAAGGAGGGGAAATCATCCCGAAAATTACCGGCGTGGACCTGCCCAAACGGGGTATGTTTTCAGAACCCACGGCTTTCCTGTCTCATTGCCCGGCCTGCGAAACGGCCCTTGTGCGCACCGAAGGAGAAGCGGCCTGGTATTGCCCGAACGAAATGGGGTGTCCGCCTCAGCGCAAAGGACGGATGGAACATTTCATCCAGCGGAAAGCCCTCAACATCGACGGACTCGGTGCCGAAACCATTGACCTGCTGTTTGAAAAGAAACTGATTTCCGATTCAGCTGATCTCTATAAACTCACCTACGAACAGCTGATTGGACTGGACCGCTTTGCCGACAAATCGGCCCGGAATCTTCTGGCGGGCATTGAGAAATCGAAGTCGGTTCCCTTTCCCAAAGTATTGTTTGGCATCGGGATCCGGTTTGTGGGCGCCACGGTGGCTGAGAAGCTGGCCGAACATTTCGGCAGTATGGACAACATCGCTAAAGCCACCCACGAGGAACTGATCCAGGCACCGGAAATCGGGGAGAAAATCGCCCTTTCCGTGCTGGCCTTTTTTCAGGACCCTGCCTCGGTTCAGTTTGTGGAGAAACTCAAATTGGCAGGTGTGCAGCTTGCTATGCCCGAAGGAAAAGAAGCCGAAAGCGACGCCCTGGCCGGAATGTCATTTGTGATTTCCGGTGTGTTCAGTACGTTTTCCCGCGAAGAGCTTCAGGACAAAATCAAAGCCAACGGCGGTAAGCTCATTTCCTCGGTTTCAGCGAAAGTAAACTACCTCGTGGCCGGCGAAAACATGGGCCCCGCCAAACTCGAAAAAGCCACCAAGCTGGGTGTGAAAATTCTGACGGAAACGGAGTTTATTGAGATGGTTATGGGTTCGTGATGCGTGCGGAACGTGGCGACCTGGCGCCTGTTTGTGGTTATTGGTTGGGGTGGCTTTTTTTGGGTAAATGCCTCAAAAGTTATGAGTGATGCTTACAGTGGCGCCAATAGCGCCAAATGATAAAGTGCGCCATGCATGGATAAACGCTAAGGTGCGATTCAAGCGAGAATCTAGTCCTTAAGAAGCCGGATGACCGGAATTTGAGAGCCGAAGGCAAGGGTGTCCCGAGCGATTGGGAATCTGAAGGAAGCCACAGGCGAAATGCGGAGCT
>CAMCXM010000080.1 GCA_945883425.1 Spirosoma fluviale
CCTTATATGTTTGATTTTTAATTTTTAGTCAGGATTTCGCACCTTGTCAAGTGAGGAGGAGCCCCCCTTGTTACTTGGATAACGTCCCAAAGTTTCTTCTCTTGTCAAGGTAGAGTTTGAGGTATAACCTGGTACATAGATGCCGCATACGTTATAAGGATAAACGGTGCCTGACTTTTTTCAATTTCAAATTTTACACAAGTATGAAAGGATTTTTAGGAATTGATGTCAGTAAAGGTTACGCAGATTTTGTTTTGCTTAACCAAGAAGGAAAGAAGTTGGAAGATACTTTCCAGCTTGATGATACACGAACAGGCCATAACCTACTCAGCAGCTGGTTGATAGATTTGCCCGGAAAGTATTCTATTTCAGAGCTTTATTGTGGGCTTGAAAGTACAGGCGGCTTAGAAAATAATTGGTACGCAGCCTTAAAGCCAGTGAATGAAAAGCTTGCTGTTTATTCAGTGAGGCTTAATCCATCGGTAGTTGTAAATGCATCAAAGGCAGAGCTTAATACCAATGTAACAGATTCTGAAAGTGCCCGGAACATAGCCAGCTATCTTAGGAGGTATTCAGACAAGATTGATTACGAACAGCAAGACAATGTGTATTGTGCCTTCAGGAGTTTACATACCCATATTCAGTTGTTGATTAAGCAGAAAACTCAGGTTATCAATGAGTTGAAAGGATTGGTTTACTCCAGTTTTCCTGAATTGCAGCGGTATTGCAAAGATGGTGTTCCTACCTGGCTGCTGACGATGCTAAAGCACTATCCAACAGCTCAAAAATTGGCCAAAGCCAATGTGAAAAAGCTTGAAAAAATTCCAAGCGTCACTCATGACAAAGCATTGAGACTCATTGAGAGTGCAAAGGGTAGCGTTGGAAGCAGACAGAGTAAAACAGATGAATTCATAATCGCCCATATGGCTGATGAGATACTTGAAAAGGCAGAAAGAATTAAAGCGCTTAAAAAGCATTTGGCTCAGAATTGTACTGGGCCCGAAACAAAGCTACTGGAAACCATAAAAGGTATTGGTTCTTATAGTGCAGCATCGATTATGATTCAAATAGAGGATATTAACCGCTTTAAGACACCTAAAAAACTGATCTCCTATTTTGGGCTTCACCCTGTGTTGAGGGAAAGTGGGGATAAGAAGGTGGTCTCACGAATGAGTAAAAAAGGAAGACCAGCTATGCGTGCCACATTGTACATGTGTGCACAAACAGCGGTTCTTCATGATGAGCATCTCAAAGAAATTTACGCCAGCCATAGGGCAAAGGGGAAGGCTCATAGACAAGCAATAGGCGTAGTAATGCACAAGCTCCTAAGAATCGTTTGGGGGGTACTTCATAGCGAAAAGCCCTTTGATCCACAAATCGACAAGCAAAACAAAAGGAAAAAAGAGAAGCCAATAGAAGAGACACAGCATCAGCAAATCGAAAGAAAAAGAAGGCTTCAGACCTTTGATCAGGAGGCGCCCATAAGCAGAATAGCCTACAAAAAAAGAAAGGCTCATGCTACGTCCCAATCTGGTGAAACCAGTAAAAAACGGGATCTTGAGCCTGAACCTTTAGATACAAACATATTAAATTGTTTGTGAAATAATTAGGAAATCAACGGTATAACTTTAGGTACGGAATATGGATTGAGCTGCCTTCCCAAATCAGTACCAAAATCGGTACACATTTTTTTTCAGGAAAAATTTGTGTATTGGGGACTGTTCTAAAAAAAACCTCCTGATGTTCCGGACTTCCTATCCGGAATCTGGATGATGAGAATTGGGAATCCAATACCGTTAAGTTAAGCTTTTTATGTAAACATCTTCCTTTCCCGAAGCAAATTCGGGAAAGGTCCTCCAAAGGAAGAAGGATGCAAGGCCTTAACTTCACGACATTGATTTGTAATTCTCCAAAGTCTGTTTCCCACTTTCCATTCTCGAAGCCTAAACGCGATTACCTGAGTTTCCATCGCTCTTCCAAAACCTTGAAGGTTTTCGTGATTCAACAAACGGAATAAATTCGAAATGGACCGATTCAAGAGACAGAAAACAAACCTTCAAGGTTGAGTCTGGGTTCCCGCTTTTCTTCCTGAAGCCAACCCGCGAATCAGGAGACTCGAGGGGCTAGTCCACGATTGAACAGGGTTGAGATAAGATTTGACAAAGATTTTGAAGCAAATCATCGGATTCTAACCTCTGAGTGAACAAAATATATTTGTTTTGAAACGATGAACTACTTCTACACCCTGATCCTGTTTTTTGCCATTTTGTTATCGGCTACAGGACAACCAAAACAACACCACTGCTCAGCGGTCAAATCCGGGACCACCATGTCCAAATCAGCCACGTTGACCCGTGCTGATATTCAAAAGACGGAGAAATACGACGTGACCTATTACCACCTCGATCTGGCAATGACCAACACATCCAAGGTTGTTTCCGGGTCGGTAAAAATGAAAGCGAAAGCCCGGGTTTTGCTCGATACCGTCCTTTTTGAGTTGCATCCCAACCACGCCATCAGCAAAATTCTGTTCAACGGCGACTCGGTCGGTTTCCGACGAAGTGGTACCGCGGTGAAAGTGGTGGTAAACCAACCAGCTGGTAATTTTTTCACCCTTCAAACTTTTTACAACGGTACTGCCCCCGATGCCAGTGCCAATCCATTCGGCGATGCCGGATTGAGCAACGCCACGTCACCGTCCTGGGGAAATCAGGTGACCTGGTCACTGAGCCAGCCCTTTTCAGCTTACGAGTGGTGGCCTTGTAAACAATCGCTGAAAGATAAAATCGACAGTTTGGATATGTGGATTACCGTTCCATCCAATTGCAAGGCAGGTTCCAACGGTTTATTGAAAAATGTGACCAATATGGGCAATGGAAAAATGCGGTATGAATGGAAACACCGTCATCCGATTGCCGCGTATCTGGTTTCTGTGGCGGTAGGGAAATATGTGGAAGTGATTGACTATGCGCATCCGGCAGGCTCTTCCGATTCCATTCTGATCCAGCATTTTATCTACGACAACCCGGCCACACTGGCCAATTTCCAGGACGATATTTATGAAACCGCGAGTTTTATGGAGTTGTTCGATTCTTTGTACGGCCCCTACCCTTTCCGGAATGAAAAATACGGTCACTCAATGGCGCCGCTTTCCGGAGGAATGGAGCACCAGACCATGACCACGCAGGGATTTTTCAACCCGACACTTACCGCTCATGAGCTTGGGCATCAATGGTTTGGCGACCACGTAACCTGTGCCAGCTGGGCGGATATCTGGGTGAACGAAGGCTTTGCATCCTATAGCGAATATCTCATGCTGGCTGCATTGTATCCGGGACAGGAAACCCAACTGATGACGGGTAACCACAACGCTGTGATGGGAGCAACCAACGGAGCCGTCTGGGTAAAAGACAGTGTAAACAGCACCCGTATTTTCTCCAGCCGACTTTCCTACGACAAAGGCGCATCCATTATCCATACCTTCCGCTATCTGATGGACGACGATGCCCAATTCTTTCAGGCCCTTCGTTTGTTTCAGAACCGGTTTGCAGACAGCGTAGCGATTGGCCTTGATGTAAAAAATGTGATGGAAGAAGTATCTGGAAAGGACCTCTCAGCCGCCTTTGAACAGTGGTATTTCGGGGAAGGTTTTCCAACGTATGCATTAAAATGGAATTCGGTAAATGGAACACTGCATGTGCGGATTGCAGAGACCGTTTCAAATGCAGCCACGACTCCCCTTTTCACCACTCCTCTCGAAATCAAGTTTATCCGCAGTGGAAAACCAGATACCACGATTCGCTTCCAAATCACCGGTAACACCACCTTGGCTTTGGTCCCATCCGTTGGAACGGTGACTGGCGTAATGTCGATTGATCCCAAAAACTGGATCATCAACAAAAACGGACTCATACAAAAAGATCCCAACCTGATTGTAACAGCGGTTTCAGAACAGGAAACAACAAATTCTGAGCTTCGGGTTTACCCAAATCCGGTTGTCGATCAGGTGACGGTTGAATCGGCAAATGACCAGCCACAGATTCTGACCGTTTTCGATCCAAAGGGTAAAAAACTGGAAACAAAATCCTTCACAAAATCGACTACGCTGGATTTAAAGTCGTTTCCATCCGGATGGTATCTGTTTATGACCGAATCGGCCGACGGCACAACCAAACGACACCGTCTGGTGAAAAAGTAGGTTTCAGCAGGAAAAGCGACGAAGGATTAAAGACCTGTTTATGTGGTGATTTCTCTGCGTCCCTCTGCGGAAAATCTCTTTCTTCTCCGTGGTTCTGCATTTTTGGACGCTCTCCATTTAAAAGGTCATCCCTTCTTCTTTCCCTCTGTGGAGGCATCCATCCATCAGAAATTGGTGGAAGAAACCTTTGATCAATCCGCAATAATTTTCCATCCGGAGAGTTACTTGTATTGATGCGCACGAAAGAAATTCACCCGTTTCCGGAAATGATGGCAGGTCCTGATTCACATCTGGAACTGACGGCTGAATTGCCATTGGCTCCTACTCAAACAGCATCACCGGAAATTACGAAATTCGATTCCGTCCTTCAGAAAACCATCCACCAATCAGCTGTCATTGAACCCAATTTTGCTGAGATTCCAAAGCCCGCTTTCATTCCTTTCCAACTAAACGCATAGAACTCACTTTACCTAACCATTTCGTTTTATGCAGATTCAATCGTTTTTCTGGTTTTGCTCCGGCGCTACCATTCCGATTCTGAAAAAGAGTCCAAGCGACCACATCAAATATGCCGGGATTGGAGCGACGGTTTTTTTTACCGGTTTATTTGCGGCTCTTTCGGCCGGGTATGCCTTATATTATGTATTCAATGATTCTGAGCCGGTTATCCGGATTTCGGCTTCAGTGGGATTCGGTCTGTTGTGGGGTCTGATGATTTTCAATCTGGACCGGTACATCGTGTCGGGTATAAAAAAGAAAAACGGGTTCTGGTCCGAAGCCCGGATGGCCTTTCCCCGATTGATTCTGGCCACGGTGATTGCAGTGGTGATTTCCAGACCGCTGGAACTTCAGATTTTTCATACCTCCATTGAAACAGAATTGATCGCCATGAAAGAGTTGGAAATCCAGCGACAGGATCAATTAATTCAAAACCGGTTTATGCCTGCGATTCGAAAACTGGAAGACGACATCCAACTGCTCCAGTCCGAAATCAACACCAAAACCGAACGGCGAAACCAACTGGAAGAATCGGCCCGAAACGAAGCAGACGGAACCGGAGGAACACAGAAACGTGGCGCCAAAACAATCTATAAACTGAAACGACAGGATGCAGACAAAGCCCAGGCCGAACTGGACACCTTCCTTCGAAAACGACTTCCTCAACTGTTGACATTTCAGGAAGATCTTCGACGGAAACAAACAGAAGCAGACAGCGTAAAGAGCTCCATTCCACAACTGGCCTTTGATGGATTCGACAAGCGGCTGGATGCCCTCGGCCAAGTTACAGACCGGAGTCAGACCATGGCCATGGCTTCGTGGTTTCTGATGTTGCTGTTTGTGGTGGTGGAAATTCTCCCGGTCCTGGTGAAGTTACTTTCGCCCCGCGGACCCTATGATGATCTGCTGGAAAAGCATGAGCACGCAGTGGAAATCTATAAAATCGAGGAAATGTCGTCACTGAACCAAAAGGCCAACAACCGGATTTCTTTTCTGAAACAAACCGGAAAAAGAAGAAATCCTGAAGAAGAATTATAAAGTCTAATGCCGTATATTTTCCTCTTTCAATCGACTTTCGTATTCTTGTCAACACATAATCAATCTTCATTTTTTTCAACGTATGCTGGCTTTTCCATACAGAATCAATCGATTTCTGCCCTTTATCTTTCTGATATTCTTCGCTTGTAACAGTTCCCGTGATTTCGAACTGGTTCCTTCCGATGCCAAAGTTGTGATGGCAGTGGATTTTAAAAACGTGGCGCTCAATGCCCTCAGCTTTGATAATTTGTTCTCGCAATCGGCTGATTCCACTGCCGCACCGAAAAAAGGAGACATTGCATTTGACAAAACCGGCATTGACTATTTGAGACAGGGAGTGGCTTTTCAAAGAAGCGGATCGGCCTATCAGGAACGAGTGTATCTCATTGTGCCGATCAGCGACAAAGACGAATTCTTCGATTTCTGTAAATCCATAGACTCGACGGCCGTCCTTTCCAAATCCTATGAAATGGAGTGGATCACCGGGAGAAACATCACCTTTGGCGTAAAAGACAAAACGGCGGTAGGTCAGTTAGATAAGTTTCAGAGCGAGGATTCTAAATCCAAAACCTATCTCCGTGAATTGTTGGAGTTGAAACCAGAAGGAAAGCTGGTTCAAACCAAACCTCATTTTAAAGAACTGATAGATAAATCCTACGATGCATCCATTTGGGTGGATCTGGGAAAATTTACGGAAGATTCCCAAATACCAGTAGGCTCCTTTCAAAAACCAACCGGAGAGTTTTCAGGGATACTGGATTTCCAGGATGGAAAAATTGAACTGACTGCTGATGGTTATACCTCGGATCCGGAAGCATTAAAGTATGCCAAAATGATGGAGAAAACCATTGAAGGCTCGTTCCTTGAACGCATTCCATCCAGTAAACCGATGGCAGTGATGGCGTTCCGTCTGGATATGGATGTGTTGAAAACCATGATTGAATCGAATGCGCAAATTGCTTCTATGCTGGATGGACTTCAGGTTTTTGGACTTCAGAAAGGCGAGATTTTTTCCATACTCGGAGGGCAGCTCGCCATTGCAGGACTTGAACCGCCACCGGCTGGTGAAATGTTTCCAAAGGTCTCGCTTCAACTCACCATCCGAGACAAAGCCAAAGCCAGTATGGCATTTGAAAATATGTCCAATGTCGGAATGATCATCAAAGCAGGACCCGATCTGTACACTCATCCACGGGTTCCGGGGCTTCAGATCCGACTCAAAAACGACATGCTGGAAATTACCAACTCGGCTTCAGCTGATAAGTTTGCACCAAAAAATCAGGAAGATTTTCCGACAGGCAACTTCATCGCCTGGTTGAATTTCACCGATATTGCCAAAGCGATTCCAGCAGGATTACCTTTCAGCACCGAAATGAATGAATTTGCCGGTTATTGGAAATCCATCAGCATGTCTTCCCAGTTCGAAAGTCCGGAACATTCCACATTCCGGGCATCACTCACGAGCACAAAGTCTGATCAGAATGCGTTTCTCACAATGGCAGAATTTGTGAAATCCGTTCAGAAAATGCAAAGTGCCCAACCAGAGTTTCCACAGGGACCTGAAGCATACAACAATCCTTCGGAAGAACCACCGATGGAATGAGAAGAGCAATCACTCCTGTTATTCTCTTAATTTCGATCTGACTCAGTTCTGATTTTTTGCACAATCAAATATTTGATCATATTTGCCTAATATTTTTCGCTAGATGAGGATGATGTTGGGCTGTTGTCCAATGGAGTATCTCGCAGATCTGATTGCCATTTCTGCATCTTCTTTTCAAATTCAGTAGCCCTTGCAAGAGGGCTACTTTTTTTTGCCTCTATCAAACTGAAGCTTCCGGAAATAAACCCATTTTATGCATTGGAAATTTACACCGGATGCTAACTTTTTGATTTTCTTTTTCTTGCAACCTCTTCCGTAGTTTCTCCGGATGAGAAACGAAAGAGGTGAAAATCAAAAAGTTCCACATCTATTGCATAAAATGGGATAAAAAAGGCAACCCGATGGATTGCCTTTTCATAATGTAATTATTTTAGCGCTAGGCCATTTCTACTGATTCCTGATTGGCGTATTCATCAACCGCCAGGCAGGAACACATCAGGTTACGGTCTCCATACGCCGAATCTATCCGGCTAACAGTTGGCCAGAACTTGCTTTTCTTCACATACGGCAATGGGAATGCTGCTTTCTGACGTGAATAAGGACGGATCCACTCATCAGCGGTTATCACGCTTGCAGTGTGTGGTGCATGCTTGAGCACGTTCTCTTTCTTATCGTAAACGCCTTCTTCAATCTCTGCAATTTCTCTGCGGATGGCAACCATGGCTTCCACAAAACGATCAAGTTCTTCTTTTGGCTCGCTTTCGGTTGGCTCGATCATCAATGTACCAGCCACTGGAAACGATACCGTCGGCGCATGGAAACCATAGTCCATCAAACGTTTCGCAATGTCTTCGACTTCGACTCCGGCACTCATTTTAAAGGAGCGCATGTCCAGAATCATTTCGTGGGCACAATAGCCATTGGAACCGGTGTACAAAACCGGAAAGAACTTCTCCAGTTTGGTTTTGAGGTAATTAGCATTGAGTATGGCGATGCTGGTGGCTTCTTTCAGACCCTTTCCACCCATCATCTGGATGTAGGCATAACTGATGGCCAGAATCGAAGCCGAACCATACGGAGCAGCCGAAACCGATTTAATGGCTTTGTCGCCGCCCGTTTTCACGATGGCATGACCCGGCAGGAACGGAACCAGTTTTTCAACCACACCGATGGGTCCCATTCCTGGGCCACCACCACCATGTGGAATACAGAATGTCTTGTGCAGATTGAGGTGGCAAACATCGGCCCCGATCGTTCCGGGACTGGTGAGCCCAACCTGAGCATTCATGTTGGCACCGTCCATGTAAACGAGGCCACCATGTTTGTGGATGGTATCGCAGATTTCGCGGATGGCTTCTTCAAACACACCGTGGGTAGAAGGATAGGTTACCATCAGAGCAGCAAGGTTTTCGGAGTGCTGTTCGGCTTTGGCTTTCAGGTCGTTGAGGTCTACGTTTCCACGGTTATCGCAGGCCACGAGCACCACTTTCATACCCGCCATCACAGCCGAAGCCGGATTGGTTCCGTGAGCGGATGTCGGAATCAGTGCAATATCGCGGTGTGTATGACCACGAGACAAATGCCAGGCACGGATGGTCATCAGTCCAGCGTATTCGCCTTGTGCTCCCGAGTTTGGCTGCAGAGAGATTCCGGCAAAACCCGTCACTTCTTTCAACCAGTAGGTTAGATTTTCCATCATTTCCCTGTAACCGGCTGCCTGTTCGGCCGGCACAAAAGGATGGAGCGAATTCCACTCCGGCCAGGTTACCGGAATCATTTCGGTGGTGGCATTCAGTTTCATGGTGCAGGAGCCCAATGAAATCATGGAATGAACCAGAGACAAATCTTTGATCTCCAGGTGTTTGATATACCGGGTAATTTCATGTTCCGAATGGTGCTGATTGAACACCGGATGCGTCATGAAAGGGGTGGTTCGTTTGAAAGAACCAGATGGCATTTCGTTGTCAAACAGCTGATCCATAGAAGCTGGCAACTGAGCTCCGGTCGCCTGTGCAACCACCATCAGAATTTCTTTTACACTGTTTGTTGTGCAGGTTTCATCCAAAGAAATCCCGATTTTATTCGGCTCTGAACCAAAAACCCGAAAGTTAATTTCATGCTGGCGGGCGATGGAATGAATCACATCTGCTTTGTCAGAAATCAGGGTGATGGTATCAAAATAATGATCATTCAAAACCTGGATGCCCATCTGCTTCAGTCCTTTGGCAAGACCTCTCGTGAGGGAATGAATGCGGGATGAAATCTGCGTTAAACCGGCTGGGCCGTGGTAAACGGCATAAAACGAAGCCATTACAGACAACAATACCTGAGCGGTACAGATGTTGGATGTGGCTTTCTCACGACGAATGTGCTGTTCTCTTGTCTGAAGCGCCATTCGGTAGGCAGGGTTTCCTTCGGCATCAACGGAGATTCCGATGATCCGTCCCGGCATGTTGCGCTTGAATTCTTCTTTGGTTGCAAAAAATGCGGCATGCGGTCCTCCAAAACCCATAGGCACCCCAAATCGTTGGGCAGATCCCACTACAATATCGGCGCCCCATGTTCCGGGTGCTTCAAGAAGAGTAAGGGCCATCAGATCAGAAGCAACACAAACAAACACATCGTTTTCTTTAGCAGAGGCGCAGAAGTCACGATGGTTGGTGATGTTTCCTTCGGTATCCGGATACTGAATTAATACGGTAAACAAATCTGACCTTGTTACATCAAGAGCCGTAACATCACCAACTTCCACCTGAATGCCAATCGGTTCTGCCCGAAGCTGAACCAGATCAATGGTTTGTGGGTGGCATTTATCAGAAACAAATATGGTTTTGGACTGTGCCTTGGAAGGCTTCCGGACAGCATGCAAAAGGTGCATGGCTTCTGCAGCGGCGGTGGCTTCATCCAGAAGGGATGCATTGGCAATCTCCATCTGGGTGAGATCCATCACCAGCGTCTGGAAATTGATCAGCGCCTCCATTCTTCCCTGGGCGATTTCCGCCTGGTAAGGTGTGTAGGCTGTATACCAGGCCGGGTTTTCCAGAACATTCCGCAAAACCGGAGTTGGAGTTACTGTTCCATAATAGCCGGTACCGATGTAGGAACGATACTGCTTGTTTTTCGCTCCCAACGTTTTGAATCGTGCTAAGAACTCTACTTCCGAAATCGCATCCGGAATGCGTAAGTCCTGCAGAAGCCGGATGGAAGGTGGAACAACTTTGGAAATGAGCGAATCCAGGTCTGCTTCGCCAATCTCGGCAAGCATTTGTTTTTGCTGGTTGGAATCGGGCCCGTTATGTCTGGAAGAAAAAGCTTCTTTGTAAAAAGCAGGACTGGTCATGAAGCGTTGATTTGAGCGGCAAATATAAGGTTTACACCTGATCTATTGGTAACCGGAATCAGCCGGCTGAAGAATAAATCGCAGGTGTTATTTCATTCCAAAACATAGATCATTCATGGATTGTTTCAGAATTTCAAATTCCAAATGAACAACCTGACTTACTGAAAGTTGCAACGAAAATCCCTGATCTCCGACCACTGCCAAAAAGTGAAGGGTTTATTTTCGTCAGTTTTTAACCGGAAATACAATCTGGAACCCTACCTTTGCACACTAGTTCAACGAAACGATTCGTCTTATGCTATCGAACCTTTTATTCCTCGGCAACCTCGGTGCAGGTGAAATTTTTCTGATCATCACGTTGGTGGTTCTCTTGTTTGGAGCCAAGAAAATTCCAGAACTGGCAAGAGGTGTAGGAAAAGGAATTCGCGAATTCAAAGATGCCACCAAAGACATCAAGGATTCCATCGAAGAAGAATCGAAAAAACCGTCCTGATATCTCCGGATTCTCGTTTGAAATCGTACGCCTGTTTTTCTGATATTCAGCAGGATCTGAATAATGGAAAAGTAACGGTCCTGAGTCTGGTTCAACACTACCTTCTTAACATTGAACGACATTCATTTTTGGGTGCCTTTCTCGACGTGTACAGGGAAGAAAGTCTGGAAGCAGCCCGTTTAATCGATCTCAAAATACAAAATGGCACCGCCGGAAAACTTGCCGGAATGATACTCGGCATCAAAGACGTTTTTTGTTACAAAGATCATCCCGTTACGGTTGGCTCTTCCATTTTAACTGGTTTCAAGTCTCTTTTTACCGCAACTGCCATTCAGCGTTTGCTGGATGAAGACGCCATCATCATCGGCCGGCAGAACTGCGATGAATTTGCGATGGGCAGCAGCAACGAAAACTCCTCATTCGGTCCCGTCCGCAATGCGGCCGATCCATCAAAAGTACCGGGTGGCTCTTCGGGTGGCTCAGCTGTTGCGGTTCAGGCCGACATGTGCTTTGCCTCCATTGCCTCTGATACAGGCGGCTCCATTCGTCAGCCTGCCGCCTTTTGCGGAGCAGTTGGAATGAAAGCAACCTATTCCCGTGTGTCACGAAACGGACTGGTGGCCTACGGTTCCTCGTTCGATTGCATTGGTCCGATTACACGATCGGTTGCCGATGCAGCGCTCATCATGGAAATAATGGCCGGTGCCGATCCAATGGATTCCACCTGCAGTGCCGAACCAGTTGAGCGATATTCAAAAGCCATTCAGGGAACAAAAAAATACAGAATTGCCTATTGGAAAGACGTCCTCGATTCAGATGCAATACAACCGGAAATTCGCCAGGCCTATCACCATCTGATTATGAAGATGAAAAAGGCAGGGCATACCGTTGAGGCCATTGACCTCCCCTATTTCGACTACGTTCTTCCTACTTATTATATACTGACAACCTCTGAAGCCAGCACCAACCTTTCCCGGTATGATGGGATGCACTTCGGTCACCGCACAGCAGAAGCAGGAAATCTGGAAGAAACCTACAAGCGATCACGCACGGAAGGATTCGGTCCGGAAGTGAAACGCCGGATTCTGCTGGGCACCTTTGCCCTCAGCGCCGATTACCACGACGCCTATTTTACCAAGGCACAGAAAGTGAGGAGACTGATTCAAAACTCAGCTCTTGATGTTTTCAAACAATATGATTTTCTGTTGATGCCCACCACACCAGGCACTGCATTCCCACTGGGCACCAAAACAAAGAATCCACTGGAAATGTATTTTGCCGATATTTTCACTGTCTGGGCCAATCTCGCCGGCGTTCCCGCCATCAGCGTTCCCTATGGAAAAGATGTGTCCGGAATGCCGATCGGACTCCAGATACACGCCGGACATTTTCGGGAAATGGACATGTTTGATTGTGCGGCCATGATTGAAACCGCTTCTCTTGAATTGCAAACACCTTAATTATGAGTCGGATCCGAATTAAAGTTTCTGATATCTCCAGCCTCACCGATGCCCGTTATTGTGCCGGTATGGGCGTTCAGTACCTTTCCATTTGTTTTGATGATTCGGGAAATACCCGACTTGATCCGACGGCATTTCATGCAATCCGGGCCTGGATTGAAGGTGTCGAATGGATGGGTGAGTTTTCTGGAAACAATGCTGCTGTTCTCCGGGACATGGCCAACGCATGGCAGCTCACCACGTGGATTATCAAACATCCGGAGTTGAGGACGGTACCGGAATTGGATGATCTTCAGTTTATATCATCCGCCACAGAAGCCGATTGTGAAAACCGGGATTCCGAAAGTCTGGAAATTGAAATCGGAAGCGAAGAGAAAAAAGATACCGTCCTTGTAAAAGCAGCATCTGGATCCGGACAATTGCGGATTCTGAAAAATCCAGCGTCAGCCAGCGAAATTGTGCAGCTGCATCAGCAGTTTCCAGAATTGATATTCAACCTGAATTCAGGAGAAGAAGAGCGTCCGGGCTGGATGGACCTGAGCCATTTGCAGGACATTCTGGAAGAACTGGAAGAAAACGGGTTCTATCTTTTGTAAATTCCTTCTTTCTAAAACCTTATTTCGACATAAGGATCCGGTACCGTCTGGTTCTGTTGATTTGGTGATAGGAAATAGCGAATCCACATACCAATGTATTTACTGAAAAATTAGCTGGAGCTTCAGGCAACCTTTGCATTGGGAATTCTACACTGTTTTTTCTTCTGAAGCCAGTTGTACATATCCGACATTTCAATTGAATCCAGTAAATAAAAGTAAAGAAAACTTCTCACCGGTTGAATGTATAACTAATTGAAAATCAGATTATAGACAATAGTCTGTTAAACCAATTTTTTAGCTTCATTCCAGTAGACATCCATTTCCTGCAGTGTCATATCGTTCAGTGATTTGCCATTGCCTCGGGCCTTTTCTTCCAGGTAGTTGAAGCGTGTAATGAACTTGAGATTGGTCCGTTCCAAGGCCTGGTCGGGATTCAGTTTCAGAAACCGGGCATAATTGATCAGCGAAAAAAATACATCCCCCAGTTCTTTTTCCGCCTCTACAGTATCAACATTTCCATCAACCGTCAGCTCCCGAAATTCCTGGATTTCCTCCAATACTTTTTCCCATACCTGAGCCGGTTCGTCCCAATCGAATCCAGCGCCTCTTGCCTTTTCCTGAATCCGCATGGCTTTTACCATTGGCGGCAGAGAACGTGGAACTCCGGACAAAGTCAACTCCTGCCCTTCTTTCTTTTTCAGCGATTCCCAGTTTCGCTTCACCTCTTCTTCGGTTTCGGCCGTCACATTTCCGTAAATATGTGGATGACGGAAAATGAGCTTTTCACAGACTGCATCGATGACGTCGGCCACATTAAAATCGTTGGTTTCAGACGCAATTCTGGAGTAAAACACAATATGCAGAAGGACATCACCCAATTCTTTTTTGATGTTTTCCTGCTCACCGGAAAGAATGGCATCACCCAATTCGTAAACCTCTTCGATGGTGAGGTGCCGTAATGACTCATGGGTTTGCTTTTTATCCCATGGACAATTCAGCCGAAGTTCGTCCATCACGGTGAGGAGTCGGTCAAAAGCTTCCAGTTTACGTTTTCTTTCCGGATCAGGAGGTGCAGGAATCATGTTTTCAATTTTGTGGCAACTTACAAAACACGCCGCCTGTTATCAACACAGGTTGCAATTCGAGGCAACAAAAAGTAAATCAAAAGCGACGAGCTGTCTTCAATTGAATCAGCCTGTACCATTGCTGCGGTGCTCAAAGAAGGAAAATCCGGATTTGTACATTTTCTAATGTAGCTTTCACCTTACTGAATTTCTGTGATACCTTATTTGTGATTTGATTCAAAGATGAAAATTCTTGTTGTTGAAGATGAACTCAACCTCGCTACTTACCTAAAGAGAGGTCTGGAAGAAGAAGGTCACACCATTGAACTTGCCCTGGATTCCAAGACGGCGAAAATCCATATGGGTTCCGATAAATTCGATATGGTGATTCTGGACATCATTCTACCCGATGGAAACGGATTGGTTTTGTGCAAAGATTTTAAAGAGCTCCACCCAAAAATTCCGATCATCATTCTTACTTCCCTTGGCAGTACAAAGGACAAAGTTTCCGGACTCGATTCCGGAGCCGACGACTACCTGGTGAAGCCTTTTCAGTTCTCAGAACTGGCGGCCCGAATCCGGGCAATTGAACGACGGAAGCACCAAAACCAGTCTCCCACTATACTCACTGCTTTGGATCTGGTGATGGATACTTCTTCGCGTTCTGTGGTTCGGAATGGGAAAGCCATCACACTTACAGCACGAGAATTTAAGTTGTTACAGGTTTTTCTGGAGAACCGCAACAAAGTGCTTTCCCGAATGGACATTGCGGAAAGTGTTTGGGACATCAATTTTGACACCGGAACCAATGTGGTGGATGTTTATGTGAATTACCTCCGGAACAAAATCGATAAAATGCACGAAAAAAAGCTGATCCATACCGTCATAGGTGTGGGATATGTGTTACGGGCTGAGTAATTTCGGCAGTGGAAATCCGGCATCGACTTACCCTTCAGTTTACCATTCTGGTTGCCTTTTTACTATTGGCAATTCTTGGATTCAACTACTTTCTGGCCTATATATTCGCAAGTGAGTCCTTTCTGGACCGTCTAAAGGAACGTGCCATTACGGTGGCCACCATGCACCTGGATCAGGATAAGCCCCATCAGTTACAGTTTGATGAAATCAATAAACGATATAAGCAGGTTCTGAAAGGAGAAACCATACAGATTTATGATACAAACCTGCAGATTCGATATTCGGAACAAACCGGACCATACAAACCGGATCCGCAATTAATTACTGTGGTAAAGGGTGGTGATTATGAAGCCAACCTTGAAAATGGCCGGTATGTAATTGGATTCACTTATAATCTGGACGGCCAGGAGTTTTACATTTTCGCATCAGCCATCGATGTAACAGGAACCAGCAAACTTCAGAATATGCTGAAAACCATGTTAATCAGCTTTCTGATTTTTCTGATTTTTGTCGTACTGGCTGGCCAATATCTTTCACAGAAAGCACTGGAACCCATAAAATCGGTTATTTTTCAAGTAAATTCCATAACCGCTGAAAGTCTCGACAAACGGGTGAAATACAAAAACGACACCGATGAAATTGCACAGCTGGCACTTACGTTCAATTCGATGCTGGTCCGTCTGGAAGATTCGTTTAAAAGTCAGTCTGGCTTTGTACGAAATGCTTCGCACGAATTGCGGAATCCGCTGGCAGCCATGATTGGGCAGGCTGAAATCGCCTTAAACAGAGATCGTGACAACGCCTATTATAAAGAAGTGATGAGGGCAATTTTTGAAGAAGCCCTTCGATTAAAGCATATCGTAAATTCATTGCTGGAACTTTCTCAGGCATCACCAGAAGTGGTGGCATCTAACCAGGAAATCATTCGCTTGGATGAACTACTGCTGGATATTGTGGAGAATCTGGTGAAAAGCAAAAACTACAAACAGATTGAAGTGCGTTTGCCTGAGTCGCCGGAATCAGAGCCTCAGATCATTGGCAACCGGAGTCTGCTCGAAGTGGCCATTGGAAACCTCATTGAGAATGCCTGCAAGTATTCAGATGGAAAACGGGTTTACTGCTTTCTTGATCAGATCGAAAGTACTCTTCAACTGAGCATAAAAGACGAAGGAATGGGAATGACCGAAGAGGACATCACCTTTTTCACCGAGCCATTTTACCGCTCTTCAAGAGCAAGAAAGAAAGAGGGATTTGGAATTGGAATGGCCATTTCAAATAAAATTCTTCACATACATGGAATTGAAATGGATGTGAAATCGAAACTTGAAATCGGAACCACTGTAACGCTACACTTCAAACAGGTTCCGATTATTCGCTGATAGACATAAAAAAAACCGGAGATCGCTCTCCGGTTTTTTCTAGTTTTCTGGCAACAGATGATTTATCCGTTCTTCTCTGCATTCCGGATTTCTTTCAACTGTGATTCGAGTTCCTTGATCTCCAGTTTGGAAAGATTGATGCGTTTCTGAACATCTTCGATCATCGC
>CAMCXM010000081.1 GCA_945883425.1 Spirosoma fluviale
AGGACACAGCAAACGGACAATTAAACATTAACAAACAAAATCAAGCATAATGAAAAAGACACTTGGACTAATCGGACTGCTGACAGTTTTCACACTGACAACCTTTGCAAAACAAGTTGATGAAAACACAGCCAAACAAGTGGGACAGATTTTTCTGACCACACGTACAAACTCCCAAACGTTCAGTGCGGGGACAACTTTGAATTTAGTTTATACTTCTAAATCAAAAGCAAACAGTTCAATCGTTCCCATGCAGGCAACAATTTACTATTATGTTTTCAACTCAGGGGCAAGCGGTTTTGTAATGGTGTCAGGTGACGACATTGTAACTCCAATTTTAGGATATTCAACAAATGGAACTTTTGACCCAAACAACATTCCACCAAATGCTGCTAAATGGTTTGAGGGATACAAAAACCAAATTCGTTTTGCGATTGAAAACGAATTGAAATCAACGGAAGAAATTAAAAGAGAGTGGCAAAACTTGATCAACGGAGTTAAAGCTGACAACGAAACAAGAGCCACAAGTAGTGTAAGTCCATTGATACAAACAAAATGGGATCAGTCAACCTTTTACAATGCTTCGTGTCCAAGTGGTTCATTGACTGGATGCGTTGCCACAGCTATGGCTCAAATCATGAAGTTTTGGAGTTACCCAACACAAGGAACAGGTTTCTATTCATACAATCATCCTAATTACGGAACATTATCGGCAAACTTTGGCAGCACAACTTACCAGTGGGGTTCAATGCCAAACATGGTTATAAGTTCAAATAGTGCTGTTGCTACTATCATGTATCATTGTGGTGTAAGTGTTGACATGAATTATAGCCCACAATTTAGCGGGGCAGCAGGTGCAGTAAAAGTCGCACCCGCTTTAAAAAATTACTTTGGTTACCCTACCTCAGTTCTCGTTAAAGAAAGAAGCAGCTATACAAACTCACAATGGATTAGTTTATTAAAGCAAGAGCTAGATGCGGGTAGACCGATGTATTATGAGGGAGTTGGCACCGGTTCAGGGCACGCTTTTGTTTGTGACGGTTACGACAACAATGATTTTTTCCATTTTAATTGGGGTTGGAGTGGAGAAGCTGACAACTATTATAATATCAATGCCTTAAATCCCACCCAACTTGGAGCTGGTGCAGGTTTAGGGTCATATAATTCAAATCAGAAAATAGTGTCTGGAATCCAACCACCATCAGGAACACAGACTTTCAATATGGGTTTGTATAATTCTGTAACACCCTCGGCAAATCCACTTTACTATGGCAACGCATTCACTATTACAACCAACATTGCAAATAATGGCACGAACACCTACAACGGTGATTATTGTGCAGCTATTTTTGATGATGATTACAATTTTGTTGACTATGTAGAAACTAAAACTGGTTATACATTACAAGGTGGTTATGCTTATACCAACAATCTTGTTTTCTCTAGTACAGGTATTTTCGGCATGCTACCTGGGACATATTATGTTGGAATTTTTTACCGCCCCACAGGAGGTAACTGGATTATTGTTTCCAACAGTGGCAGCTACACCAATATGCGACAAATGACAGTTATAAATCCCAGTAACATTGAGCTAAACTCTACAATGACTGTTTCTCCAAGTACTATACTTACGCAAGGACAATCTGCTTCGGTTAATTTAAACATTGTAAATGACGGCACAACAACTTTTACTGGTCAATATCAAGTAAATCTTTATAAGTTAGACGGCTCATTCGTTCAAACTATAAATACTGTAAATGAGAGTAATGGTCTTCCGTCAGGCTATACTTACCAAAGTCCATATTTAACTTTCAGCACAAGTTCCATTACAGCACCACCTGGAACTTATCTGCTTGCTGCGGTTCATAAACCAACAGGTATTTCTAATTTTCAATTGACTGGCTCAAGCTTTCACCAAAATCCAATTAAAGTAACCGTTAAACTTCCTGAAATCCAAGCAGACCAATATGAAGCTAACAATACACAAAGTCAATCTTACACCCTGCCAGTTACATATTCTGGTAACTCAGCAACCAGAAACACAATTGGCTCAAATTGTCACTTAGGTTCTGACTATGATTATTACAAGATCAACTTACCTGCGGGCTATACATATTCCATTTCTCCACGCATTCATGATTCACACAACAGCGGAAACGGAAACACGTATACGCTTGATGCTTTGTTTTCGTACTCCACAGACGGAAATACATGGTCAGACGCATTTGATGATATAATTGGCGGGAGTATATCTGTGAATGGAGGAAGCACGGTTTATTTTCATGTTTCGCCTTACTTCACAGGAGAAACTGGAACTTATTTGTTAGACATGTCAATTACACGAACACTCAGCACAGGTGTAAACGAACTTGATTTAGCTAACTC
Organism: Spirosoma fluviale; assembly: GCA_945883425.1. Taxonomy (GTDB): domain Bacteria; phylum Bacteroidota; class Bacteroidia; order Cytophagales; family Flexibacteraceae; genus CAMDMI01. Next base: position 2,386 of record CAMCXM010000081.1, read on the forward strand.
TGTGAATGTATTTCCAAATCCTTCAAACGGCAAAATAACGCTTGACCTAACTGCCCTTTCTCAAAATGTGACTCAAATCAACATACTAAATTTTCAGGGGCAAAATGTTTACACAGTTGGTCAAGACTATAATCGAGGAATAAATCAGTTAAACTTGTCTGACCTTAATGAAGGGATTTACTTAATACAAATTCAAACTGCTGACGGAGTTTTGAGTAAAAAACTAATCATCAAGAAATGAAAATAGTTATCTCATTTTTTCTACTTTCGTTAGTTGGCTGTGCATCCAGCAATAAGCAAATCATAAAAACACAACCATCTGCTGAATTGGACTTCACACCGCAATTTACTCCGGGACCACCTGCATTAGTTTACAAGACTTCGTCTAACTACAACAATCTTGTTCCTGTTTCACTTTCAGACGACAAGACGGAAATTATTTCATACCCTCATCCAAAAGACATTAGAGTTGGAATTGGATACCCGCTTCCAACTCTTTTAAATAATGGCTACTTACTTGATAATCGTGGCATCAGTAAAAATGTAGTGTTCTTAAAGTTGACTTATGAGGAATACTCTAAACTGACAGAACCACTTACACTTAAAGAAATGTATGAGCTTATAATTGACAAAAACCCGCTGACGGAAATGTGCGACTGCGGTAATAAAAAAGCGTTCACTGACATAATAAGACAACTCAATCAAGTTATTGACAATAAATCTCTAAGGACGAAGTGCAAATCCCTGAGATGAAAAGTAAAACAGCAGGCAACAAGCGTATTTGAAAAAAAGGATATCGTGCTTAAATTGGAGTTGAGTTAGTACGCAAATTGAAAGCCTCTTGTTCGTAGAATTCCGAAGGATTTTACGAACTAAGAATAGTAAGCGGGTCTCCGTTCCTACGGCCCCTACTGGATCTAAAGGGACGTTTTCGCTTTGTCTTCGATATAGGATGCCTCTTTCGAGGGCATAAGGTCTTGCAACGTCCACAATCCTCTGGGCTGGCCTGGTTGCACCTTAGATAATCGGAGAACCTGCATGCGGCGTCTCTGCTCCGCCAATATTCCATCCTCCTCCGTCTCCGGCCTGTTCGGATCGTCTTCCTCGTACTGTTTCATTTTCTTATTCGGATTAAATTTACCACTTACCTGCGGTTCTCGAAAATCTTGTCAAAGAACGGAATTGAAAGTTGAGCAAAGCGAAATCCAGCTTTAGCGGGACAAATCAATCAAACTTTCGAGATGCGAACCACTCACCTGCAGTTCTCAAATATCGTGTCAAAGAACGGAATTTCAGTTGAACCTCGCCAAATACAGTTCAATATAGCCATATTAAAATTCCTGCTCTTCCGGTTATCCGATCCGGAACCCAGATGAACAGGATTGGTAATCCTACAAAGTCTGATACCCACTCTTTAATTTGAAGCCAACACGCGAATCGGAAGATTCGCACACACACGGACGAAGAGAGAACTCTTCGCCCAACTGAGGAACTCTTCGCCCAACTGAGTTCAGCGGTAAAATCAGTACAGATTTTGCAGTAAATTTTAGCAGCCCTAAGCCCATTCAATTCCTCAAAATCACCCGATCTGCACCACCTGCATCGTCCGGGCCAGTTCTTCGCTGATTTCCTTTTCTTCTCCGTTTACTTTTACCTTAAACCCATCCTTTCGTTTCTCGAGTATGGTGATGGAGTAATTGGGTGTGAGTCCCTGTTTCCACAACATCGCCATCACGTGTTCGTTGGGCTGGCGGGTGAGAACGAGTGCTTTCTGGCCCACCGTCAGTTCAGACAATAAAATCTCCGTCCTTGAACTGCGCTGTGGAATGTAGGCCCCGTGCGGATCTTTGAGCGGATGGCCCAGCTCCGTCTGGATTTCTTCGATGAGCTGAGGTGTGAGGTAGTGCTCGAGGTGTTCGGCCTGAAGGTGCACCTGACTTTTATCGTAGCCCAGATTTTCCACCATAAACTGCTCCCAGGTCCGGTGGGCACCCATCAGCTCAAAACCGCGTTTGAGTCCTGCCCCGGTGAGGGCCCATTTTCCTGACTTCTCTTCGATCCAGCCCATTTCGAGGGCACTTTCCCAGGTGGCCTTCCACACGGCATTCGACCAGGCCATCTTCTGCTGAATCGCCAGCAGATCGGGTTCTTTCTGGTTGCCCTGGCTCACCATGGCTTTCAGGAGGTCGTCGGTTTTCATGGCCCTGCTGGCTTTTCGGCGGTTGAGCCACAAACTCAGTTTCCCGGAACCGGGTGCAAACAAAATGGCCGACAAATAAATAACGGCGCCCACCACATTCATGGCCGGACCGGGCGTAATGTCCAAAGCAAAGGCAATCAGAAATCCGGATACCGTACACACCACTCCGATTCCGGCCGAAATGGCGATCATCGAAGGCAAACGTTTGGTCAGTGTATACGCAGTGGAAGCCGGCATGATGAGCATTCCCACCACCAGAATTACACCCACCGATTGCATGCAGGCCACCACCGTAAAGCTGAGAAGCAGCATCAGGAAATAGTGAATCACTTTGGTGGAAACGCCCATGGCTCTGGCAAGCGTGGGATCGAATGTGGAAATAAACAGATACCGGTAGAGCGTGATGCTGGAAAACACCACAAAAACCGCCACCAGCGATGTGAGCCATAAATCCTGTGGCGTAATGGCGAGGACGTTTCCGAAAAGGAAATCTTTGAGATCGAGGTGAACGCCTTCTTTGCGGGTCAGAATCGAAATGCCGATGACACCCAGCGAAAACATGGTACTGAACACCACTCCTATGGCGGCATCTTCTTTCGATTTTACATTGGTCTGAATGTAGGTAATGAGGAAAGCGGCTATGAGTCCTGCCACCACTGATCCCGTAAAAAAGGCCAGCACGCTTTGTCCTGCCACCAGAAAACCGACCACTACACCCGGAAGGATGGCGTGCGAAAGGGCGTCGCCAACAAGGGCCATGTTGCGCAGGAAAATGAAACAGCCAAGGATGCCGCACATGAGTCCCACCAGAGCGGAAGCCTCAAGAGCCCGGATGGCGTAGTCGTATTGAAACAGATTTTCCATGGCTTATTTTCCTTCGGGTTGAATGAGTTGCAACGCTTTCTGGAGGAGTGTCACCTTACCGGAATAGGTGGCCTGAATGTTTTCTTCGGTGAACACATCGTCGACCGCACCTGTCGCAATGATGCGTTGATTGATCATCACCAGATGATCGAAATAGGTCCGGACCTTGGTGAGATCATGGTGCACGATCAGCACCATTTTACCCGACTGGGCGAGTTCTTTCAGAAGGTTGATGATGATTTCTTCTGTGGCATGATCCACGCCCACGAAGGGTTCGTCCAGAATAAAAATCTCGGCTTTCTGACAAAGCGCCCGGGCCAGCAATGTCCGCTGGAACTGTCCGCCGGAAAGCTGTGAAATCTGCCGGTCTCTCAGGTTGAAAATCTCCAGTTTGTTGAGCACCTGATTGTATTGTTCGATCTGAATCGAAGAAAGCTTGCCCATTCCCGACTGACCGGGAAAGAATCCAAGTTTGACCACATCTTCCACCGTAGCCGGAAAATCCATGTCGAACTCTTCCTTCTGGGGCAGGTAGGCAATCTGACGAAGAAACTGATGGAAGGGTTTTCCGTGAAGCAACACACTTCCGGATAAAGGCTCGTACAATCCCACAATGGTTTTCACCAGAGTTGATTTTCCAGATCCGTTTGCGCCCAGAATTCCGTAGAGCCGGCCGGGTTCCAACTTGAGGAAGAGATTGGACAGAATCATTTTCCGCCCCACCATCACCGAGAGATTGTTGATCTCCAGGGTGTAGACCTTCCAGTTTACGACATTCTTAAATTCCGGATAAATGCGGTACAAAACCCAGATGTAGGCAAGTGCAAATGCGATGAGAACAACGAGGACCAGTCCCAGCGGTTCGGTCCAGGATTGGCCGTCGACCTGTTCCGTTGGAGCAGATGCCAATGCATGCGTGATGGTCTGAACATTAAAGAGCATCATAGCGAGGTAGTTATCGGCATCCGAACCTTTGGGTCCGAAAGAATCGGTGAAAAGTTTGCCTCCGATTTTGATCTGCAAATCGTGGGCGAGTTGGTTGAGGATTTTGGGATTGATGGCCACTTCCACAAAAATGGCCGGTACCTGAAACTGATTTACAATTGCGATGAGGTGATTGATGTCCTTCAGGCTCACATCGGCATCGGTCGAAGTACCCATGATGGAGGCGACTTCAAAATGGTATTCTTTCGAAAAATAACGGAAGGCATCGTGGCTGGTGATCAGGTATCGCTTCGATTCAGGAACGGTGGCAATCCATTGCCGGATCTGCTGATCGGCAGCCTCAAGTTTCTGACGATACCGTCCTGCATTTTGTCTGAAATCGTTTGCCCACTGCGGATATTTCCTGCACATAAACGATTCGATTTCATCTACATACAACCGGGCATTTGGAATGTTCATCCAGGCATGCGGATCGAAAGAATTCTGAAAACCGGATGCGGCAATGGGCGTCACTCTGGCCGTCACCACAACAATGTCGGCTTTGGTTCCCGCACTTTGGATAAGCTTGTCGAGCCAGCCTTCCAGATGAAGTCCGTTTTTGAGAATCACATCAGCCTTGGCCAAAGTGCTGGCATCGCCGGGACTCGGTTCGTAGGTATGCGGATCAGTTCCTGCCGGTAACAAGGAAACCACATCCAGGTGATTTCCAGCCACCTGAGTCGCCATATCAGCAATGATGTTGATGGTGGCTACTACTTTGGGCTTTCCCGTTCCGGCCTGAAGAAAGAACGGCAAAACAGAAAGCAGAAAGCAAAGAATCCAGTGCAGCATTTTCAATTTAGGCAAAACTAATTGATAAAATTTGGTAACCCAAATTTCCTGTTGTGAAACAGATTACTGAATAGGGCTGCAACGGAAATCCCTATTCAAACTACGTTCCGAAGCCCTTCTCGCCTTCTGAATTTGGCGCAATCAATCTCTTTGCTGAAATTGCCCCATTCATTCCAGCACTGCTTTTTTCGGAATATGTACGCTCAAAAGATCCTGATTTTCTCTTTACTTTTTCTGGCCGCCTGTGAGTTCAGTGTGAAACGATCACCCAAACTCAAAAACTACAAAGTCGAAACCATATTCCTGGGTAAAGTGCCTTGTCCGGATTGCGATTACATCGAGACCATCATCGAGTTCAAGAAGAAGCAACGCTATCTGGTCAGCCGCCGGTACATTGGTAAAGAAAACTACATTCAGTTTGAGGATGATGGCCACTACAACTGGATTGCCGATGGAACCATTGTGCATCTGGTCGACTTTGACGGGCCCTCCTATTATAAAGTCGAAGTGGATCGATTGTACCAACTCAACGACGACCTGTCGTTTCACAGCGGGCAGCAGGCCTACGAATATGTGTTCTACAAAAACCTGAAGGCTTACAATATTTTCTAAGCAATTGTGAGACAACTTACTGTACAGTAGTTATTCAGATAGAAAACAATGAACCCCGCAACCGGCTTAGAAACCACCCTTCCACCAGATTACAGCATCCTGTATTTCGACGGCATCTGCAATCTCTGCAACGGCCTGGTGCAGTTTGTAATCCGTCATAATCCGAATGGCCCGATTCGTTTCGCCTCTTTACAGTCAGAAAAAGGACGGTACCGTCTGGAAGCGATGGGGCTTGATTCAGAAAAACTTTCAACCGTTATTTTTGAAAAAAACGGCAGAGTGAGCACCAAATCAGATGCGGTTCTTGGTTTGCTTTGGGACCTTGGCGGCATCTGGAAACTATCTGTACTGGGATGGATCATTCCCCGCTTTTTGCGGAATGTCCTTTACGATTTCGTTGCCCGACGCCGTTACAACTGGTTTGGAAAACGCGATTCCTGCATGATTCCGACACCTGAATTAAAGGGCAGGTTCTTTTCCTGATAAACTCCTGAATTACAGAGATCAGGCCAGTTCTTCTTCCGGCTCTTCTTCAATCACCTTTTCATTCACCTCATCTTTCTCCACACGGAGATTGTCGATGATGAAGCGCTGTCGTTCCGGTGTGTTTTTGCCCATGTAGTAGGTGAGCAATTTCACAATGGACGTATCCTGATTGAGGATTACGGGTTCCAGACGAATATCGGCCCCGATGAAATTACCGAACTCATCCGGTGAAATTTCACCCAAACCCTTAAATCGGGTAATTTCCGGCTTTGGCCCCAACGCCCGGATGGCATCAAATCGCTCCTGGTCGGTGTAGCAATAGCGTGTTTCCTTTTTGTTCCGCACCCTGAAAAGCGGGGTATCGAGAATAAACAAATGGTCCTTCCGAACCAGATCAGGAAAAAACTGAAGGAAGAACGTCAGAATCAAAAGGCGAATGTGCATTCCATCGACGTCGGCATCGGTGGCAATCACAATCCGGTTGTAACGAAGTGAATCCAGACCGTCCTCAATGTCGAGGGCATGTTGCAGCAGGTTGAATTCTTCATTTTCGTACACCACTTTTTTAGTGAGGCCAAAACAGTTCAGCGGTTTTCCCCGCAAACTGAACACGGCCTGTGTCTGCACATCCCGGCTTTTGGTGATGGAACCAGAGGCCGAATCCCCTTCCGTGATAAACAGTGTGGTGTACGGATGGAGCTCATTTTTTTCGTCCTGGTAATGCACCCGGCAATCCCGAAGTTTCTTGTTGTGAAGATTGGCCTTCTTCGCCCGCTCATTCGCCAGTTTCCGAACGCCTGCAATTTCTTTTCGCTCTCTTTCCGATTGCAGAATCCGCTTTTGAATGGCATTGGCGGCTTCTGAATTTTTATGAAGATAATCGTCGAGTTCCTTTTTAATAAAGTCTCCCACAAATCCCCTCATCGAGTTTCCTTCCGATACCTGAACAGAACCCAGTTTGGTTTTGGTCTGACTTTCGAACACTGGTTCCTGCACCCGAACAGCCACCGCACCGATGATGCTTTGCCGAATGTCAGAGGCTTCGTAATCTTTCTTAAAAAACTCCCGAACTGTTTTCACCACCGCTTCCCGGAAAGCCGCCAGGTGCGTTCCTCCCTGGGTCGTGTATTGTCCGTTTACAAACGAGTAGTATTCTTCACCATAGGCATTGCCATGGGAAATGGCCACCTCGATATCAGTTCCTTTGAGATGAATAATGGGATACCGCAGTTCTTCTTCGTTGGTTTTGGACTTGAGAAGATCAAGAAGTCCGTTTTTAGAATGATAGGTTTTGCGGTTGAAATGAAGGCTGAGCCCCGCATTCAGATAGGCATAATTCCAGATGAGGTTATCGAGGAATTCGGGGATGAAATGGAAATTCCGGAAAATGGATGGATCGGGCTCGAAAGCCATAAAGGTTCCGTTCTTTTCTGTAGTGGCCTCTTCCGGTTTGTCGTTGATCAGAATTCCTTTATCAAACTCGGCCACTTTGGTGCGACCATCGCGGATCGACTGTACTTTGAAGTATTGAGAAAGAGCGTTCACCGCTTTGGTACCAACCCCATTCAATCCAACTGATTTCTGGAACGCCGACGAATCGTACTTTCCTCCCGTATTGATTTTGGATACGCAGTCGATCACTTTGCCGAGCGGAATGCCCCGTCCGTAATCACGCACTTCAACCCGATGGTCCTGTACCAGAATATCGATCTGCTTACCGAAGCCCATCATGTGTTCGTCGATGGAGTTGTCCACGATTTCTTTCACCAGCACATAGATGCCGTCGTCCATAGCCGTGCCGTCTCCGAGCTTGCCAATGTACATACCGGGACGGAGTCGAATGTGCTCCCTCCAGTCGAGGGATTTGATGTTGTCGTCTTCGTATTTTGCTACTGGTTCCATGGCCCAAATGTAAAACGATTTCGGGCGAAATCTGAGTGAAACAGATCGACTAATTCACGCTTGTTAATACGGCAACCACCAAAATCAGAAAAACACCGGCTGTGGTGGCAGCACCATACCCATAATTGGACCAGGCCTTATTGGATTTTATGGATCTCGCCCTTGAATTAAAACCATTGAAATAGGGAGTGTCTGTGTTGTAGCGTTTCATATCCGGTACATAGTAGAGCATATTTGTGGGTCTTACAAGTGATCCTACTAATGGGACCGGAAATCCATACAGTCCAAACAGACCTGAGATATACGAAGCCGTACCTATCCCTTTGTGGCCCCGGTAATATTGATCGGCATCGGAAACACCCATCGCGTACGATTCACGTTCGGTTCTGACAGCGGGTGGAGGAGATGATGGAGCCAACGACTCATCTGATTTTACCATGGCCACACCGAACACTTCTTTCAGTCCATTGGCAAACCGGATGCTGTCAACATCCGATTTCGGAGAACGAAAAATAGGGCCGTCCAGATATGACATTTTCCGGTACACGATTTCTGCCTGATTAATTTCCAAAATCTTGGCGACTTCCTTTTCCTGACGGTGGAAGTAAATGGTGTCCTGTGCCTGAAGCTGGATACAGGATAGAATAGTCAGAAGGACAGGGAGAAAAAATTTCATACCGTACTATTTTGGTTTATAAGAAGGTCCGGATAAGGGCAGACCCTATGGCAAAAATGAAAATATTTATGAACAACCAAAAAAAATCTGTGCGGGCCATTCTATGCCAATCTATTTTTTTATGCGATGCGAGGGTTGTAATCTTGAACCTTCATATCGGTCAGAAAATGTCTTCATCAGAGTCGGCCTCCACCAAATCCATTCCATACCACCTGATTGGCTGGCTGGCCTTTGCTTTTGCCTTGATTTTCAGCACCCCTGGCTTCATTCAGGCATTTCTTGTAAACGGAGATTTCTGTTATGCCCTCGACGATTCCTTCATCATGATGGCCATTTCCCGGAATTTCGCTTTTCACCATGTGTGGGGACTTACAGCACATGAGTTCAGTTCTACGGCTTCTTCTCCCCTTTTCACTGTTCTTTTGGCCGGGATCAATCTCCTCATCGGCGATCATATCTGGATCCCGCTTGCGGTAAATCTGGTTGCGTTGGCCGGCCTGTTTCTTTGGCTGGCAAACCGGGCAGCTGCCTGGGCCATGAACCGCTGGCAAACCTGGTTTTTGTTAATGGGTATCTTTTTTTTCATGCCGGTTCCCGTCCTTTTATTCGGCAGTATGGAGCACATTCTGCATACCTGGATCGCATTATTTTGTCTACAGCAGGTGATTGAGAAACCAGGGACTTTGTCATTAATAAAACTGATTCTGTTGGGAGCGATTCTGGCCGGAATACGGTACGAAGGTTTGTTCGAAGGTGGATTGCTCATTCTCTGGCTCTGGAAAAACAAAGAGTACCAAAAGGGCTTCTTCCTGGGAATTGGAATGCTGATTCCGGTTTGCTGGCTGGGATTTTATTCGATGGCGCAGGGATGGTTTTTTCTTCCCAATTCCCTGATATTAAAGGGATATACAATGAATATCCAGGAAACGAAAGATCTGTTTCATTACTTCCTGTCCTGGGTTTCGAAAGCAGCGAATCATACGCATGCCATTGTCGCCATGCTTGTGTTGTACTTTCTCTGGTCTTCCCCGGATTCGAAACGAAACGAAAACAAAATCTGGATTGGGTTTGTACTTGGGATCAGCCTGGTCCATTTTGTTTTGGCCCGATACAACCATGTGTACCGCTACGAAGCCTATCTGATGGCGTTGGCCTGGGTGGCTTTCTGGAAAACGACCTGCCAGACAAAGGTTACCGTCAGTTTTACCGGACTTAAACAACTTCTGGCAGCCTCCCCTACTCAGGCAATTCTTTACCTGGCACTGATCGTCAGTCCATTGTATCGCTCAGTGGACAGTTATGTCGTCGGAACCCGTGCCATGGTGAACATTTATGATCAGCAGGTTCAGATGGCCCGGTTTGTCCAATCCCATTACAATAAGGAAACCATTGGTGCCATCGACATCGGGGCGGTTGCCTACTACAGCGATGCCAAAGTTCTGGATCTCTGGGGACTGGCCGATCTGGACATTGCATGGCTGAAACTAAAAAACATCTATACAGCAGACAGAATTGACCGGATTTGTAAGGCAAAAAATATGACGATGGCCATTGGCTATGGCAATTTAATGAAGCACCCGGACTGGGAAAAAGTTGAAAGTTGGGTGATGCCACACAACGTTGTCTGTTCGAGAGACACCATCGATTTTTACGCCTTCACTCCAAAAACCAGAACAGCACTCCGAAACAATCTGAGACAATTCCATCCCAGGTTACCGAAGACCGTCCGCATACTTTCCACCCCAAACCATTAAGACTTGCCATGAACCGAAATGTATTCAGCCGACTGAGGCCGAACGCCAGAGAATTTGCCGATTCCGGATTAAGCAACCAGGTCGGCATTCAAAGCAGCCGATTGTTGGGGAGCAATGGCCAGTTTAACGTTACCCGCACAGGTCGCCATCGTTGGCATAACCTCAGCGCCTCGCATGAACTGATTACCATGAAATGGCGCCGTTTCATTCCGCTGGTGATTGGGTTCTACATTGTGCTGAACATATTTTTTGCCGTCCTGTATTACATCATTGGGATGGATCAGTTTATGGGTACACTGGGAGAAAGCAAATGGGATGCATTTCAGGAAGCCTTTTTCTTTTCAGCCCAGACCATTACGACGGTGGGTTATGGAAGAACAAATCCTGTAGGACTTCTGCCCAACATTATTGCCTCACTGGAGGCTCTGATCGGGTTGCTTACTTTCGCTATTGTAACCGGCCTCATGTACGGACGGTTCGCCAGACCGGTTGCTCATCTGCTTTTCAGCGACAATGCACTGGTTGCACCTTACCAGAACGGAAAGGCACTGATGTTCAGAGTAGCCAACAGTAAAACCAATGACCTGGCCGATGTGGAGGCTCAGGTACTTCTCGGCCTTGTGACGTATGATGGTCATAATTTTGTGCGGAAATATTATACTCTTGAGCTCGAGCGAACAAGCATAAATGCCCTGGCCCTTTCCTGGACGATTGTGCATCCAATTAACGAAACCAGTCCCATGTTTGAATTCACTCCTGAGATGATGCAGGAGTTTGAAGCTGAAATTCTTGTCAACATCAAAGGATTCGATACGACGTTTTCTCAGGTGGTGTACAGCCGCACGTCATTTCATTACAGTGCCATCGTTTGGAATGCCAAATTCAGACCTGCGTTCAAACGAAGTGAAGATGGAACCGAAACTATTCTGGAACTTGACAAGTTGAATGATTTTGACATACTACCAACAACTGCACCGACTACATTAACTACCTGATGTTTATTAGCACCAATCCGTATACAACTGAGATAATCGCTGAATTCCAGCATCTAACCTCATCTGAGTTAAACCAAAAACTGGACAGCTCTGCCAAAGCCTTTTCGTCATGGAAATCGCAGACGCTTGATTTTAGACTTTCTATTCTGGAAAAACTTGCCCGTCAGATTGAAACGGATGTCGAGTTTCTTTCAATTGCCATGGTGGAAGAAATGGGCAAAACCATCACGGAAGCCAGAGCCGAAGTATTGAAATGCGCTTCCGGAATCCGGTTTTACATTGAGAAAAGTCCGGGCTGGCTGGCAGGAAAAGAAATCCCTTCCGACGCCCGGTTTTCAGCGGTTTACCATCAGCCTCTGGGTGGTGTTTTGTTGGTGATGCCCTGGAATTTCCCGTTGTGGCAGGTAATCCGGGCTTGCGTTCCGGCACTTTGTGTGGGAAATGTGATCCTCCTGAAACATGCACCAAATGTGTTTCGGTATTCTACCTACATCGAAAATCTTTTTCGCAAAGCGGGATTTCCTGAAAGCGTTCTCGTAAACCTGATGGTGGATGTAGAAGCTCTTGAAACCATCACAGCTCATCCGGCAGTGGCGGCCGTTTCGCTCACCGGAAGCGAAAGAGCCGGGAGATCAATGGCATCTCTGGCCGGGAAATACCTCCGCAAGTGTGTATTGGAATTAGGTGGAAGTGATCCGTTTATTGTGATGCCGGATGCCGACCTGGACTTTACCGCCAACATGGCCGCCAAAGCAAGACTGATCAACAACGGCCAGAGTTGCATTGCTGCCAAACGATTTCTGGTGCATCATTCTGTGGAGAATGAATTTCTGGAACGCCTAGTCCGGAATCTGTCCTTGTATAAACCCGCCGATCCGTTAAAAAATGACACGTTACTGGGTCCACAGGCCAGACCCGATCTGGTGGACAATCTTCATGATCAGGTAAAACGCTCTTTGAAGGACGGTGCCGAACTGGTCTGGAAATCGGAAGAATCATTTGATAAAGGCTACTTCTTCCTTCCGGCTATTTTGCGAAATGCCCGAACCGGCATGGCTTGTTTTGATGAAGAAGTTTTCGGACCAGTGGCAGCCGTTTCCACATTTGCCACCACCGAAGAAGCCATATTTCTGGCCAACCAAACCCGGTATGGTCTGGGTGCGAGCATCTACACAAAAGATGAGGAACAAGCGGCACGAATGGCCCTTGAAATCGAATGTGGTACCGTCGCAGTCAATGCAATGGTCCGATCAAAGCCGTCCCTTCCGTTTGGAGGAATCAAGGCATCCGGTTTCGGCCGGGAATTATCGGAACACGGCTTGTTTGAGTTTTCAAATACGAAAACCGTCACCATCGGCTAAAATCAAATCCAATTCTGACATTCGATTTGATCCGGGCCAATCAGGATTCAGAGGCTTCGTCGGTCACCTGTTTTACAAGGTGAGGAAGAACCACATGAAATGTTGTGCCTTCATTGAAGACAGACTCAACTGAAATCTTTCCGTGCAGTTTTTCTACGACCTGACGGGTGATGTATAATCCAAGGCCTGATCCGTATGAGTCTTCGGATGCCCGGAAAAACATTTCGAAAATCTTATCGAGGTATTCTTTGCTGATGCCTTTTCCATTATCCGCCACCGTTATGCTGGCGCCTGTTTCATTGGTAATGATGGAAATCCGAACAAAGGAATCAGCACTTGATCGCTGATACTTGATGGCATTCGAAATAAGATTCTGGAAAAGAATCGTGATGCGCCCAAGGTCACTCAGAAACGGAACGGCATCGTCTATTTCAATAATGGAACGTACCCTGTCTGCATTTTCCATGTATTTGAGATTATCGATGCTTTCATCAATCACTCCTTTAAAATCAATTAGTTCCTGTTTTACCTCCAGTCTGGTATTCCGGCTGAAGTTGGTGAGGTCCAGAATGAAGGAGTCGAGCTTATTGATGCTCTTTTCTGCCAGATTCACGTAGGCCGACTTTTGATCTTCTTTGGGTTCCATCCGGATCAGATTGAGCAGACCAAGCACGGAACGAAGGGGAGCCCGAAGATCGTGGGATGCTCTGTACACGAAACTGTCCAGTTCAAAGTTGGTCTGCATCAGTTTGTTTTCTGTCTCCTTCCGTTGGGTGATATCACGGGAGTTCACTACGACGCCTTGCACAGAATTGTCTGCCAGCAGATTGTTCATTACCGATTCAAGGTACACCACATTTCCTTCGGCATCTTTAATCTGGTATTCAATGCTGTGATCTTCGTCCCCATTGTTGACCACATCTTTCCAGACTTCTTCAAATTTATCCTTGTCATCACTCACCACAAGGTTGGTTAACGCCTGGCCAATAAGACCTTCGCTTTTGTATCCCAGCATGCGTCCCGTGGACTCGGAGGTATATGTAATGTTGCCCGACCGGTCAAGGACCGTCACAATATCACTTGAATTCTGCACCAGCGACCGGAAGCGGGCTTCACTGCTGGCCAGTTCCAGTTCGGCGTGTTTCCGTTCCGAAATATCAAGGGCTGTGAAGCAAATGCTGGTAAGTTGATTTTCCTGATCATACACCGGCAGGAAATTGATTTCGAGCCAGATCGGTCCGGATGGAAGTCCTTCCAGATATTCCTCATACTTCACATATTCTCCTCCCTGGGCCATGACCGAAACCGACACATATTTCTCAATTTCGTTCTGATACCAGTAATCGGTCAGTGGTTCACCGGACATTAGCTTTTTACCCGTCAGTTCGGCAATAAATTCACTGGCTTCTTTATTGAAAGTAAGAATGTGAAACTCCAGATCCAGAAGGATGAAAGATTGAATCGTGTTATCGAAAATCGCCTTCAGGTAGTTTTCAGATGTGCGGAGCGCTTTCTCCACTTTCTTTTTCTGCGTGATGTCACGGATCACACGAAGCCTTCCAATAATGGCACCGGTGAGATCTTTC
>CAMCXM010000082.1 GCA_945883425.1 Spirosoma fluviale
CCGCCGGAAATGACGGGTTTGGTTGGAATTGGATTTACGGTTACCACCACCGGATCGGAAACGACTTTGCAGGTTCCCAGAATGGCAGTGTCCCGAATGGAACCAGAAGCGCTGACCGAAATAGTAGCGGTTGTGGCTCCCGTACTCCATTTGTGTGAACCCGTTGCATTGGTTGAAAGCAGAACCGAACCTCCCTCGCATAAGGTGAGTGGCCCACCGGAAATGACGGGTTTGGTTGGATTTGGATTGACAGTTACGACCACGGGATCAGAAACAACTTTACAGGTTCCCAGAATGGCAGTGTCCCGAATGGAACCAGAAGCGCTGACCGAAATGGTTGGGGTTGTGGCACCCGTACTCCACTTATGAGTTCCCGTTGCATTTGTTGAAAGCACAACCGAACCACCCTGACAGAAAGTGGTATTGCCCTGTGCCGAAATAACCGAGGCAACCGGCAGAGGATTCACCGTGACAGCAATGCTGTTTGAACTCACCGTACCGCAGCTATTGGAATTGACAACCGAATAATTGCCAGACTGAGTCACCGAAATGGTGGGCGTAGTCTGTCCGTTGCTCCAAGTACCACCTGTATTTCCGATGATGGTCACAGAGCCACCCTGACAGAAACTTGTATTACCCTGAGCCGAAATAACTGAGGCCTGGGGAGGGGACAATACGCTGATGTTAATACCGGTGCTAACAACCGATGTGCAGGCTTCAAAAACGGTTTTTACCGTGTACAAGCCGGATGCTGTTACATCCAGAAAGGAGGAATTTTCTCCGGACTGAAGTACACCATTCTTATACCAAAGAAATTTACCGACACCTTCAGCTTGCAGCCTTCCACTTTCGCAGAAGGTAGTATTACCACCGACAGCAGTGAGCAAAGGCCTGGCATTGATAATGGAAAAGTTGTAGTTGGTGGTATCTCCGCCCGTCACCATAATCCGGCAGTGGGGTGAATTTACAGCCGGCGCAGCAAAACTTACCGAACTCAGACCTGGTTCGAAAGGATCGGGCACAATGGCGCCCTGCCGGTTGATGGGGGTCCAAGTTTGCCCGCCATTGGAAGAGAATTTGTATTCATCGCTGGGGCTGGCACCAAAATAAGCCATCTGAAAGTTACCCGTAGAGGGACATGCAAGTACGTCGACTGCAACAGGTGATTGAATAACCTTATTTTTAAGAAATACCGTTAAAGTATCCCGGTCAATTACCTGGCCAATTCCATCGGTAGGCCCCGAAATGGTTGATCCGAAAAATTTAATCACCGGAGAATCCACAAAAAAATAATTTGAATACCCAACCGGTATGCCTGTTGAAAAGGGTTCGGGATCACTCAAAACAACACTTGAACCCTGACTGGTAGTAATACGACCTTCAATGGTAATACTGCCCTCTCCCGGAAATCCCTCCGTAAATGCCCCTCTGGAATTCAGGTAAATTTCGGCAGGCAGACTCTCTGTCCAGATTTTCTGAACCTTTCCCGCAATCAGATCAAGATCGAGTTGAGCAGGATCTAAATAATTTTTCGAGGCATTCAGAAAGGTAAGTGTGGTATTGGTAACCAGCATGGAATCAATAGAATACTGACTAGGATTACCGGATAGGGAAACCCGATTGTAGAGGGTAGACTGAATTTTTTTCGATGAATGCTTTGGAATAGGCACCTGCACATAATTGGTAACAGGGATATTTCCTGCAACAAAATTCCAGGGACCTGTTTTCTTCTCAGAATAATCCAGATTGTACAATACATTGGGGGGGCCATCCCAGCTCAAGTTAGCTCCTGCACCCGTATAGGCAACATCCGGGCAGTTAAGTAAAAGTCGGCATGAATCTTCCAGAAACTGAAATACATCTGAAAACTCCGGTGTGAAGCCTTGAAATACCGGCCGGATTTTCAGAAAATAATTCTGGCCTTCTTGCAGATTCGGAATTGACACCCGACAATACGGAAATGAAGGCGAAAGATTGACATACTTTTTACCTGTCAACCAGGAAGAGACATTTTCAGGCTCATTTACTTTACGGTAGCAGACAAGAACCGAATCTACCTGCTCCTGAACAGGCAAATCAGCGGACTTGAGATTGATTAACTGACAGGGAGATGCATCAACCTCCGCAATATTGATTTTACAGATATTCTCTGAGAAGAAAGATACCGGAGACATGGCGCCGGTAAAGCCACCATTACATCCCGGCTGCCATTTTACCATATATGATCCTCCCGGCTCCAAAGCTGGAATCCGGACATTCCAGAAAAAATCAGGAAAGTTGCCGGACAGATAAGGATAGTAATCAATGGAGGAGGTCCAGGATGGTGTATTTTCAGGCTCATTCAGTTTTTTATAGTACACTCTGAAAAAATCCGGAACAGCTAAACCGCCGGACCCTGAAACAACCTGGCTTTTTATCAAAATACTTGAACAGGCCGCAACATCCACCGACTGAATTCCAACCGAATTTAAACAGGGAGAACAATTTATTACACTTGAAGAAATATCAGACATAGGGCCCGCTTCCCCGTTGCATATAAAGCGATACCTGAGATCATAGTTGCTATTATTAATATTTCCCAAAATCCGACCAGATTCAAAGCTCCGGTTGTAAAAGGTCTGACCGGAGATATCATACCCTGCAGCAATGCCATTTGACTTTATCCCGCTTGTCCAGCTGGAAACGGTTTCCGCCTGATCCGAACGCTTGTAAAAAATCTCCATCGTATCCGGAATAAAGCCTAGATCAGACACAAGATCCTGTGTCTGTAAATAAAATTGAAAAAAGCCTTGCCCCAAGGCATTAGTGCCGCATGCATAAGTCAGTTGTGCCTGATTACCTGTATTGCAGTTTACAAGAGGATTTGAAAATTTGCGGTAGCTGAAGCTAAGCCTGGGATCGAAATCCTGTTGAAAACGAACGGTGCAATTAAAGTCCGTTTCATTTACCTGAAGTGAAACGAAACCTGTATAATCCGCCAGCCAGCGGATCTCTGAAGTATTGGAACAAATCAACTCTGGCTGCTGAAACTCTGGCAGTCGAAAAAGGCTGAGTTTTGGATTGATGTAATTACCCTTCTGATTCAGAGAAAACAGATACACTTGTCCGGAATCGACATAAAAGTTCACTGAATTGTCGAGAAAAACCAAATCGACCTCGCTCGTATAGTTAAAAGGGATGTCTGAAATTGTCTGCCCGGCTGAATTATTATAGCTGCAAGGGGATAATCCCGCCTGGCAATCCCCAGGAAACGACTGGCTTTTTCCTGCGACGACGAAAAAAAGGAAGACAAAGAGAAGCGATAAAAAAGGGCGGTATTGAGTCTTCAGATCGGCCAGGTATTGTCTGAAGGATAAAAACGTTTGCATATGGTAATTAGGATTGTTCAAACGTAGTGCATTTATTCGCACACAACAAATTATTGTGAGAATACAAAATCTTCTTCTTCTCAATTATATATGCCTGGCTACCATGCTGCATTCATGTCATAAAGTTGAAGAAGTAGAAAAAAGAGGCGACGATTACCCAAAACTGAAATTTTCCAGAATTACGTATAGAGGAGGAATCTGGAAAGACAGTCTTATTGGCCCTGTGATCCTGAACAAACTTCCGTTCCAAAAGCTTGGTTTAGTAAAAAATCTCCTTTCCGAGGCAGGAAAAAGCCAGCTCAGCTGGCTTTTTCAAATTAAGCCAGCTATTTTGAAGAACCGGTTTAAGGAAGGAGCCGGCATGCAGCTGGCCGTGCAAAGGCAAAAATTCGGAGGTGGAAAAGCCGAAAAAGTTCCGCAACTGCCCGTCAACCGTTCATCCTATTCAGGATTGATGCATCTGAAAAACAAGCAAGGGATTCCGGGAACCTCTGTTCAGGCAATTTGCGAGGATTTTTCTGGAAGGCTTTGGATCGGAACCGATAATGGGCTGGCCGTGTATGATGGCAATTCCATTCATTCTTTCAGCATGGAAGACGGGCTGCCCAATCAGTACATTACCAGCCTGGTCGCATATGAAAAAGGACAGATAGCAATTGGCACCAAATCCGGACTGGTCATAACGGACGGTTTGCATTTCGAACATATCAGCCATAAAGAGGGCCTTTTAAGCAATTGGATTACCCGCTTGCATGTTTCCGGAAGAAAGCTATTTATCGGAACAGAGGCCGGCCTGCAGGTTCTGGAGAATGGCTCGTTGCTTACTCCGGAATTACCAGAAAAAAAGGTCAGCTCCATTTCAGGTTGGCAGAAAAACAGGCTTTGCATCGGTTACAGCAGTGGAGAAGCCATTCAATTGAATCTCCTCAGCGGGCAGATGGAGAGCATACGGCCGTTTCCGGGAAACGGGATAACTGGCATTTCGCATTTCCGCGAAGGTGAAATTCTGCTGAATATTGACCGTTATGGACTGTTCCGATGGAAAAATGACAGCCTGTTTGCAGGCCGTTCGCCAGCCGTGAACTTTTCGCCGATGGAGCTGCATTCTTTTTATCCGGATAAAGATAAAATCTGGTTTTGCGGTTTCAACTCCGGCATGTACGGACTGGACATTGGCGGTAATCTGGAAATCCTGAAGCCAGAGGATGGTTTGATCAGTGATCAGCTAAGTTCACTCCTGAAACTCAAGGACGGTAGTTTTTTATTGGGCAGCTGGGGCGGATTGAACATCCTGAAAGATTTAGAAAGCAGGCAATATTTTTCGCACCCAAACCTAAACGGTAAAATTCCATTCGGGGCGGCTTACTCCCCGGATTCCAGCATGTGGATTTCCACCATGGATGGAGGAGTAAATCGCTGGAAAAACGGCAATGGCTACTCCTTTTCTGAGCAATCCGGGCTGCGGACCGGCACAGTTTTTAACTTCGCTTTCGGAAACAAAGGCCTTACCTACATGGCCACATCAGGAGACGGATTAAAAATCATAGATGGCAATAAAACCTATACCCTGGAAAAGGCACAAGGCCTGGCAAGCCTCAATGTAAATACCGTTCTGATGTCATCTGATACCACGGTTTATATTGGTACCAACGAATCTGGCCTTTACAAATGGAAGCGTGGCAATCTGTATCAGCTGCAAACCAGAAAAGAAATTCCGGGCCAGTCGGTTTATAGCCTGTTTGAAACACCCTCCGGAGAAATCATCGTAGGGACCAACGGAGACGGCATCTTTTCGCTTCAAAAAGGCAACTTCCGAAAGCTGATTCCTGCCAAGGGACAAGAGATTCCGGCGATTTATCCGATTACCTGGTGGAACAATCAGCTCTGTTTCGGAACATTTGGTGGAGGCCTGTTTTTTTTAAAAGGGGATAGTCTGGCCAGGATTGGGGATAAAGAAGGCCTTGCCAATCAAACAGTGCTTTCTATGGCCGCAATAAGTCCACATGAACTGATTTGCGGAACCGGTAAGGGAATTTCCATACTTCGGCAAAAGAATAATGGCCTGCTTATCCGCAATCTGAATGCAGCAGATGCCTTTCAATATGAAGATTTCAACCCGTATTCGGCAGCCTTTGACGGAAAGAATCTATGGATGGGCGCCGGTGATTCGTTCTTAAAATTATCTGCTGAAGGCATTCGGAAAATTCCAGCTCCCATCCCACTGATTACCGGGATTGATTTTAATGACAAAGAATTCCTTCGACTTTCAACCAGTGGAAAGCTGCTTTTCACCCAAGAT
This sequence comes from Spirosoma fluviale, assembly GCA_945883425.1. GTDB lineage: Bacteria > Bacteroidota > Bacteroidia > Cytophagales > Flexibacteraceae > CAMDMI01. The sequence goes on from CAMCXM010000082.1 coordinate 5,668, forward strand.
TCTGCAGATAATATTGAAATCCCTTTTTCGCAGAACACATCTCGGATACGCCTGGGACACAGTGGCATGGCATTCCCCCAGGATAAAATTGAATACAGCTACCAGCTATTTCCACTGGAGAAGAACTTTAAAAAAACAGGAGAAAACACGACGGCAGAATATCCTCGTCTGGATGCCGGCCAGTACACTTTCCGTTTCCGCGTCAGGGAAGCCGGGATGGAATGGAGCAGAGTTCAGGAAATAAATTTCACCATCCTTCCGCCCTGGTGGCAGACCTGGTGGATTTACCTGCTGGAAGGTGCGGTTGGCCTGCTGCTGATTGGGGGCATCGTCCAGTTCCGGACACGAAACCTCCGGAAACAAAAGGAAAAGCTGGAAGAAACGGTGAAGGTCCGCACTGCCGAGGTAGTGAAGCAAAAGGAAATGGTGGAACTGGAACGGCATAAGTCTGAAGAGCTTTTGCTGAATATTCTCCCGGAAAATGTGGCTGAAGAACTTAAAAACACGGGACGATACGAAGCACGTCATTTTGAAGAGGTCACCATTATGTTCACCGATTTCAAAGATTTTACCAAGATATCGGAAACCATGAGTCCTACAGAACTGGTTGAAGAAATTGATGAATACTTCAGAGCCTTTGATGCCATTGTGCAGAAACACGGTGTGGAAAAGATCAAGACTATTGGTGATTCCTACATGGCGGCAGGGGGAATTCCGGTTAGCGATCCGGATCATGCCATCAAGATGGTGGCTGCCGCGTTGGAAATACGGGATCAGGTAGATAAAATAAGAAAGGACAGAGAATCCGATGGCAGACCCGGATTTCAGGCAAGAATCGGCATTCATACAGGGCCAGTCGTTGCCGGAATCGTCGGTTCCCGAAAGTTTGCCTACGACATCTGGGGCGATAGTGTTAACCTTGCTTCCCGCCTGGAAAGCAGCGGCGAAGCAGGAAAAATCAATGTTTCCACTGCAACATACCAAAAAATAAAAGACTCATTTATTTGTATACCAAGAGGAAAAATCACCACCAAAAGCAAAGGAGATGTTGAAATGTACTTTGTAGAAAAGAAGACAAATGAAAATTGACCATATAATTTTAACTCAAAATACTGATATAAAGCCGCTTATTTTTATTTATTCTTGCTTTTTTCTCTGTAGAATTTTGCTTTTGGGATAAAACGGGCAGGACCAGTGGCAGGAAATCATGCTTGATTACAGCGAAATTATTGCTCTGGTATTCATCCTCAGGGTACTGGCCGAAAAGAATCTTTATTGCATACTTCTAAATTTATAAACCTGTACGTTCTCATAAAAAGTACGTATTTGGTTCTTTTCTTCCCGGCTTCACTGCGTGCAAAGCACCGGCTCATCCGTGCCACTATGGCTAATTACCTCCAGTCCACATTTTTCCGTACCAAACGGGCAGGAACGCCGGCCACCAATATTCCGGCAGCTACGTTTTTGGTGACCAATGAACTCGCTCTTTACCAAACGATTGGTACCTTCAGTAATTTGACGTCATTTCTTTGCCATCTTAAATGACCTGATCACAAAGTAAAGCAACGGAGTAAAAAACAGCGCCATCATAGGCTGAAACCAAATGCCAAAGCCTTTATCTCCATTTACATAACTAATTGTCTCTAATGCCATGAGTTGAAAAATGACAACGATTATGAACTTTAAATATCGAATCAGTCTTGTCGCATTTCTATATTGACTTAATGCGTTTTCTTCGGTTATGTCGGTCGGATAATTAAACACGTGTGGATATTCGTTTAGAATTGTCAACCCAAAAAAAAGAACCGTCGGCACTATTGAAAAAGGTAAAATATAAACTTTGTCGCCAAAACGGTCCGCTTTCCCTGCTAAATTCCAATGGATTGGAATTTCATCAGGCATGCTGTTGTAATTTGTAATTATTAAAACCCAAAGTGTAAGAATTGAAGTCCAGCCAAGAATTTCAAGTGCCTTGTCAATAGTCGTAAGTTCTAATTTTATTTTCGGCCTTTCATTCATAGCATTCACTGTTTACGAATATAAGGTTCCAAAAATTGTTCGTATTGAAAACTGATAAAATTTTGTCGATCAGTCATAGATAAAAAACGCTTTATAGTCAATCATAGTCCACAAAGCGCTCATAAAAATAAAGATGCGGACAGATTTATTATACAACTTTCCTGCACTGCTTCGCTCCGTGCAAAGCACCGGCTCCTTCATCGCCGCCCTTCCCATCCGGGCCGCTAGCCTTCATGGTTCCGGATTTCACAACAGAGGGGGAATGAAAAGCAGAAATTCAAAAACGGTACACATTTATTTTGACGATTAATATCAGTGCCGAAATCGGTACTCTTTTTATTCCTGAAATTTTTTGTGTACCGAAAACGGTACTCTTTTTTTTCGACGAATTATTTGTGTACCGAAATCTGCACACATTTTTTTTGACGATTAAAATCAGTTGCAAAAACGCAACTCTTTTTTTTCCTGAAATTTTTTGTGTGCACAAAATGCAACACATTTTTTTCCATGAATAAAATGTGTGCAACACGGTCTTCGGGTTTTCTACCTCCACTCCACATTTTCCCGCACCAACCGGGCAGGAATACCCGCCACCAATGTTCCGGCCGCTACGTTTTTGGTGACCACAGAACCGGTCGCCACTACGGCACCGTCGCCAATCACCACGCCTTTGCAGATGGTCACGTTTGCCCCGATCCAGACATGGTCGCCAACTACAATTGGCTTGTTGCTGTCCTGCCACGGACCGTCTGCCGGTTTCAGTTGGTGCAGGTCGGTGTCCATCGCCTGAAAATTCCAGCCAATCGCACAGTTCGACCCGATTTTTACCGACTGGTGCACCACCAGATGACAGTGCGGATTGATATAAGTGCCCGACCCGATTTCGAGCTGTCCGTGAACAAAGATTTTACAGCCGTGCGCAATCCGGACTCCCTTGCCTGCTGTAATGCTTCCTCCATTTTCCACCTCCACAATTCCCCGCGAAAAGGGCGTGAGACCCAGCCGGTTCGACGACATGCCAATCATGAGTGTGCCGGCTTCCACTTTGCCATTGTTCTTCCACACAATCAGACGGGAGGTCCACACATTTTTTGGTCGGAACAGCACCGAAAGAATCAACCCGAACAGGTCGCTCCAGTAGTACTCCGACGAAAAATGGAACAGTATTTTTTTCAGCATGCTCTAATATGGTGAGGCACTTTTCACTGCCTGACACAATTCAGACAACGGTTCAAAAGTAACGGAAAAGGGGCCTTTGCAAAGGTCAGTTGATAAAATTTACACAGGGCCCTTTCACCTGGATTTTAAGAAACTGGCAAACAAAGCCATTCTCCGGGATGCCACATCAATTTCGTATCCGTTGCTCATCACCACACTGCCAGTCCGGCCTTTCACAAATGTTTTCACATGTGCTGTATTGATAATAAACGATAAGTGAACCCGGAAAAAGGTGGCCGGATCCAGCAGTTGTTCATAAAACAATAACGTCCGGGAACTGATGATCACCCTCCCGTCCTGCAGATAAAACTCTGTGTAGTTCCGGTCGGCCTTGCAATACAATACCTCATTCTGACGGATCACATGAATCGCATTCTCTGAATTGATGAGAATGTCGCCGTAGGCATTTTGGTTTTTGGGTTCATTTCTGGATTGCAGAAAATTGATCTGACTCACGGTGTTCAGGTGGAACGAATCCAGTTGTTGCACACATTTCTCGATCGCCTGTTTCAGCTCCTGAGTATTGACAGGTTTCAGGAGATAGTCAATGGCACTGTATTTTATAGCCCGAATGGCGTAGTGATCATATGCGGTTATCAGAACCAACGTCTTAATAAACGGCCCCGCTTTTTCAAGCACATCAAAAACGGTTCCGTCCTGAAGCTGAATATCCGATATCAGAATGTCGGGTTTGCATTGCTGAATTTCTACCACCGAATCCTGCACGTTGCCGGTTGCTGAAACAATGGAATAGTTACGTCCCAGCGTCTGGATGGCATCTTTAATCAGGGATAAGCTTTGCGGCTCATCTTCGATCAGGCTTATGTTAATCGTTTTCATTGTACAGTATGGGTAATAGAATTTCAACCATAACACCCGCTTCACCATCGGCCCGGTTTCGGACCTCAAACCGGATTTTCATGCTTTGGGAGTCGTTGTATAACTTAATACGATCCTGGATGATGCTCATGGCATGCACACCCTTTTGATGATACGTTTTGTCTGAATTAAGTCCTGTCCCATTGTCCATGATGGTGCACTTCAGAAAGTCGTCGTCCATTTCTTCAAACCTCACTTCTAATAAACCTTCGTGTGCAAGAGATCCGATCTTCCCATGCCGGATGGAATTTTCCACAAACGGCTGCAGCATCATGGATGGAATGTAAATAAGTTCTGCCGGAAGGTCTCCATAAGAAATCCGGAACGCGAATTGGTAGTTAAAGCGAAGTTGCTCCAGAGTAAGGTAGGTGTTCAGGTACTGAATTTCGTCAGACAACAGAATATTCCGGTGTTTGCTTTTATCGAGTGTGGTCCGCATCAATGTGGCAAAATCATCCAGGTATTGCTGCGAGCGGAATACATCGTTTTTCCGGATAAACTCTTTAATGGAATTGAGTGAATTGAAAATAAAATGTGGGTCCAGCTGAGAACGCAACGCCATTAATTCGAGTCGGGTAATTCGTTGCTGAATTTGATTTCTGGCTTTTTCACTTTCTCCTTTTCGCCTTAGGAGGTACACCAAAATCCAGACAACAACCAAAATGGAAGCGACATACAGAAAGGTCTGAACCCAAATATTTTCAAAAAACAGAGGCTCTTTCCGAAACCGGACTTCCAGCGTAGCACTTTTTTGTTTCGGATTCAAAGAGTTGAATGCCGTAACCTGCAGCACATAGTCGCCCGCTTTTAACTCAGAAAGAACAATCGAATTGTCGGTGGTTTTTCCGGCATATCGTTCCTTGCCGTTGCGCACCATCCGGTACGAAAAAAAGACCGGCTCCGGGAAGTTAAAGTCGATTGTGTGGCATTCAAGTTTGAGGTCGGTCTGGGTTTTGTTCAATGTAAAAAACTGTCCGGGGTTTTCGATCACTGCATCACCCGATGATACTTGTGATATCCTGACCTTTTCAGGAAACAGGTTCTGAAGCTCATCGAGCCGGAAAAAGGAAACACCGTTGTTCCCGGAAATATAAACGGTGTCATTCCGGATAAATACATGATTGATAAGGGAGTGGGTGAAACCATTTTTATAATTCAGAACAACCTTTTGGTGATGGCCAGACTTCGAAAACTGAAACACTGCATAATACGCTCTGTCTGTAATGGCATGGAGTGTTCCCTTGTCATCCACCAGAATTTGGCGGATCCGTTCATGGTTTCCCAGAATATTGGGATAAGAACAAACCAGTTTCTCACCCATGAGTTTGTACAGGTTTCCATCCGGATCCAGGGCAAACACCTGCTCTTTGTGTTTGTAAAAACGGGATATAGAAACGGGCTTGTCTTCGGGAAATTGAACAGGCGAAATTTTTGTTGGGTTTCGAAGATTCCGGATAAAACATCCTTTTGTGGAATAGTAAGCCACTGTCGTGTCATTGATCAGCTCAAAGCAAAGGACCTTGTCTTTCTCAATCGTATCCAAATGGATGAGCTTGTCTCCTTCCCTTTTCCACCGGAAGAGCCCCTGAAAACCTGCACTCAGGAAAATATTGTTTTTCAGATGTTTGAAATCTTTAATCCCCCCACCTAAATAATAGTTTTTGCGTGTAGTACCGTTGAACACCCCAAATTCATGAACAATAAGAAGGTCCTGCCCATGCTCCATTACCTTAATTACACGATTAAACATATCGGGCCGGCCAATGTGAACAAGTTGCTCCTTCCCGTTCTGCTTCAACAAAAACGAGTTGTTGGTATAGCCGAACAAACTGAGACTCTGATTCCGGAAAAATGTGTGAATGGTTCGTTCCGATTTTCCGGGACGGGACTCGTGTGCGTTCCGGATGTGCTTGTTGCTGATATAATACACACCGTTTGTTATGGTGGTAAACCAGATCTGGTGGAAGCGGTCTTCAAAAATATTGCCGACGATGTGTTGGTCGAGCACATGCCCAGAATCAGAAGCAACTTTCAGACTCTGCCAGTAAACACCATCGTTTTTTCCGTACCAAAGAATGGAATCGCTGTCGATCAGCAGCCCCGAAATCTCCGTTTTTCCGGAGGCTACCATACGAATTTTGAGGGAGTCAAAATCAAGCGAATAAACCCGGTGCTGATTATCATATAACAGGCATTGGGGTTCCTGGAAGGAATTGAACTTCGCTCTCACTCCTTTTCCATTGCATATTTTTCTCACTTCCTGAAAATGGTTTTTCACCCATTTATCCATGAAAACCCCATTTCCAGAATGCTCATTGATGCGAAATAGTGTGTCTCCCTTATAAAAGAGCAGAATCAGGCCACCTTCAGAGCGGCTTTGCTTGAAGGACCGTTTGACCTTAAATTCAAAGTCAGTTTCATACGCAGTGAGATCGGAGTAGATAAAAAGTGTTTTTCGGGCAGAATTGACCGTAATGTTCAAAATACTCCGGGACGAATACAGCGCTTCGAGTCTCTTGCTTTTTATGGGGTCTATTTTTCCGTCTTTCAACACGGAGGCCTTTCCTGGATACACCTGCACATAGATTTCCCCAGTGACATTGTTTCTAAAAAAGTCCAGTGCTTCCGAATCGGCCAGGCCATCTCTCTGCGAAAAGGATTTAAAGTTTTTACCATCGAATCGCTGGATGCCGTTGGAACTGGCGATCCACATGTATCCGTCCTTGTCCTGCGTGATTCCCCATACCGAATTGCTGATCAGACCTTTGGTGATGTTGATGTTTTGGATACCAAACGATTGAGCATGAGGGGAGGAAGAGAATACAAGCCCCAAGCAGCACATCAGGATTAACCCATACAGTTTCATGACCAGTTGATTTTTCAGGAAGCGATATTTCCTCCCGCAACATTACACAAAGCCTTACAACCGATTAATACACGCTGGAATAATAAGACTACACGCCTGCACATTTAACCATTGCGGAGAATCGGCTCCTGATACATTTGACGGAACAAAAGCACATTCGTTTTCCGGGACCATTAACACCGACATATGACAAGGACTGACCTTTCAATCGAATTCTGTTTTGGGTGGACTGTGCAAATCAGATCCGCTAAAGCCGATGTCCATCGGAGCGATCTGGTCCTGATAAATGGGGCCTTCTTTCTAAAAGTTCCGGCAGTGTGTGGGAACGGTTTCGAATCAGGGAAACGGAATATGTGTAGCAATCCTCAAATGAATATCAATCGTTGGACATTAAAATAATCAAAGAGAAAAACCGCAGAATCCAATAAAAAAAACAAGCCCGCCCAGAGGACGAGCTTGCCTGCAACGGGAGATTGCTGGCAGGCCGTTCCCAAAAGAACAAACCCACAATAATCTGTACCCCACCGCGTCAGAGGCCACTAAGGTATGGAATTATTTTGAGACTGGTCTTTTGAGCTGATTTCTGTCTTTGAGCTGGACCAGGCAGATCCCCAATTCTTTCCGGGATTAATGGAAAGTAACAAAATGAATAATTTCTGATCCTATGAGAACATTCAAGTATCATGTCTTAACCTTATTTTCAATAATCGGGCTTTTGTCTTTGCCTTTTAATCTGAAAGCGCAAACACCTCCGTATCAAAATTGCCCGGGAGTTACTGTGAGATTTACATCATCGGCACCTACTGCTCCCCTGACCAATACGGGAGCAGGAGCTCCTCGAATTTGTCTGCCTCAGTGCAGTACAAGCACAGCCAACTGCAGTGTGACCACAATTACACCAGTTTTTACCATAACCAATGGGGCTACCATCACTGGGATAGGTTGGTCGGTCGCTGGAGATATCGCAATCAATGGTTCATCGACAGGAAACAGTGTTACTATTAGAAGTAATGTGAGTACCGCACCACCATTTCAATATGGAAAAGGCCGATTGACGATCTCATATTCAACATCAACAGGTGCCTGCGGATGCAAAGGTTTCGCAACGCTGGATGTTTTTAAAAAGGCGAGTCCATTGCCAACTACACAGATCGCAGGACCAGCTTGTGTGGCCATCGGGGAACTGGTGTCATACTCCATTGCACCAGACTTTAGCCGGAATTTAATTGCGGGAATAGGATTAGATAATAACTACAGGTGGACAGCACCTACCGGGTTTACTACACCTGGCTACTTAGCAGGAGATAATTCCAGCCGCACATGGACAGTAGGCCCTACTTTTTTTAACGGAAATGTTTTGGTTTCACCTGGTTCAAGTACTGCTGACGTAGCAAATGGAGTGCCGGGAACCGGTTGTAACAATTTGAATTCACAACCCCGTGCTGTTTCAAGAAAAGCGGGAATATTTAACCTTAGTGTATCCGCACAAGGAGCCGATTATTCAGGACTTACGGGCAATGGAACCATTGCCCCTTCCATTTGCTTGAATGCGGGTAGTACAGGTGTTGCGAGCCAATGCACACTGTCTGTAACCAGCCCTGAACCAGGAGTTATCTATACCGCAACCTCTTCGGGTATTTCATTTGTTCCACTGGCAGGCGGAGTCAGTTGGAGACTGGAGCCATCCGGGTCCGCAATTGGAACAGTGACCATTACCGGTACGGTTCCGGGATCCACCTGTGGAAATACATCCGCCACGTTCACCCTGCGAAGAGGTTTAACAGCAAGCAATACTCTAACATGTACAAACTGCCCGCCGGCCAACGCAGGAGTTATCTGCCTTCTTCAAAATACACAATACACATTCCAGCTTAATGGCACAGTTCCAGTCGGTTCAGTTTCCAATAGTAATATCTCTATTTCACCGGCAGGCCTGACAAGCAATGCTAATTTTAATCCAACATCAAATCAGCTGACATTCACTACAAATTCAATTGGCGGAACAACTCTGTACAATCTTGGATTATCCAATGTCACCTGCTCGGGTGGTGCAATCAATTTCATCAATCAGCTTAGGGTAGCTCCAAATGCCAATTATGGATTCAATGTGACACGGGTTATACCTTCACCAGCAACCAACAACTGTGGACAATTCCGGATGATGGCACCAGGTTTTCCGGCAGCTGGCTGTGTTTCGACCAATTATACATACACCTGGACCCATAGCTCAGGTCCTGCTGCTTTTGTAGGCGCATCCACAGGTTGTGGGCTATTCACCGTTACTGTTAACACTCCTGGAACACTTACTTGTGCCATAGTTCAGAATAGTAATGGCCTGTGCAGTGGTCCATGTACCGCAAATTGTGAGAATTTTACTCCCCAAACCAGGACTTTCAATGTTACGGCAGCTGACCTGGCATGTATCCTTCCTCCTGGACCGGGAAATGGAAATTCAACCAAATATGCCCTTGAAACCGGCCTTGATGGTAAATTTGAACTTGCACCCAATCCGGTAGATTATGTTCTGAATCTGAAGTTTGAAAACGAAGATCAGGAAAGATTAGTCCTCATTCGTGAAATAGGAGGAAAGGTCATCTTGATGGAATCAGCCAGATATGCATCGGTCAGTATTCAGACCAAAGTTCTTGTACCGGGTACATACCTTTGTACCATTAAGTCAGGGTCAAGTATTCAAACAAAGAAATTCATTAAGTTGTAGTTTAATATGATTAGGGCAGGAGAACTCCTGCCCTAATTTTTTACCATGAAAAAATATCTGCTGAATGTGCTTTTGCTCTTTATTGCAATATCAGTCGGATATGGTCAGACTTTCGAATTCAAGGGAGTATCGGGCGGAAGTGGTTCATTAAGTGCTCGTTGGAGAAGCTGCGCAACCGATAGTGAGGGAAATACCTATTTGGCAGGAGAGTTTTTAGACTCCGTTTTTGCAGGAGATTCCTTGATGGTCAGGATTAATAACACAACTTCTGGAGCTACTCGCCTTTGGCTGGTTAAACTGGATAGAACAGGTAAAGTAGTATGGAAGAAAGTAAGCGATGAATATTACATTGAATATTCCGATGTAGGCGATCCAAAAATTCAAATTGATAATCATGGAAATATCTTAATAGTTTCAAATTCAATTGTAACTTTTGAGCCTGAGGATTTTGAGTTTCCAATTGGTGCAGAGATTTTAGGGCATTTGAAGCTCATTTCAATTTCAAAAAATGGACAAATAATCAATAAAAAATTATTTTCATCTCAATCAAATTCTTTGCAAAACAGAATTTTTTGCGAGAATCTTATATGTGACAAAAATGGAGAAGTTTATATAAGTGGAAATTACCTTGGAGAATTTGAATTTAAAAGGAGTGATAATTCTTCCTTCAGGTTAAAAAATATTGGCTTAAATTACAATGGTTATATTCTAAAGTTAGATTCAAGTTTTCAGCCTCTTTGGGCCAGAAATTTTTATCATAGTTTGGAACAGGATGTTGTATTCAAAAACATTGCATTGGACAATGACAACAATGTAATTGCTGTTGGCTCATTCAGAGATACCCTATTTTTAGATTCAAATAAGGTTACCTATCAGAGAAACCCTTTAAATACCACTAGTGATAATGGTTGGATTGCAAAGTTAGATGATGAAGGCAATTTATTATGGAGTCAGATTTTGTTTTCTGCCACATCATCTTCTTTCACTTCTGTCTCATCGGATTTGTATAATAACATATATTTCTCTGGGTATTGCAGCGATCAAAACGCTTATTACGCATCCGACACTGGAAATGTTTTTGGAAAACAGATGGGTATTATTTTCAATAAATTTGATTCTGATGGGAATCCGATTTGGATTAAAAGTACTGATATTGATTTTAACCAGGGAGTCGGTTCTGGTCTGAGC